>JBAWWR010000036.1:0-21322 GCA_037146675.1 Verrucomicrobiota bacterium | reverse complement strand
TTCCCGCCCGGTATGGCGCACAACGGTTTCCCGGTAAGCCGCTCGCGCTTATCGCCGGTAAACCGCTCGTCCAACGCGTCTATGAGCAAGCCAAGCAAGCCAAGCGACTCGACCGAGTTGTGGTTGCCACCGATGACACGCGGATTGCCGAGGCCGTAAAAAAATTCGGTGGCGAGGTCGTGATGACCTCACCGGTTTGTCCGTCCGGTACTGACCGCGCCGCTGAAGTCGCCCGGCAACTGGACTGTGACCGGATCGTCAATATTCAGGGCGACGAACCGTTGATGCGGCCAGAAATGATCGATCAACTGGTGGACGGTCTTGCAGACTGCGGTATGGCGACGTTGGCCCGGCTGATCGAATCGGCGGAGGTTTTGGCGAACCCGAATATTGTCAAAGTCGTCTTTGCCACCAACGGCAACGCCCTTTACTTTTCCCGGTATCCAATTCCGTTCGTGCGCGATGCCGCTGCGACCACGCCGCATTTCAAGCACCTCGGTGTTTACGCCTACCGTCGCGACTTCCTCTTAAAATTTGTCCAGTTGCCACCGAGTGAGTTGGAAAAAACGGAAAAACTCGAACAGTTGCGGGCGTTGGAAAATGGATTTGCAATCAAAGTTTTGGTCACGCCATACGATTCGGTCGGCGTGGACGTACCGGCAGATGTGAAAATTGTGGAAGAAATCTTGCGGAAGGCACCATGAAATATATTTTTGTTACCGGCGGCGTGATCAGTTCGCTCGGCAAAGGGCTGACGGCGGCCAGCATCGGGACGTTGTTGGAGGCGCGCGGGCTGAAGGTCACATTGGCGAAGTTTGATCCGTACCTAAATGTGGATCCAGGCACAATGAGCCCGTTCCAGCACGGCGAGGTATATGTCACCGACGACGGCGCGGAAACCGATCTCGATCTTGGGCATTACGAACGGTTCACGCACGCGACGCTCGGCCGGCTCAACAATCTCACCAGCGGCCGCGTCTACGCCAACATCATTGAGAAGGAACGCCGGGGCGATTACCTCGGCAGTACTGTCCAGGTCATTCCGCACGTCACCAACGAAATCAAAGACCGCATCCGCGCGATTGGCCGCAACAGCAAAGCCGATGTGCTCATCATCGAAATCGGCGGCACCACCGGTGACATCGAAGGGCTACCATTCCTCGAGGCCATCCGTGAATTTGCTCACGAAGCTGGTCCGAAGAACGCGCTGTTCATTCACGTCACCCTCGTTCCCTACATCCGCGTGGCTGGCGAAATCAAAACCAAGCCGACCCAGCAGAGTGTCGCCAAACTTCGCGAAATCGGCATTCAACCGCAACTCCTCGTCTGCCGGAGCGAGAAACCGCTCGACGCCAGCGTCCGCGAAAAAATTGCGCTTTACTGTAACGTGCCGGTGGATTGCGTCATCGAAGAACTCGATGTTGCCCATTCCATTTACGAAGTGCCGATTGATTTGCAGAAGGAAAAAGTTGACGCTCTCGTTTGCCGGTATCTCGGACTGAAAACCAAGCCCGCCGACATGCGCGACTGGAAACAAATGCTCCGCCGCCTCATCGCGCCGCGGCATAGCTGCCGGATCGCTGTTGTCGGCAAATACATCGGCCTCCAAGACGCCTACAAAAGTTTGTACGAAGCCCTCAAACACGCCGGCGGCGCCAACAATACCGCCGTCGAAATCATCCGCGTTGACGCCGAGTTGCTCGAACACGAGGGCGCCGCCAAGCATCTCCGCACGATGGACGGCATTCTTGTTCCCGGCGGATTTGGCAACCGTGGAATCGAAGGCAAGATCGCGGCGGCCCGGTACGCCCGCGAGAAGAAAATTCCATACTTCGGCATCTGCCTCGGTATGCAAATTGCCGTTATCGAATTTGCCCGGCACGTTTGCAAACTTACCGGCGCCAATTCTGCCGAGTTCGACCTCAAGTCACCACACCCTGTCATCTGTCTGATTGATGACCAGCAGCGGGTCGTCAACAAAGGTGGCACAATGCGGCTCGGCGCGAAGCCCTGCCAACTAAAATCTGGCACGCATTGCCGGCGACTTTATAAGTCCGCTCTCATCAGCGAGCGGCACCGGCACCGGTACGAGTTCAACAACGCTTATCGCGACCAGCTCAGCCGCGCCGGCCTCAAGATTGCCGGGTTGTACACTGAAAAAGATCTAGTCGAACTTATCGAAGTGCCGGCGCACCCGTACTTTGTCGCCAGCCAATTTCATCCCGAATTCAAAAGCCGTCCGCACACCGCGCACCCGCTCTTCCGTGGCTTTATCGCCGCCGCATTGAAGCAGGCGCAGTCGTAAACGCGTTTATTTATCACCTGTCGCCACGTCGGCTGGTTGTAAGTTCCAAAGCTTTTGTGACGGCGTCACTGCCGGCGCGTGTTCGCCGCGCGCGATGATGCCGCGGAAGAAATAATTGCGACCGGCAACCAGCAACTTCTTTTCCTCGTCTGCGAACTTCCAACGCCAGACCTCACAGCGCCACGGTTGCGAACGCTCCGCATTAAGCGTCGTCACGCCGCGTCGTTCGAGCAACATCAGCGAGTAGACGTCGCCGGTCACCGGGTCGCGCCAGACACCGTGCAGTCCCAGCACATCGAAAAAATCGCGCACATCCGGCAACGCCGCACGCACTAATTCAGTCAACTGCGCATCTTCCTCTTCCGGCCACCCAACCATGATGCCGGTTGCGCTCTGCACCGCGACGAATAATTCCGCACCAAACGGTGATGGCAACCTGTCACCGGTCGCTTCGAGCCGCACGAGCGCACCGCGCGTCAACGCCACCAGCGCGCCCGGCAGACCGGTTTTGAGGCGGATCACCGGCGCGGTCACAGCGGTGGCATCGGTGAACTTGACGCTGGCCGGGTAAACCAGCGATTGGAACGTTTCGCCTTCCTTGCCGCGTTGTTTGGCTTCGAGAATGATTTTTTGATTTTGCTCCGCCCCTTCGATGTAGAGCGCGGTCGTGTAGAGATGGCCGGTCACCGTCTGACCGTCACCAAGTACAAGCGTCGCACGCAGATGCCGGACTGGATACGGCAGGCCCCATTTTTCCTTGCGCGTCTGCCCGGCTACTGGAAACCGCCACTTCTGCTCCAGTGTTTCCTCCTCAGGCGCGAACCGAATCTCCTGCACTTTGTCGAGCGCCAACGTCCGCAGCGTCGTGCCGGCAATGACTTTTAACTCCGCGCCAGGCGTCAGCGAAATCTGGCCGGCCAGCGTGTCGCCATTGGAGAATTGGACAACGCCGGGACGTTGGGCCAACGCCGTGGATGCCGCGAGAATGAACCAGAGCCATTTCATATCAAATTCACCTTGCGCCGCAGCCACCATTCGACCACGCACAATGCCAGCACCAACACCGCGAAATATGGTCCAGCCGTTACGAGCGGCGTCTCGGTTGTGACCGTCTTTTCCAGAAACCTGGCCGCCAACGTCTTCCCAATCTCATCGGCCTCGCTCTCGTGAAAATATGCGCCGCCAGTTTTCTCGGCAAGTTTCTGCAGCGCGGCCTCATCCAATTCCAGACGGGAACCTTCCGCCAATAGCGGCGCGACTGGCAAAACCTTCTCGTACGAATCCAACACGGCTTCGCCTTGGTAAGCAACCAACCGGAATCCATACTCGCCGCGTTCTTTGAACCGGCATTGGGTCGCGAATTCATTGGCGCGTCCCTGTCGGAAATCGACCGGAATCGGCTGTGACTGGTTGTTGAAACTGAGCGTGGCCGACAAGCGGATTGGCTGACTACCGGTCAGTCCAGTCAACCGGATAACAGCAGTAGCTTGCTCGCCGGGCCGGTAATGCTCCTGATCCCACTGGACGGCGAGATACCGGCTGCCTTCCGTTTTGCCGGTCAGGTTCCGCACTGCTTGCCGCCAGAATAAACCATAAACGTTACGCAACGCATCCGACTTCCGCGCCCATTCCCACTGCGTGTTGCTCGCAATGCCGAGCACGCGACCTTTGCCAAACGGTTGCACGGCGACGACCGGCACGGTGCGCCCACCTAGACTTACCGACAACAACGCCGTCGCGCCCGGCTTGAGCGTGCCGGGACTGTTCACGCTCGACAGCGTCAATGCCAGATCCAAGCCGGCTACAATCGGATGTCCTTGGCCCGTGGCCGGGATGTTTACAGCAAACGTGCCGCGTGCCAATTCCGGCTCGTTGACCGCGATTTGCCACGGTAACAATGCCGCCACCGGTGTGCCGGCGTAACCGCCTAGGCCGAATGATTTTTCGCCGCCGAGAAAAATCACCGCGCCGCCTTCCGCGACGTAGTTGGTCAGCACTGTTAGCTGTTCCCGGCTCCAATCGCTCGCGGCAAATGAGCCGAGAATCACACAGTCGAAAAGTTGCAAGGTCTTCAAGTCCGTCGGGAACCCGGCTTCGAGCGGCTCGTCGCCGGTCAATCGTTCGCCCTGCACTGTGAACCGCTCACTCAACGTCCGAAACAGCGCCGTGAACGCGATGCCGGGATCGCGCCCAATCTCGCTGCGCAACATTTTGAAGTCCATTCCCAGCTCGCGCGTGAAAAACAACACGTGCACCGCCTTTTTCTGCACATCCACGACCACCCGGCGCTCGTTGTTCAACACCGACAACTCGCCGGCCACTGGCTCGACCACGAGCCGGTAGCTCTGCGGACCGGTCTCGGCACACAGCACCGGAAACTTCACTCGCGCCCGCCGGTGCGACAAATCAACCACCTGCGTCGTCAGCGTCTTGCCGGCGTGTTCCAGTTTCACCGTCACTGGCCGGTTCAGCGTGCCGCGCGCCACGAGATCGGCGGCAATTTCAAATTGCGTGTCCTTCTCGACCGTGGCCGGCGCGTCAACCGTCGCGATGGCAATGTCGTTCCAATTCGTCGGATTAGTGCCGATGCCGATGATCGTCAGCGGGACCGGCGGTAACGTCGCCGGACGCACCGGCTCGGCGCCACCATCGGTCAGTAAGACCACGCCGAGCGTGCCGGAAATATCGTTGCGCTCCGCCAATGCCACGAGACAACCACCGAGGTCGGTCGCCCGGAGGCCATTTGTCAGCGGTGTGCCGGCTGGGCGGAGTTGCGTGTCGAATTCGAGCGTTTCGAGTGCGACATTGGCCGGTAATTC
Source organism: Verrucomicrobiota bacterium (assembly GCA_037146675.1). Taxonomy (GTDB): domain Bacteria; phylum Verrucomicrobiota; class Verrucomicrobiia; order Palsa-1439; family Palsa-1439; genus CAINDI01. Next base: position 16,198 of record JBAWWR010000036.1, on the reverse strand, counting down.
AGTTTTGAGCCGGTCGAGAATCTTGCCGGCGCGCACCCGCCGCGCAGCACGGCCATCGTCCACCGCATCCATCGAAGACGAAACATCGGTCACCGCAATCAGCTTGCCGGTGCGGGATTCCCGGCGTTCCAGATCGCGCACCGGCTCGAACAACGCGAAGACGAGCAAGGCCAACACCAGCAATTTCGGCGTCAGCAACGCGAGCGACTTACCGGCTGAGAACCGGCACTTCAACCGGCGGTAGGTCACAATCAGCCAGCCGCCGAGCAACAACACAAGCAGCCCGCACAGCAGCGGATTCAGCTGTGGCCGCCATTGGATGGTTGCGAGTAAGCTCATCGGGTTCGCCGCGCCGGGTTCGCAAACCACGTTTCGAGCAGCACCATCAAAATCGCCAGCAACAGCAGCGGCAGGAATAAATCGAGACCGCGACTGATGTGGCGGGCTTGCCGGAGAAAAGCCGAGAGGTCGGTGAAATTGCGAACCGTGTGCGGGACGCCGGCCAGCAACGGCACTTGATTGCCCGTCAAAAACCGCGGCCGGCCTTCCTTGTCCGAACTGCGCACGGCGATGTAGCGCGTGGTTGGGCCGGTCTTCACGGTGTAGATACCGGCGCGCGGCAATACCGGCAAATGACCTGACTCACCGCGCCAATCGAGCGGACTGCCGGCCAGTGATTTGATTTCAGCTGGTTCGGTGCCGGTGCCCGGCAAACGTTCGCCGGCAACAATGGCGCTGGTGTTGTCTGAACCGGCTGTGTACGCGAGCGCCATGCCTTGCGCGATGGCGAGAAACGCGCCCTTCAATGGCAAAGTCGTCCAACTCGGATCGAACGCGAGTCCACTGGCGAAAACGACGCCCTTACCGACCCGATGTTCGGTCAACAGTGCCCGACCGTCATCGAGACCAAAGACTGCGTCTTGCTCGTTCGCCGGACGGAGCGGTTGATACTTGAACGCCTTGACGCCGCGGAGCGTGACCTGACCATCCGCGTCGCGCAGGTCGGTGAAGATGGCGGCGTTGGCACGAAAGATCATGACCGGCGCGCCGCTCGGCTGTGTCGCCACCGCGTCGCAGGTCGCGCCGAGCCACGCGGGCGGGCGGACGGCGCCGGTCGCGGTGAGTGCCGGGACGACCAGCAGGTTGCCGCCTTGTTCGACAAGATTTTGGAAGTTGGCGACGCGTTCCCACGTCGTCACGGTCAGGACCGGCTTGTCGGCAGAACCAAACGCGGCCGCCAAGCCCGATGCCGCCGGCGCGATGGCCAGTGGCAGCAGGCCGAAGTCGTTGGTTTGGCCTGCAAAGAGGACGGTGCTTTTTTCGGTGCAGACAAAACCGATACCGGCTTTGTTGTCGGCCGTGAAACTGTCGCCTTCGAGCCAGACTTGTACCCAGTGAAAACCGGCGCTGACCGGTTTCACGATGACCGGTAAATTTTTCTCAGACTGGCGTGGCAAAGCGATTTCGACCGTGCCTTTGTTGTCAGCGTCGTCGGCCCAGTTGAGGCGCGCCGCGGCATCGACTTCGCCGGGATTGGCGACGGTGATTTCTAGTGAAATCGGCCGCCCGGCCAGTCGGCGATGCGGCGAGATCGCAATGGCGGTCAACGAGAGATTCGGCTGCTTGGCAGCTGGTGAGGCGAATCGGTGGAACACGATCGTCGTGCCGGCGCGCGGCGATTTGAGGCCGGTCCCGGCGCGGTTCCATTCCGTTTCTTGGAGGTCGGTAAAAATGTGGATTTCAAACCGTGTCGCCACACTCGCCTCCAACAAGGCGCCGGCCCGTTGGAAAACGGCAGCCGGTTCGCCGGTCGCTTCGGTGTCCACAATCCGGTCGAGCGCAGATTTGATGGCCGCTTTGTCAGACTCCAAACCGGGCGGCAAGACAACGGTCGGATCTTCCACGAGCTCCAAGACTGCCGCAGTGTCTTTACCGGTTAGGTTGGTGACGAGCGCGCGGGCGGCTTCGACGGCGGTGTGGAGTTTGGATCGGTCACCTACGGCCGGGCCGCTCATCGAACCGGAGTTGTCGATAATGCAGACGACCGCGACGCTGCCGGTGCCGCCGCCAATCAGCCAGACCGGACGCGCCAGCGCGAGGAGCAGGAACAAGAGGAAAAGCGTCCGCAGCAGCAACACAAGCCAGTGCCTGATTTGGCGGCGAGCGCTGAGCTGCGGGTCAATTTGGTCGAAGAACATCAGCGTCGGGAAAACGCGCGGCCGTTTTTTAAGTTTGAAAAACAGGTGGAAGAGCACCGGCAGACCCGCCGCCGGTAGCAGCCACGCAAACAGCGGATTGGAGATGCGCCAGTCCATTATTTGCGACTGGCGCGCCGGTGCAGGGCTTCTTCGACCGGCAACTTCGTGTCCATCACGAAATAATCCGCCAGACAATCGGTGCAGCCGCGCCGGAGCGTGTCGAGGTAGTGCTCGACGGTGCGGACGTAGGCGTCTTTAATTTCACTGGCTTCGACGACCATTTTTCGCGCCGTCTCCAGTTCGCGCAACTCGACCAAGCCGTCAAATGGTAACACCAGTTCACCGCCGTCGAGCACGTGCAACACTGTCACGTCGTGGCCGGCGTGCTGGAGATGCCGGATGCCACGGAGGATATCGGCTGGATTTTGCAGCAGGTCGGAGATCAGAATCACGAGGCTGCGCGCGCGGATGGTGGCGGCGGCTTCGTGCAACGCGGCCGCGACGTTGCTCCGGCCGTGCGGCGCAATGCCTTCGAGGTGGAGTAGCAGCGGGCGCAAACCTTCGAAGCTGCCGACGGGCGGGAAAGTTTTCGTCAATTTCTCGTCGAAGGTCAGCAGGCCGACCCAATCGCTTTGATGCGCGAGGATGTACATCAGCCCGGCAGCGAGGAAGCTGGCGTACTGGAGCTTCGTCATCGGGCCGGATTCCCGGTAGGACATACTTTCAGAAGTATCGAGGAGGATGTAGGCGCGGAGGTTGGTTTCCTCCTGGAACCGGCGGATCATGTATTTGTCGCTGCGCGCGAAAACCGCCCAGTCAATCAGGCTCGGCGCGTCACCGGGCCGGTATTCCCGGTATTCGGCGAACTCGACCGACGCGCCGAAGTTGGGGGACCGGTGCAAACCCTGCTGCGCGCCGACGACCGGTTGCCGCACGCTGATGCCCAAGCCGGTCAGCCGGTCCGCAAACGCGGGTGGGAGGAATTTGTAAGTGACCGGCGTTTGCATGGCTCTCGACGTCGAGCCGGTTAGTACGCGGGTTCCCGCACTTCGGCGAGAATCCGTTTGACGATGTCGTCGGTGGTGACGCCTTCACTGGCGGCGGCAAAATTCGTAAAGATGCGATGGCGCAACACCGGCAAGGCGTATTCTCGGATGTCGGCGCAGGATACGCTTGGGCGACCGGCGAGCAGAACGTGCGCTTTGGCGGCGAGCAGCAAATACTGGCCGGCGCGCGTGCCGGCACCCCAGCGCACCCAGCGGCCAATGAACTCCGGCGCGCCGTCCGTGCCGGGACGCGTGGCGCGAATGAGTTGCGTGGCGTACAACGCGACGTGCGGACTGACCGGCACGTCACGAACGAGTTTTTGGAAACGTAGAATCGCGTCGGCGTCGAGGACGGCTTGGATGGCAGCCGCGGTGCCGCGCGTGGTTTCGAGGAGGATGCGTTGTTCGTCAGCAGAATCGGGATAGTTGATGTGGACGCAGAACATGAACCGGTCAAGTTGCGCTTCCGGCAATGGATAGGTGCCTTCCTGCTCAATCGGGTTCTGCGTGGCCAACACCATGAACGGCTCCGGCAATTGATACGTCTGCCCGCCGGCGGTGACACGATGTTCCTGCATCGCTTCGAGCAGCGCGGCCTGTGTCTTCGGCGGTGTGCGGTTGATTTCGTCGGCGAGCAGCATGTTGGCAAAGAGCGGTCCTTTGTGAAACCGGAATTGCCGGCTGCCGGTCTCGCGGTTTTCCTCGAGGATGTCGGTGCCGATGATGTCGGACGGCATCAGGTCGGGCGTGAACTGGATGCGTTTGAAATCCAGGTGCAACGTGCCGGCAAGTGACCGGACCATGAGCGTCTTCGCTAGGCCCGGCACGCCGATGATCAGGCAATGGCCGCGCGCGAACAGCGCCACGAGCATTTCGTTCAGGACCGTTTTCTGGCCGACGATGATTTTGTTGAGCTGTTCGAGAATGATATCTCGGCCACGGCTCAACTCGGTGAGGGCATCAGGTTCAGTGGATGGGGTTGGCATAAATTAATGGGTGACGGCGTACATGACGAGGTTGATGCCGAGCTGCGCGGCGGTGTGCGGTTCGTAGGCGAGTGCGAGCGGATGTTCGCCGCCCGTCCAGCCGGCTTCGAGGTCAAACGGACTGTAAATCACGCGCAGGTCGCCGTTGAGCGCGATGCCTTCGAGGTAGGGCGCGCGCAAATCGGGATGCAGCTTGAGCACGGCCGGCGTGTACTGCGCTTCGCCGATCCGGAACATACTGCTGAACAACGGATGCGTCACCGGGACCGGCTGGAGTTGCGCTTCCGGCAGGATCTTCTTCAATTCCTGGCGCACGGCGGCGTCGAAAGTTTTCAAGCCGAGGCCGTTGTTGATGAAGAGCGTGCCGTTGCCTTTTAGAAAAGTTTTCAACGCGGTTACCGCATCGGCATCGAGTGAAAAATCGTCGAGGCCGGTCAGATAGAGAAACGTGAAACCGGATAAATCCTCTTTGCCGGCCGTAACCGGCACGCGTTTCAGGCTCGTGCGGACGCTGCTCTGTTGCCGGAGCGCACGCAGCAATGCCGCCGCGCCGCCGGGATGCACATTCCAATGGCCGTCATGCCGGAGCTGGCCAAAGACGAACTCGTCGGTCGGTCGTTTCTCGTCGAGCGCGCCGAACAATTCCGGTTTCGCCTCGTCCCGGCCGACGTGCGCGTAGCCGAGCAGATAAGCGACGAGGTTAATGCCGAGCTTGTTCGCGCTGGGCACGTCGTAGTAGGCGGCCTCCTCGATCAACGGCACTTCGTGGTCGTCCCAGCCACAGCCGAGTCCGTACTTCGATAAAATCACCGCCGCCCGGCAGCCGATGTAAATCGCCTCCAGTTCCGGCAAGTTACTCGTGACATTTTTCGGATACCGGACCTTGGTCACGTCGTAGAGCATGTGGAACAGCGGATGATCCAGCGGCAACGCGCGCACCGGCGCTTCCGGAAACGCCTGAGTCAGTGCCGCGCGAAACGAATCGTAAAAATACGGTGCGCCGGCCACGGCGTCCGCCACAATCGTCCCGCCGGCCAGCACGTAACCGCGCAGCAATGCGAGCTGTGCCGGACTGAACTTGATCGTGCGGCTGCCAGAGAAAAACAAGACCGGCGTCTTCGCCGGGTCGCCATCGAAACTCGTCAACTTGATCGCGTCGCTACCGTACGGTTGGCCGACCGCGCTGCTGGCTTTCCGGAGTAACTGCTGTAAATCGGCCGGGCACTGGTTCCAGTCCGCAACTTCGGTTTTGTAACCGGTTTCGTAGGTGAACGCCGCGCTCTCGCCCCAAATCACCTTCGCCATCAACGTCGGCGGACTCGGGTCGCGTTTGCGTTCCGTGCGGCGCAACGGCGTCGCCGGTAATGGCAGTGGGGGCACGCCTTCGCCGCCGGAAATGTGGCGTGGCGACGCTTTCGGCGGTGCCCCGAGCGGCTTGAACCAGTCGCCCTCGCCGGCCCAACCGCTGGTCGCGCCGGCCAGTGCTAGCACCGGCAACAAAATCATCAGCCGTCGCATAAACATTTATTACCTTAGTTCTTCCCGGCCGTCCAACGCTCTTTGGCCCGCGCGGCAAACTCGCTGTACGGATGCTGCGTCAGCAACTGCTGGAGCGACTTACCGGCAAGTCCGTCCAGCTGCAGCGCGCGTTCGACGGCCACCAAATGAAACAACGTCTCAGCGTGCAGGTTGTCATCAGTTGTCACCGCCAACAACCGCTGGCAGCGTAGCATTGCCCGCGCAAACTCCTGCCGGGCGATGTGCACCTGCACCAGCACCAGCGAAAAATCCGGCGCCAGCCGCTCGACCGGCACTTCCCACTCCACCGTCCGCACCAGATTTTCCGCCGCCTCAAACTCGCGCCGAGCAAGAAACGCGCGCGCGCTTTCGAGCCGCGCCTGCCGCTGCACGGAATATCGGGCGCGATCCGCCTCGCCGAGCCGTCCAATCGCATCGTACTTCGTCTGTGCGCCGGCCCGGTCGCCGCGCGTCAGTACCAAATCCGCGCGCAAAATCGCCAGCAACCGGCGCTGCTCGTCATTCAGGTTGCCGGGTTTAATATCGTCGAGCAGTTTGCCGGTGTCATCGGATTTGCCAAGCGTGTCGAGCAACAGCCGCGCGAGCCGCAATTTGATTCGCTCGCGGAAATTGGCGTCCCGCAACTGCCGGCTGAGCGCGATCCACAACGCCTGCTCCGCCGCGTCGTACCGACGCACCGTCGGTTCCTGAAAATGATTACCGAGGACGTAAAAAATGTCGGCGTGCGCGCCGGTAAATTCCCGGCTCCGTTTCAAGCACGCCAGCCCGTATGCCGTCAGCAACTCCGCGTCGTGCACCGTGTCGGCCAGTCGGCAGACATTCGCCAAATCTTCGACCGGCAACTGGTCGCGGTTGAGTTCCAAAAGTTGCGCGCGTTGGCGGGCAAATCGTTCGTCCGACCAATCGTTGATTTGCTCCCAGCGCAGTGGCGCGTCCACGGTTTGCGTGACGCTGGCCGCCGCCGCTTCGAGCCGCACCGTGCGCAGGGCTGGGCGCGGAAACGTGTGCGTGACCGTCGCGCCGCGCGCTGTGGTGCCATCATCGAAGCTCCATCGGTAAGTCGGATTTGACTTCGCTGCCACGACGGCGAACCGGTAATCCACCACCGCGAAATCGCCGGCGCGCGAATGTTCCACCGGTTGCCATTCGAAATACGTTGCCGGCGCATCCACCACCGCGAACTGCGCGACCGGCGCAAACGCGTTTGTCGGCACGACCGCATACCGGTCCGAGCCCGGCAATTGCCAAGCAGCGACCGCCGTCAAACCGTCCCCGGCTGGGATCCAAAAATATTCGAGGCGATGCGGACCGGCCGTGAGTTTGATTTTGCCGCTATGCTGCCGGTAAGCGCGCGCGTCTACGCCGTGCCGGCCCGGCCAACTCGCCACGTCCTGTCCGTCCACCGTTAACACCGACGCGCCACCGGACACCGTCGCGAATGCGTACTCGCCGTCCTGCGGTGCGATGAGCGCGCCGCGAAACAGCGCGACAAAGTTTTCGCTCTGGCCGAAGGGATTGATGCCGAGAAAAATGTTCGGCACAAAGCCGCGGCCTTGCGTGTGTTTGGCCTGCTGCCACCGGTCTTTGACGGCGGCGGAGGTTTCGATGTCACCGCCGGTAAAACCACGGACTTCGAGCAGACATCCGGCTGCCGGCGGTTCCCACGGCGTGACCGGCAATGCCTGGTCGCTCAGCGTGACGAGATACCGGTCTTGGTGCGTGGTGCAATCGAAGATGATTTTGACCGGCTGGCCGATCGCCGCCCACAAAATCTGCGAGCCGACCGGCTGGCCGCGTTCGGTCGTGACCGCGACTGCGCATTGCCGGTTCGTGAGGCCGACCGGCCAAATGTAGGCTTGCGCCACAGCGGCTGGCCAAGGCGAACCTGGCGTTTTCTCCAGCACGAGCCGGTAATCCGCGCGCACGCTGACCGGAAAAACCATTAGCCCGGTCACCAGTAACCAGCACACGCCGAGCCGGTGCGAGTTGCGCGTGGTGAGTGTCATATCTGCCACGCCGTCTATCAGGGAACGGCCGGGCACGCAAGCCCGCGTTGCCGCACCGGCGGTCGGCTGGGGCCGGCGACAAATCTCTGCTTGCGGTTGCCGGCGCGCGTGGTGATAATTCCCGGCGATGCAAACACCGGCTGACGAGCGATTAACCCCTGCGAACCCGAATTCCCGAATGCTGCTGGAGTTGGTACTGGAAAAGTTTCCTGACACGCCCCGCAAACGCGCGAAGGAATGGATTCTGGCGGGGCGCTTCAGCATCGCGGGCACGGTCATGCGCAAACCGAACCAACTGGTGCCCAATTCAGCCGGGCCGCTGGAGCTGCAGGGCCGCCGGGTTACCGCATTAGCACTCGACGAGGAATGGCGGATTCATCCCCGGCTGAGTTTGGTGTACATCGACGCGGCGCTGGCCATCGTTAACAAAGGCGCCGGGTTGCTCTCGGTGCCGGCGCCGATTACCGACTTGTCGGCGCTGAGCATTCTCACAGATTTTCTGGGTGGCAAGTTGCGTGGGCTGGGCCAGCGGACCGCTGAGCGGCGCTTGCCGGCGGCATTGCGATTATTGAAACCATTAACGGTGCATCGCCTCGATCAATTCACCACCGGCGTGCTTTGTCTGGCGCTGAATCCAACGGCGCGCGCGGTGCTCATCGATCAGTTTTCCGCGCACACGGCGTCCCGGCAATACGTGGCGTTTGTGGACGGACGACCGAAGACGCCGAGCGGCACGTGGCGGCATTGGTTGCGCTTTGACGACGAAGCGCTCCGGCAACACGTCTCCGCCCAGTCGGGCGGCGCGGACGCGGTGGAAGCGATCACGCACTACGAAGTGCTCGACGAATTTGTCATCGGCCCGACCCGACACATTGTTTCCAAACTGCGCTTCAAGCTCGAGACGGGCCGCACACATCAGATTCGGGCGCAGGCCGCTTTTGTCGGACTGCCGCTGGTCGGCGACCGGACGTATCATCCGTTGTATCACGCATCGAAGCGGGAGCGCGTTGTGGTGCCGATTGAATGTGAACGGCAGGCGCTACACGCGGAGAAGTTGGAATTGGCTCATCCGGTCAGCGGCCAACGGATGCAATGGTCGGCGCCGTTGCCGGCCGATTTGCAACAACTCGAACGCACGCTGCGGTTTATGTGTCGCCAAAACTGATGCCGGTGGAACGGGCGAGCGCAATCGCGTGGCAGTTGGGCGCGATGATGCGCGGCCGCGAACCGGGCACGCTCAGTGGCACGCTGTTGAGCGCGCCGGCACGGAGGCAGGCCATGCGGTTGAACTTGCCTTGAGCGAGTAATTCGACTGCCACGGTGGCGAACTCGGTCGCGAGGCAGCGGTCAAACGGCGACGGCGCGCCACCGCGTTGGAGGTGGCCGAGAATCGTGTAGCGGGTCTCGATGCCGGTATGCTGTTCGATCTGTTGCGCCAAGACCGCCGAGATGCCGCCGAGCCGAATTGCTTCGGGCGAACCGGCAACACGCTGGCGGACGACGACCTGGCCGCCAACCGGTTTCGCGCCTTCGGAAACGACGACGATGCTGAAATGTTTACCACGCCGGACACGTTCGCGAATCTTGGCGCAGACTGCCTCGACCCGGTAAGGAATTTCGGGAATCAGGATTACGTCACCACCGCCGGCCACACCGGCACCGAGCGCGAGCCAGCCGGCAGTGCGGCCCATAACTTCGAGCAACATCACCCGGTGGTGTGAGAATGCGGTGGTGTGGAGCTTGTCCACCGCCTCGGTCGCGGTATTCATGGCGGTGTTGAACCCGAAGGTCAACTCCGTGCCGCGCACGTCGTTATCAATCGTCTTCGGCACGCCGACAAAGCGCATCCCGAGCTTCGACATTTTGTAGGCGCACTGCAATGTGCCATCGCCGCCGACAGCCACGACGGCATCGAGTTTCAGTTTTCGGTAATTGCGGACGACATCACCGGTCGCGTCGCGACGTTTATCGGGAAACCGGTGATCGGCCACGTAATCAAACGGATTGTCGCGATTGGTGGTGCCGAGAATCGTGCCGCCTTGTGTGAGGATGCCGGATACGTCGTCCCACTTCAGCCAACGCCCAGCGCCGCTGACGAGTCCGCGAAACGCGTCATAAAATCCGAACACTTCCCAACCGTGTGTGTGGATGGCGGCCTTGACGACGCCGCGCACGACCGCGTTGAGTCCCGGCGCGTCGCCGCCGCCGGTAAAAATCCCAATCCGTTTGATTCGCTTCATGCCCAGAGTCTGGCATATCCATAGCCTCCAGAAAAGCGGGATTTGCCGGCCGAATAGGCAAAACGCCGACCGTCAGACGTGAGTCACGATGTCACAGTTGGCACAGTTGGCAGGGTGCCGGTAGGGTTGAAGTGAGACATGGCACAGGCGACATGACTGGTCTTATGAGTTTTATTTACCTAATTACAAAGCACTTATAACCTTATCGGCAGCGCTGGCACGGGGTTAGCTATGATAGTTGCCGGAGAATTTATATGGCAAAAGTACTTGGAATTGATTTGGGCACGACGAACTCGTGCATGGCAGTCGTCGAAGGTGGCGAGCCGGTGGTAGTTCCGAACGCAGAAGGCGGGCGGACGACACCATCGATTGTTGCATTCACGAAATCGGGCGAACGGCTTGTCGGGCAGGCGGCAAAGCGGCAAGGCGTCGTCAACCCGAAGAATACCGTTTATTCGATTAAACGGTTCATGGGCCGGAAATTTGAAGAGGTTGAGATGGAACGCAAGCGCGTGCCTTACGATGTGGTGCGCGCCGATAATGGCGACGCCGCCGTCAGGGTCGTGGTGAACGGCGAGACGCAGACGTACACCCCACCGGAAATCTCGGCGATGATTTTGGCGAAGATGAAAGCCGACGCGGAAGCTTATCTCGGCGAGAAAATTGAAAAAGCTGTGATTACCGTGCCGGCGTATTTCAATGATTCCCAGCGGCAAGCCACAAAGGATGCCGGCAAGATTGCCGGGTTGGATGTCATCCGAATCATCAATGAGCCAACAGCGTCATCCCTCGCGTATGGCTTGGACAAGAAAAAAGACGAGCACATCGCGGTGTACGATCTCGGCGGTGGCACGTTTGATATTTCGGTGTTGAACATCGGCGACGGCGTGTTTGAAGTGTTGGCCACCAATGGCGACACGCATCTCGGCGGCGACGATTTCGACGAGCAGGTAATGAACTGGGTCATTGACGATTTCAAGAAAGAGACCGGCAACGACCTGAAGAAGCAAGCCGACGCGCTCCAGCGCATCAAGGAAGAATCCGAGAAGGCGAAGATTGCCTTGTCCAGCGCGATGGAATACGAGATCAATCTGCCGTTTATCACAGCTGACGCCAGCGGGCCGAAGCACATCGTCAAAAAACTTACCCGCGCCAAGCTCGAACAGCTTTGCGACGCGCTGATTGACCGGACTATTAAGCCGGTCGAGAACTGCCTGCGCGATGGCAAAATTGACATGAGCAAAGTGGACGAGCTGGTGCTCGTCGGCGGTATGACCCGGATGCCGAAGGTGATTGAGGTTGCCGGCAAGCTCATTGGTAAAGCGCCACATCAAGGCGTAAACCCAGACGAAGTGGTGGCGGTTGGTGCGGCAATTCAAGGCGGCGTGTTGACCGGCCAGGTCAAACAAGACATTGTGCTGCTCGACGTGACGCCGTTGTCGCTGGGCATCGAAACGCTCGGCAACGTGTTCACCACGTTGATTCCGCGCAACACGACAATCCCAACGCGTAAAAGCGAAATTTTCTCAACCGCCGGCGACAGTCAAACGAGCGTCGAAGTCCATGTGCTCCAGGGCGAACGCTCGATGGCACGCGACAACAAGACGATTGGAAAATTTCATCTTACCGAAATCCCGCCGGCACAGCGCGGCGTGCCGCAGATTGAAGTGACGTTTGATATTGATGCCAACGGCATTCTGCACGTTTCCGCGAAAGATCTCGGCACCGGGAAGTCACAGAAGATCACAATTACCGCTTCCTCTGGTTTGTCGAAGGATGAAGTCGAAAAGATGCGCCAGGAAGCCGAAGCGCACGCCGACGAAGACAAACAAATCCGCGAGAAAGCGGAAGTAACGAACCGGTGCGATGCGCGTGTTTACGAGACCGAAAAGTTGATGAAGGAGCACAAAGAAATCATCACCGACGAGCAGAAAGCGAAACTGGAAGTCGCCATTGAAGCGGTCAAGGGTGCGCTCAAACAGGATGATTTGGCGGCAATGAAGAGCGCGGAAGAAAAATTGACTGAAGTGTGGCATGCGGTTTCATCAGATATTTATGCTAAGGCGCGCGAGAAGAGTTCGACTGCCGGCGCACAACAGGCAACCACACCGCCGGATGCCGGCGCACAGCCAGATGCCGGTGCGAAGCAAGAAAAGAAGACCGGCGACGTCGTGGATGCAGATTTCGAAGTGGTTGACGACGAGAAGAAGAAATAAGTCCAGTCGGCCACTTCGGGAACCTCTAACCAGAACCAACAACCAAAGGAGTCAGTCACATGAGCGTAAAACCATTGGGCGATCGGGTGCTTGTGCAACCCATCGAACAAGATGAAGTCAAAAAGGGCGGGATTATTATCCCGGACACCGCAAAAGAAAAGCCACAGGAAGGTAAGATTGTGGCTGTTGGACCGGGCAAGCATGAAGATGGCAAGCTGGTTCCGATGAACGTGAAAAAAGGTGACCGCGTGTTGTACAGCAAGTACGGCGGCACAGAAATTAAAATTGACGGCAAAGAATGCCTGATTATGCGCGAGGACGACATCCTCGGCATCATTGACTAACAAAGGAGAAATTCATCATGGCTGCAAAACAACTATTGTTTGACGAAGACGCTCGCAAGGCTCTCTTGCGTGGTGTTGAAAAGCTGAGCCGGGCCGTCAAGGTCACGCTCGGACCGAAGGGCCGCAATGTGGTCCTCGACAAGAAATTCGGTTCCCCCACGGTCACCAAGGACGGCGTTACCGTCGCCAAGGAGATCGAGCTGGAAGATCCGTACGAAAACATGGGCGCCCAGATGGTGCGCGAAGTCGCCAGCAAGACCTCTGACATTGCCGGCGATGGTACCACCACGGCGACCGTGCTCGCAGAAGCCATTTACCGGGAAGGTCTCCGCAATGTGACCGCCGGCGCGAACCCGATGGCATTGCAACGTGGTATCGGCAAGGCCGTCACGGTTGCTTGCGATCAACTCGCGAAGCTCAGCAAAAAGGTCAAAGACCGCAGTGAAATCGCTCAGGTCGCGACCATCTCCGCCAACGGCGACCGGAACATCGGCGAAATCATCGCTGACGCGATGGACAAAGTCGGCAAAGACGGCACGATTACAGTCGAAGAAGCCAAGAGCATTGAGACGACGCTCGACGTTGTTGAAGGCATGCAGTTCGACAAAGGCTACCTCAGCCCGTACTTCGTGACCAACACCGAGTCGATGGAAGCGATTCTCGAAGACTGCTACATCCTCATCCACGAAAAGAAAATCAGCAGCCTCAAAGACATGCTGCCCTTGCTGGAAAAGACCGCGAAGCTCAGCAAGCCGCTGTTGATCATCTCCGAGGATGTCGAAGGCGAAGCGTTGGCGACCCTCGTGGTCAACAAGCTCCGTCAGACCATCCAAATCTGCGCCGTCAAAGCCCCAGGCTTTGGTGATCGCCGTAAGGAAATGATGAACGACATCGCCATCCTCACCGGTGGTAAGTTCCTCAGCGAAGACCTCGGCATCAAGCTCGAGAACGTCAACATTGACGACCTCGGCCGCGCCAAGAAGATTGTCATCGACAAGGAAAACACCACGATCGTCGAAGGTGCCGGCAAGCAGAGCGAAGTCCAAGGCCGCATCAATCAGATCCGCAAAGCCATTGAAGAAACCACCAGCGACTACGACCGCGAGAAGCTCCAGGAGCGGTTGGCGAAGTTGGCCGGCGGCGTGGCCGTCATTTATGTCGGCGCGGCGACCGAGAGCGAAATGAAAGAGAAAAAGGCGCGCGTCGAAGACGCGTTGCACGCGACCCGCGCGGCAGTTGAAGAAGGTATCGTCCCCGGCGGCGGCACCGCATTGCTCCGCACGTTGGACGCGCTTAACAGCCTCAAGCTCAAGGGCGACGAAGCCATTGGCGCGCAGATTGTTGTTCGCGCAATCGAAGAACCCCTCCGCCAGTTGGCAAACAACGCCGGCGAAGAAGGTTCGCTCATCGTTCAGGAAGTCAAGAGCCGCAAGGGCTGGGAAGGCTTCGACTGCGATAAGATCGAATACGTGGACATGGGCAAGGCCGGGATCATCGATCCGACCAAGGTCACCCGTTCTGCATTGCAGAATGCGGCGAGCATTGCCGGTCTGTTGCTCACCACCGAGTGCTGCGTTACCGAACTCCCGGAGAAGGAAAAGTCCGCTCCGATGGGCGGTGGCGGCGGTCACCCAGGTATGGGCGGCGGAATGGACTACTAAGTCCCGCTAGTTAATCACAGAGGGCCGGGGCGAGTGGCAACACTCGTCCCGGCTTTTCTCTAAAATGCCGCTTGTAATTCAAGCCGTTTTCGCAGATAGTCTGGCCTCCCGATGAAGAGCAAATATTTCCAAGCCGCCGCCCAGCAACTTCCCAGTCCTGAGTTGTTAATCAACCTTGTCTCAAAGCGTGTACGCCAGTTGATGCAAGGCAACCGGCCGCTCACTCTGACTGACCCCAAGATGGACTATGCCGACATCGCCCTCAAGGAAATCAGCGAAGGCAAAATCACCTACGAGTTGCCGACCTCTGACGCGCCGGTTGTTGAGCCCGCAAAAGAATAATTTCCGACCGTTAGCCGTCTATGGTATTCTGCGGCAATGCCGCCGACCATTCACAATCATAAAGCCCGGCGCGACTATTTCATCGGCGATACCTACGAAGCCGGTTTAGCCCTAAAAGGTGTTGAAGTCAAAAGCCTCCGCGCCGCCAGCGCCTCGATTGATGAAGCATTTGCCCGCGTCGAACGTGGTGAGTGTTGGCTCTATAACATGCACATTCAGCCCTACGAATTTGGCAACCGCTGGAATGTTGACCCGCTTCGTCCACGCCGATTACTCCTCCACAAAAAAGAAATTGACCGCCTCGCCGGTCAGCTCATTGTCCAAGGCTTGGCGCTGCTCCCGCTGCAGATTTTCTTCAACTCCAAGGGCCTCGCCAAGGTCACGCTCGGTATTGGCAAAGGTAAGACCCAAGTGGATAAACGCGAAACCATTAAACGCAAAGAAGCCGACCGCGAAATCAATCGCGCCATTGCTGACCGGATGAAACGAAAAGCCTGATAGTCAGGCCGGCGGAGCAGGGAATAACTATTCCCCGCGTTCGCTCAGCACGAAATTAGACAGCGCACTCATGGCTGCGTGGTTTGCGTTAAACCAACTGCCTTCGCCGCCGTAGCCGATCAAGCGTTTGCCGGTATTACGATCCACGCCCCAGGTGCTATAGGCGCCATCGGCCCGCTGCGATTTCACGATCGCGTTGAGCGTCGCGATGCCTTTGCGACGGTAAGTCGCGTCGCCGGTGGCGTGATGCATCTCCCAACAGGTGCTGGCATAATTGCTCGCGTGGGTTTCCATTGGAAAATCGCAGAGCCATTGCTCGCGCATGGACGGGTAAAACGTCGGGACCTTTAGCGACGGCTCGTCGCCAAAATTCACAAACTGGTCTTCCACCCACCGGAACAATTTCCGGGCGTGCGCTAGTTCATCCTGCCGGCACAGCAACCGCACGGCACACAGTGCGTCCATGCCGGTTAGATTGATGAAAGGGCGGTTCTCACTGATGTCCTCGTAACAGGCCTTCCAGTTGCAATCGCGGAACGGATGGTCGATTGCCCAGTGCGTGATTCTGGTCGCGGCTTCGCGCCAGCGGATATCGGGCGCGACTTTGTCCAGGTTTTGCAAAAACAGGCCAACTCCCATGCTGCGGCAGGTGTAATCCTCGACCACCTCGCCGGTCACCGGGTTCACCCGGTAAGGCAGGCTACCGTCATCACGAATGAACCTGGTCAGCACCCTGGCAATATGTTGCGCGTACTCGAGGTATTTCTGCTCGCCGGTCGCGCGGTACAACAAAATCAGCATGGAGCCGGGAGTTGAACTCATGGGGAGACTGACCGCGCTGCCATCGACTGAATACTCGAACTTGCCTTCGCACATCGCGGTGTACGGCATCCCCGGAACGGCGCCGGTCATCGGCGTGTGGTTCTTCAGCAGCCAGTCGCCGATGGCGCGAGCAACCCGTTGGCAATGCGGCGCGCGGTCCGGCCACACTTTGGCTGCGCCTAACATCGCCGCGATTCCAGATGAGGCGGTTGCCGGAAACGATCCCGGCAAGAAATCCCCATTCACCGGGTCGCCGCCTTCTGCGGCATGCCACCACCACGCCGGCATGCCGGGTTCGCG
>JBAWWR010000035.1:0-21398 GCA_037146675.1 Verrucomicrobiota bacterium | reverse complement strand
GGCGGTTGCCTATCACGACCTCGGTTTTCAAACGCTCGCCAACCAGGTCCGCCGCAGTGTCCGCTCCGTCCGCGGCAATCAATGGATGTTCCGCATCGGTCATCCCGCCGATCAACCACTCCGCATCCGTCCCGAACTGCTCCAACGTGGCGCCGATGAAACTTTCCCGGTCTTGCGCGAAACCACCCCGGTCCGCATGGACTTGTCGCATTCCGGCTGGAGCGATATTTTCTTTCTGGGCATGGACCACCCGGAAGGCGCGCGGGTTCTTAATATTTCCATCGACTTGGCCGTTCACGGCCGCGATACCGCTCCACGGCCGCCGGTTGAAGCCTACCTGCGCGTCATTGACGAACCGGTCTTGCGGCTCACTAGCGTCGACCTCGGCGCGACTGCCGATATCACCGACCTGAACGAAGTTTTCGATTTCGCCCGTGATTATCTCGGTCTGCTGAAAGCCGCCATCATTGCCGCCGGTATTGTTCCGCCCGGCATCGAAGGCTCCGGCGAATCCTTACCGGCGTTGCTCGCGCGCACCGTCGGTCCCGGTCTCGGCCTTGAAATTGTCAGCAACGTCAACAATATCCCCAAAGGGTCCCGGCTCGCCGTTTCCACCAACCTGCTCGCCGCGCTTATTGCTGCCGGCATGCGCGCGACCGGTCAGGCCCAGTCGCTGACCGGGCAACTGACCGAACCCGAACGCCGGCTCGTCGCCGCCCGCGCGATTCTAGGTGAATGGCTCGGTGGCAGCGGTGGTGGCTGGCAGGATTCGGGCGGTGTCTGGCCCGGCGCAAAGTTAATTCAAGGTGTGCGCGCACAGGACGGTGACCCGGAATTCGGCATCAGCCGTGGCCGACTCCTGCCCAACCACACACCGGTGGAAATTGGCGCTCGATTGCAGGATTCACTCGTGCTCGTCCACGGCGGCATGGCGCAAAATGTCGGCCCGATTCTCGAAATGGTCACCGAGAAATATCTGCTCCGCTCGGAAGCCGAATGGCAAGGCCGGCAGGAAGCCACGCGCGTCCTCGACGAAATCATCGCCGCGCTCAAGGCCGGTGATGTCAAACGGATTGCCGCCGCAACCACGCGCAATTTCTTCGGCCCGCTGCAAACGATTATCCCGTGGGCGACCAATCTTTACACCGAAACCATCATCAACCGGGTCCGGCAACAGTTCGGCGACAATTTCTGGGGCTTCTGGATGTTGGGCGGCATGTCCGGTGGCGGGATGGGATTTATCTTTGCGCCGGGCCATAAACCGGCGGCCCAAATCGCGCTGGCGGAAATCATGACGCAGACCAAACGCGAACTCCAAAGCGCCTTGCCATTCGCCATGGAGCCGGTCGTGTACGACTTCGCCATCAATGAACGCGGCACCTGGTGTGACCTGCTGACCGGTGACCGCGCGCTCATGCCGGCGGGTTACTATTCGCAAATCGTGCCCGGCCTGCTCAAAGCCAGCCAACTCTCCGCATCGCGCCGGGCCGAGCTCGATAAATTCGGCACCGCGTGCCGGACGCAGCCCGAACTGGCCGGCATGGTGAACACGCTTTTCGACCGGTTGTTCCCGCGGGCCAAATCGACCGGCACCGACCAGAACTTAACAGAGTTGTTGGCCGAACTCGGTTTCGACCATCTCCAACACGAGCAAATTCGCGCCGACTTGAAGAACGGACGGATTGGCCTCGCCCAAAACCGTTTACCGGCGGCAACCGTCATCGAAGACGTCCGCGATGAAGATGTGGTCATTGCCGATGACACTTGCCGGCAGTGCGGCCTGACTGCGCTCCGCAACGGCGAGGCAGCAGTCGTCACGCTCGCGGCCGGCGTCGGCAGTCGGTGGACGCAAGGGGCCGGCGTGGTGAAAGCGCTGCATCCGTTTTGCAAACTCGGCGGCGCGCACCGGAGTTTCCTCGAAGTCCATCTCGCCAAAACGCGCCGTGCCGGTAAGAATATCCCGCACATCGTCACCACCAGCCACCTGACACACCGGCAAATCGCGGCGGCGGGATTGCCGGTTATTCTCTCGCCGGGCCGTGCGGTTGGCTTGCGCCTGATTCCGACGGAGCGCGATCTGCGGTTTGCCTGGGAAGAAACCGCGCACCAGATGCTCGACGAACAAAAGCAAAAAGTGCGCGAGAGCTTGCACGCCGCCTTAATCGGTTGGGCGCACCAAGCCGGTGAGGCCAACGATTATACTGACAACCTGCCACAGCAATGTTTACATCCGGTTGGGCATTGGTTTGAGATTCCGAATTTGCTCCGCAACGGCGTACTGGCGAAACTACTCACCGACCGGCCGCAGTTGCGCTGGCTGATGCTGCACAATATTGACACCGTCGGCGCCGATCTCGACGCGGCGTTGCTCGGCTCGCACATTGAAAGTGGCGCGGGCTTGAGTTTTGAGGTTATCACGCGCCGCATCGAAGACCGTGGCGGCGGACTGGCGCGCGTAAACGGCCGCGTTCGTCTGGTCGAAGGTTTGGCGATGCCGCGCGAAGATGCCGAATTTGCGCTCCGGTATTACAGCACGCTGACGACGTGGATTGACATCGATAAGCTACTGGCGGCTTTCGAGCTTCAGCGTTCTGATCTTGGCAACGAAGCGAAAGTCGCCGCCGGTATCCGCACGCTGGCCGCCAAGATGCCGACTTACATCACGCTCAAAGACGTGAAGAAGCGCTGGGGCCAAGGTCAGGAAGATGTCTTTCCGGTTGCGCAGTTTGAAAAACTCTGGGGCGATATGACGGCGTTGCCAGAAGTTGGTTGCCGGTTTGTCGTCGTTCCGCGCTTGCGCGGCCAACAACTCAAAGACATCGCCCAGCTCGACGGCTGGCTCCGCGACGGCAGCGCGGCTTACGTCGAGAGTTTGTGCGAGTGGAGCTAACTATGCTGGATACTGCCATTGAAGCCGCGACCGCCGCCGGTAAGTTGCTGAAACAAAACTTCGGCACGAAACTCGAAGTCAACGTCGCCACGCAACGCGACATCAAACTCGCGCTCGACGAGCAGGCGCAGGCGCTCATCACGCGCGTCATTCTTGCCGATTTCCCTGACCATTGCATCCTCGGCGAGGAAGCCATCACCGGCAACCAGCAAGCCGATGTCCGCTGGGTGGTGGATCCGCTCGACGGGACGGTGAATTATTTTTACAACATCCCGCATTACGCGGTGAGCATCGCGGCGCAGCAACGGGTCGGCGACCGGTGGGAGACCGTTGCCGGTGTAGTGCTCGACCCGGAACGTGATGAATTGTTTACCGGCGCCCAAGGGCAACTGCCGGCCTTGAACGGCCAACCAATCCACGTGAGCGACCGGTCGGAACTGACACAAGCGATTGTGAGCATCGGGTTTTTCAAAAATGAAGAGACGATTCGCAAGAGTCTGGTGAACTTTCAAAGTCTAATCGGTCGCGTGTGTAAGATGCGGTTAATGGGCGCGGCGGCGCTGGACGTGGCTTACGTCGCTTGCGGACGGTATGACGCGTACATCGAACACGGCATCAAGCTCTGGGACATTTGCGCCGGGCAGTTGATTCTGGAACTTGCCGGCGGGCAAGCCGTGGTCGTGCCAACTGCTGAGCCACACACGCTGGACGTACGGATGTGGAACGGGAAGCTGCCGGTCGCAGAGCTGACGAGTTAAGTGGTTGAGATTGTGACCGGTGTTGTGATCAAAACAATGTCGCCGAATAGACTTATGGTGGCTCAAAACGAAATTATCAATTCGCCGACATTGCCGGTAATGCCGCGGCGGACGCAGTTTCTGTTGCTCACGCTTATCATTGCCGGCGGGCTTTTTCTGCGATTGATAGGATTTCATTGGGGGCAGGGGTATGAATTTAACGCCATTGGTGACGAGATTGAGGCGTATCAGGTAGGGCAGCAGTTTCTCGCAGGTGATCAACAGGCGTTGTATCTAGGCCAACCGAATTTTAAGCATGGCAAAGTGCCGGGGCCATTATGGGCGATGGTTTGGGCTGCGGGAGTGCGGTTGGGCGGCGGGCCGGAGGCGGTGATACTGACGGTGGTGGCGCTGAACATTGTAGTCATCTGGCTCGTGTTCGTTCTCGGGAAGAAGTTATTCGATGCGACACACGGGCTCTGGGCGGCGCTATTGCTGGCGACGGCGCCGTGGCCGGTTTATTTTTCGGTGGGTTGTACTAATCCTGAGGTAATGGCGTTCTTTGGAGCATTGCTTTATCTGGCGCTGTGGTCAGTAGTTCGCCGTCCCAAGTCGCCGCATATTTTTGGAGTGCTTGTCGTGTTGGCGATTATGCCGCAGTTCCATATGTTCGGCGTCTTCTTCTTGCCGCCAGTGCTGCTGTTGCTGCTGCTCAGACGCAGTGAACTGAATTGGAAGTGGCTGGTGGCCGGCTTAGTGGTTGCGGTGTTACTCTATGTCCCCTACGTTTGGGGCGAAGCCCACAACCACTGGGCTAACACGCGCCGCCTTTTGGGTGAGGGTGACAAGTTCTCACTTGGTTCATTCAAAGCCTTAAGCACAACGGTGATGAGTTTGACGAACTTGTTTGAAAGCGTAATTGGTCGCCGCCTGGCCGATTACAAAATCTTCGGTGATGCTATCTGCGGGTCGGTCTATGTGTTGGTGATATTTAATGTGCTTTCAATCGGGTTAAGCCTATTGGCGCTTGGTAGTTTTGTGATGCTATTTATCAAGTCAATCGAAGGTAAATTGCGGTCCCTGAAACAAGCACTAGTCGAGACGCCCGCTATCGTGTTCACCGGTATCATGGTTCTATTGCCGCTAGTGTTGTTCATTCCCACCGGGGCCAGTTTCAACAGTCGCTATGTCATCGCCCTGTACCCTGTGCTGTTTATCTTGCCGGCGGTATTGCTTGTCAGAACCCGGTACCCACTCCTGATTCGTAGCTCAATCGTGATAACCATTGTCTTTAATATATGGTTTTGCCTAGCATTCTTTAGACATCAAGAACAGCGCATTGTACAGGCTGACTACTTCGTTCCTAGTTTTAGGAAATTGGAATTAGTT
This sequence comes from Verrucomicrobiota bacterium, assembly GCA_037146675.1. GTDB lineage: Bacteria > Verrucomicrobiota > Verrucomicrobiia > Palsa-1439 > Palsa-1439 > CAINDI01. Next base: position 16,382 of record JBAWWR010000035.1, on the reverse strand, counting down.
TATCAAAAAATCCAAGCCGCCGTTGGAGCAAATGAGCAACCGCATCTCCGCGCAGTGGGTTTTCCTGCCGACCACGATGCGTTACTAACTCACGGTGCAGATGCGTTGGTTAAATATGTCAATCTTCGTGCGCAGTTTGATCATCCGGGAGCGCCGCGCCAGCTGCGCGTTGAGCCGATTGTTGGCCGAGGTGATAATTCTCAGCCAGGGCCATATCAGGGCAATGGGATTGCGGTCGTAGTATTGCCGTGAACTTGCAATAATTGCCGGCAGTTTGCATTCCTGTGGACGCGTCGGCGTGAAACGTTATAATACCGGCATGTCGATCATCAAATTTGGAACATCGGGTTGGCGCGGGATTATCAGTGACACGTTCACGTTTGCGAACGTCGAAATCGCCGCCCACGCCATCGCACAAACACTCATCGAAAATCCGCCGGCCGGGGCGGCGAAACGGTTGGTTATCGGGCACGACACCCGGTTTCTGTCGCGAGAATTTGCCACACGTTGCGCCGAGATTGTTGCCGGCTACGGGTTCGAGGCGTGGTTGACCGACCGTGACGCGCCGACGCCAGTCATCGCGCACGCGATTCGGTTGCACAAGGCCAGCGGCGGCATCAACATCACCGCCAGTCATAATCCGCCAGAATATAACGGCCTGAAATTCAACGAAGCCAACGGCGCGCCGGCGTCACCGGAGACTTGCCGGCGCATCGAAGCCAAGACTGACGCGCTAGGCGCGTTACCGGCGCGCGGCGCGGTGACGATATTTAATCCGATGCCGGAGTATCTCGCGCAATTGCGGAAGCTGGTGGATTTCCGTGCCTTGCGCCGGCATCCGAAAAAAGTCGTGGTGGATTTGATGTTCGGGACGGGCCGCGGTTACCTCGATGCGTTGCTGACCAAGCAAGGTTGGAAAGTGGATGCAGTCCACGGCGAATTGAATCCGCTCTTCGGCGCCGGTCACCCGGAGCCAATCAAAGAAAATATGGGCGAGTTGCTGGGCCGGTTGAAAAAGGGCAAAGCTGCGCTCGGTCTTGGGCTAGACCCGGATGCGGACCGGTTTGCGATCGTAGACAGCGATGGCACATTCATCAACGCGAATCAGGTCTTGGTGCTGTTGCTCTATCATTTGGTGAAGAACCGTAAGTGGACCGGTGCAGTTGTGCGGACGGTGGCGACAAGTCATTTCGTTGACGTCGTGGCGGCCCGGTACGGCGTGCCGGTCCGCGAGACGCCGGTCGGGTTCAAGTATATCGGTGCGGTGATGGAACGCGAGCCGGTAATCATCGGTGGCGAGGAGAGCGGTGGGTTGAGTGTGAAAGGCCACGTGCCGGAAAAAGATGGCGTTCTGGCGTGCTTGTTGATGAGCGAGTTGGTTGCGTACGAAGGTAAACCGCTGCGGAAAATTCTCGCAAATTTACAGAAGGAATGTGGGCGCATTGAGAGCGACCGGATCAATCTCCGCGTGACGCCGGAGCGCAAAGATGAATTGCTCCGGAAGTTTGCTGGCGGCTTGCGCGAGTTTGGCGGACGAGCGGTCACCGGTACGGTGACAATCGACGGCTACAAGTTTTTGCTCGGCGATAACTGTTGGGTGATGTTCCGCGCGTCCGGCACGGAACCGGTCTTCCGTTGTTACCTTGAAGCGCCGACAACAAAACAACTCGCGATTTTTCGCAAAGCCGCGTTAGTCTTGGTGCAGTAGCTTGCATCCCGGCACGCGCTGACGTAGCATGCCAGCCATGAAACAACGCATTGTCATCACGTTGGTCGTCGCCTTGTTGGGCGCGAATCTGATTTTTGCGGCGAAACTTTATTCCGCGGCCGCCACGAAAAGCGATAAGGATAATCCATACACGCAGATGGAATTGCTGACGCGCGTGATGGAGTTGATCCGCAAAGATTACGTGGATGCCGACAAGGTCGCGTACACCAACCTGACCTATGGCGCGTTGCGAGGGATGTTGAATTCGCTCGACCCACACAGCCAGTTTATGGAGCCGGTCGCCTACGAAGACATGAAAGAGGATACCGGCGGCAAATTTGGCGGGCTAGGGATTCAAATCGGCGTGTCGAAGGAAGGCTTTATTTCCGTCATTGCGCCGATTGAAGACACGCCGGCCGCGCGGGCCGGAATTCTGCCCGGCGATCGCATCGCAAAAATTGAAGGCAAGCCGACCGACCGGATGTCATTGAACGACGCCGTCCGCCAACTCCGTGGCGAGCCGGGCACCAAAGTCACCATCACGATTTTCCGCGCTAAGGCCAAAGATCCAGCCGAGCGACTCAAGGATTACACCATCACCCGGGCCGAGATTCCGGTGTTCAGCGTCAAGGACATCAATAGCAATAATCTAAAATCAACCAACAACTTCCCGCTGCTGGAGAATAAAATTGGCTATGTCCGCATCACGCAATTCAACGAGCCGACTGCCGACGAGTTCGAAAAAGCGCTGACGAAGCTCGAAGGGCAGGGGATGGACGCGTTGGTAATCGACCTGCGCAATAATCCCGGCGGCTTGCTCGAGTCCGCCAAGAAAATCGCTGGCAAGTTCGTTCCGGCCGGCCAGCTGATTGTCTCCACCGAGGGCCGCGACACGCAAAATAAATTGGTGTACAAATCCGAGTACGGCAAAAAACGCCTGAGCTATCCGATTGTCCTACTCGTCAATAACGGCAGCGCCAGCGGCAGTGAAATCGTGGCCGGCGCGTTGCAGGATTTGAAGCGCGCGGTGCTCGTCGGCGAAACCACCTTCGGCAAAGGCTCCGTGCAAAGCATCATCGGGCTGGCCGACGGCTCTGCCGTGCGCCTGACCACGGCGAAATATTACACGCCGAGCCACAAAGTCATCCACGAACACGGCGTCACGCCCGACATCGTCGTGCCGATTTCTGAGGAAGATGAGCGCAAGCTCGCCGAGCAACGCGTCCGCGCCGGCTTGCCGTCAGAAGAAGGCCAGGAAAAGGTCGAGAAAATTCCGGACGTACAACTCGAGCGTGCCATCGACTTGCTCAAAGGCGTCAAGCTGTTCGCCAAGCAAGCTAAGGCCGGTAAGTCACTGGCGAACTGACCGGTGAAAGTTCTCGGCATCGAAACGTCCTGCGATGAAACCTCGGCTGCGGTGGTCGCGGACGGGCAGATTCTTTCCAATGTCGTTAGTTCGCAGATCGAGTTGCACCGACCCTACGGCGGTGTCGTGCCGGAGTTGGCCTCGCGCCGGCACCTTGAACTCATCGATGATGTTATCCGCGCTGCACTCGATGAAGCCAGTATGGGTATCGGAGAAATTGACGCCATCGCTGCGACCTATGGTCCCGGTCTAGCCTCGTCGTTGCTGATTGGTTTAAACGCCGGCAAAGGTATCGCGCTTGCTGCCGGTAAACCATTCATCGGCATCAACCATCTCGAGGCGCATTTGTATTCGCCGGCACTTGATGGCGCCGGGTTGCCGATGGTTTCGCTGATCGTCTCCGGCGGCCACACGATTCTCGCGCACGTAACCGGTATTGGCCAACACGCTATCCTCGGTCAAACCATTGACGATGCGGCCGGAGAAGCGTTTGACAAAGTTGCCAAGCTCTTGCAGCTCGGTTATCCCGGCGGTCCCGAAATTGATCGGCTCGCCAAGACCGGTAACCCGCGCGCCATTGCGTTTCCGCGCAGTATGCTCAACGAGCCGGGCCACGACTTCAGTTTTAGCGGTTTGAAAACTTCTGTGCTTTATTTTCTGCGCAAGAATCCAACGCACTCTGTGCCGGATGTTTGTGCAAGTTTCCAAGAGGCGGTGGTGGATATTCTTGCCGGTAAGTTGCTCAACGCCGCCGAAGAATACCGGGTGCAGACCGTCAGCCTTGCCGGTGGTGTTTCAATCAACAGTCGGCTGCGCGAGAAGTTGACCGGCGAATGTGCGACACGCGGACTGCGGTTGCGATTGGCGCCGGCAAAACTCTGCACCGACAACGCCGGGATGATCGCGGCGTTGGCGCACCACAAATTGCTAGCCGGCCAGCACAGTTCGTTTTCACTCGAAGTCGCGCCGTCGGCTGGATTAGGAGTCGCGGCATGAAAACCGCCCGCCTGATTGTCGCCGCCAGCGAGCAGGACGCCAATCTGCTTTACGCGACCGGTATGTTTGTGCCGGATTTGTTTGTTTGGTTCGAGATCGACGGCAAGAGTTACATGGTGATGAGCGATTTGGAAATCGACCGCGCGCGCCGGCAGGCGACGGTGGACCGGGTCCTGTCGTTGAGCCGGTACCAAAAGAAGTTCGGCGTGCGAAAGCTGACTGAACTCCTGCCACGATTGCTGCACGAATTTGGTGTGCGCGCTGTTGAGGTGCCGGCGAATTTCCCGCTTGGCTTGGCAAAACGGCTGCGCGGGTTGCAGATTGCCGTTAAGGCGGATCCGTTTTTCCCGGCGCGCGAGATTAAGACGTCGGTTGAACAGCGGCACCTGACCGCAGCGTTGCGCTTGGCAGAAGAAGGTTTGCGCGCCGGTCTCAATGTGATTCGGCTCAGTCGGATCGGGCGCGGCGGCTATCTTTACTGGCGCCGTCAGCGATTGACCTCTGAGCACGTGCAAGGCGTCATCAACGCCACGATTGCCGGCCTCGGCGGCAATGCGGCGCATACGATTGTGGCCGGTGGCAATCAGGGTTGTGACCCGCACGAAACCGGTCATGGCCCATTGCGGGCGCATCAGCCCATCATTCTCGATATTTTTCCGCGCGACCTGAAGACTGGTTACTGGGGCGATATCACGCGCACGGTTGTGCGTGGCCGGGGCAGCGAGCGGGTGCGGACGATGTTTGCGCTCGTTGCGAAAGCGCAAGACGCTGCCTGCGATCAACTCTGCGCCGGTGTTGACGGGCAAACGGTGCATCAAGCAGTTCAGAACCTGTTTGACGGTTATGGATTCAAGACCGGCCGGCGGAACGGGCGGATGCAGGGATTCTTTCACGGGACCGGCCACGGCGTTGGTTTAGAAATTCACGAAACGCCGCGTGTGGCAGCGGTACCATCGATCTTGCAGACCGGTCACGTCGTGACAGTTGAGCCGGGACTGTATTATCCGGGCACCGGCGGGGTGCGACTGGAAGATGTGGTCGTAATCACCGCGCGCGGGTGCCGGAACCTCACCCGGTTTCCCAAGTTTTTGGAGTTATGACGGCACTTGAACGTTACCGCGACATGCGGTATCTAATCGTCGGAGGAGAAATAATCAAATGATGTTACATCCGGGACTGATGTGGTTGTTGATCATATTTGCGATGGTGGTCGGGTTGATTGCGCAATGGCGCGTGACCTCCGTCTTCAAACAGTATTCACAAGTGCCGACGCGGAGTGGGCGGACCGGCGCGGAAGTGGCCGATGAGATTTTGCGTGGCGCCGGCATTGATGATGTGAGCATTGACCGGGTGGATGGATTTCTCGGTGACCACTACGACCCAACAAAGAAAGTGCTCTGCCTGTCGCCGGGTGTGTACGACGGCAATTCGATTTCCGCCACCGGTATCGCGGCTCACGAATGTGGTCACGCCATCCAGCACCAGCAAGCTTACCTGCCGTTGAAGGCGCGCATGGCGGTAGTGCCGGTCACCCAGATTGCGTCGAAAATGCTGCCGTTCATTATGATTGGCGGATTTATGTTCGGCTTGTTCCGCGCCATCCCGGGGCTGCTTGATCTCGGCATTGTCGTGTACGGGGTGCTGACGGTGTTCCAATTAATCACACTCCCAGTGGAATTCGATGCGAGTCGGCGCGCGAAGCTGATTATGACCAACCGCGGCATCGTCACGCTCGACGAATCGCACGGCGCGGCGGCGGTCTTGAACGCGGCGGCCATGACGTACGTGGCGGCTTTTTTGTCGGCATTCTTCCATCTGCTCTATCTGGTCTCGCTTCGCGACCGACGTTGAAGACAACCCGCTGGCAACTCTCGTTCCTGCTTGTCTGGCTGACGAGCAGCCTGACGGCGTTTGCCGGCGAACGACTGGTGATTGTCTCACCGCATTGGGAAGGGGTCCGGTATGAATTTGCCCGGGCATTCTCGGCGTGGCATCAGGAAAACTACGGCACGCCGGTGGAAGTGGACTGGCGCGATCTCGGTGGGTCCTCTGAAAATGTCCGCTTCGTCATCAGCGAATTCAAACAATCACCGACCGGGATTGGTGCCGACCTTTTCTTCGGAGGCGGTACCGATCCGTTTTTTGAATTTGCCCGGCGCGACCTTTTGCAGGCTTACCGGCCGGCGGCGCTGGTGGGGATACCGGCGCAGGTCAGCGGTGTGCCGGTGTACGATCCGGACTTTCGGTGGTTTGGCGCGTCGCTGTCGAGCTTCGGGATTCTTTACAACCAGCGCGTGCTTGCCGCGGAAAAGTTACCGGTACTGCGGACGTGGCGCGAATTGGCCGAGCAAGCACCGGCGGGGCGCATCGGCTGTGGCGACCCACGCAACTCGGGAACGATGCACATGATGTTCGAGATGATCTTGCAACGCTACGGCTGGGACGATGGCTGGCGGTTGTTGACGCTGCTCTCGGCCAAGACGCGCGAGTTTGACCGGGGGGCCTCGACCAGTGCGAAAGATTGCACGACCGGTAACACCGCCTACACGTTGGCGATTGATTTCTATGCGCTCACACAGATTGCTTACGCCGGCAAGGACAACCTCGGTTTCATCCTGCCGGCTGATTGTGTGACGCTCAGTCCGGATGGGGTGGCGATTCTGCGCGGTGCGCCGCACCGGCAATTGGCGGAACGGTTTGTCGAGTTCACGCTCGGTGAACCCGGTCAGCGGTTGCTGATGGTGCCACGCAGCCAGCCCGGCGGTGCGCAACGGTTTTCCATCGAGCGGATGAGCGTCCGGCCCAATCTCTACGACCAGCTCCGCAACGTGACGCTGGTGCCGATCAATCCGTTTGCACAGCCGGTCACATTCCAATACGATGCCCGCAAAGCCGGGGCGCGCTGGGATTTGGTTAATGGGCTGGTCGGGGCGACGTTGATTGATTTGCACTCCGAACTGGCCGCGGCATTCCAGCGCACCGGCCGCGTGCCCGGTCAGCCGCCGGTCACGGAAGCGGAAGCAATGAAGCTGGCGGCCGGCGAGTGGAAAGATCCGCATTACCGGCAACGGAAATTGATCGAATGGCAACGTTGGGCGCAACAGCAATATGAAAGTCTCGCTCCATAACATTACAAAACGCTTCGGCACCACGCCGGTGGTCAACGGCGTTACGCTCGATATCGCCGACGGCGAACTCTTCTTCCTGCTCGGCCCGAGCGGCTGCGGCAAGACCACCTTGCTCCGCACCATTGCCGGGTTTTATCTGCCCGATACTGGCCTGCTGAAGTTTGGCGACCGGGATGTGACCGCACTGCCGCCGAACCAGCGCAATACCGGCATGGTCTTCCAAAATTATGCGCTCTGGCCGCACATGACCGTCGCCGGCAACGTCGCCTATGGCCTGGACGTGCGCAAGGTTCCCGCTCCCGAGAAAGCGCAGCGGGTGGCGGCAGCATTGGCCGCGGTGCGGATGGGGGAGTTTGCCGACCGGCCCGCAACACTCTTATCCGGCGGACAACAGCAGCGGGTCGCGCTGGCACGGGCGCTCGTGGTGAACCCGGATGTGCTGCTGCTGGACGAACCGCTTTCGAATCTCGATGCCAAACTCCGGTTGGAGATGCGCGAGGAAATCCGCCGGCTCCACAAGGAGACCGGGCTGACCACGATTTATGTCACACACGACCAGGCCGAAGCACTGTCGTTGGCCGACCGGGTGGCTGTCATGAATCTGGGGCGAATCGAGCAGGTGGGGACGCCGCGCGAACTGTATCGGTCGCCGGCGAATGAGTTTGTCCGCGATTTCCTGGGTGCCGCCAATTTCGTCGAGGGGCATGTGACGAAGATTGAGTCGGGCCGGGTGAGTGTGAGCACGCCGCATGGGGACATTGTCTGTGCGCTGGCCGATCCCAAGATCGCGGCTGGTCAGACCGTCACGTGTGTGGTTCGCCCGCACGATGTCATTGTGCTGAGGTAGCGCGGATAGTGGTCAGAAGTCAGAAGTCAGCGGTCAGATGTCAGAAGTCAGGAGACAGAAAACAGGAGTTAGAAGTCAACTGTGGAAAAACTTGTCGAATGGTTGGTCTGTCATTGATTATCGATACACATCACGTCGATGCGCGACGGTTCGGATTTCAACGATTTGTTCGGAGTCATTCACGGCGTAAACCACTCGGTAGTCACCAATCCGAATTCGCCATGCTCGGTCTTCGCCGCTGAGTTTTATGCAACCGATAGGCCGCGGAGTCGTAGCCAATGTCCGGACTCGTTCAATGACGCGATTGCGGAGGTCAATCGAAAGACTGGCGATTTCTTTTTCTGCAGAGCGCCGGATAAACAGCCGGTAAGGCATCCTTACCGTTTGGCTTGCAAATCCTGAACGAACTCCTCGAATGGGCGCATGGGTTCTTGTGCGCGCATGCGGAACGCCAGCAGGTCATACAAGTTCTCCGCGAGCTTGTCGTGTTTCTCTAATTCATCTACGAATCTGGCAAGCTCGACTTCGTCGAAGCGTTCCAACGCGGCGACCATGTCCTTTGTACTCATGCTGAAACCATAACGCCCCAAAAGCTCAGAATCAAGCCAACATCCCGGTTGGAGGAAAAAGGGTGCGGCGAAATTAAAGAGGGCGGCGTCCGGGACGGACGCGACTACAGCCCGAGGTGCCCGATCCGGAACTTTGCATCTGAGTTGTAGCCCTGCGGCCCCGTGCAATGTCGAGGGGTTGCCGGCGCTTGCCACGCGCTGAGCGTGGTCACTGGCGGTCGCTCCTCCGGGGCGAATGAAGGGGAGGCGTCCTGTAGTGCCCATGCCAACGCCAGTTCTGATCCCCCATGGCACCAAACGATTGTCGTTGAGCACCCCAAGGTAACAACGATGTGCTGGAAGATAATCTTTTACCGCTCCGAGGTATCAACCAAGCCTTGGCGGACAATCTTTGAGCACCTTGGTGTTACATGTCCCCACCAAACGATAATCGTTGACCGCCCCAAGGTAGCACCGATGCCCTGGCGGATAATCTTTCACTACTCCAAGGTAACAACTGAGCCCTTGCGGACAATCTTTTACCACCCCGAAGCATCATGACAGCGCTAAACGGGAGTCGTTTACCACCCCGAAGCATCATTGAAGCCCTCACGCCGACAGAAAAACCACTCTAAAGCATCATGGGAGCCCTAAAGCTGACAGAAAAAGCACACCGAAGCATCATGAGGGCACTCACGCCGACAGAAAAACCGCCCACAAGTACCACGTGGGCATTAAAGCTGACAGCAAAAGCGCTTCAAAGATGCTTTGTAGTGCTTTTGCTGACAGAAAAACCACCCCGAAGCATCCGAGCTGGGAAGAAACTGCGGGTTTCCTATGGAATATGCAGATTTTGGGTGTGGACGGATGCGGTTGCCCAGACGGGCGGCAGCCAGCGCTCCCGGTAAGCCCAAATCCATGGCCCATGTACCGGTCAACTCTTTATGACCGTTCCGAACAGCGTTGCGGCAGACGGTGTCCTTGTTGAAACTCTCCCGGATAGAACCTAGAGCCTCGATGCTCCATTTGAAAGCCTCCCGGACAGAGGGCGAGGCTCGATGCGCAGTTTGAAAGGGCCGCGAAGAGCACCTTTGCAGGCAGTAGTGCTTGGAAATAGAAGGTTTAGACGGAGCCGCCCGCCAGAGGGAAGCCGGTAAGCTCCCATGTTGTCGCGACTCGATAGCTGTTAAGAAGTGAGTACAGGAATTCCAAGGTCGGCGAGATAATTGAAGGTTGGATCATAGTACCCCGATGAACGGGTTTGATCGGTGGGTTCGCCTGTCGGAACGAAAATAACCATTCCTTGCCGTGCGCGAGTGAGCAACACGCGATAGGCATTGCGAAGATAACTCCGGTTGTCCGTATTCGAGATGTTGGTCCAGCGGTCACCGCGGAAGTCGTGATAACTCCATCCGAAATCGTTAAACCGAAAATCCCCATCCCAGGTTACGCAGGTCCAGTCAAGCTCAAGTCCCTGCACTTGAAATTCAGTGGCGGCATCCTCAAGGTAATAGCTTGAGCGCGTATCTTCCTTGTCGTTTAGAAACCAGTGGATCGGATCGATATCCACCCGGATGTCAATCGCATGAGGTTTCAGCCGCTGAGCTTTCGAGGAAGCCACCATTCCAAACCGTTCCGTTCCGCGGGCGTGTGATCGGACCCATTGCTTGGCAAGATTCAGATCGCGTGTTACTGCAATCGGATATCGGTCAGCGAAGTTTACTAAAGCTTCGCGCGCTTGCTGTCTTTCGCAATCGAGTAGGGATTTGACGAAGGCAGAAACATTTTCGGCCCGGAACGACCGCATGGATACGGCGAGGTGCAAGCAATCGTCGAGGTGCGCATCCTGTCGATGGCGAACACTCTCCAATGCCCGGCCCGCCGCGTACTCGCTGTCGGTGAGTCGCGATGAGATGTACATGTGCCACTTAGGGAAGGACGTATTCACTGCGTCCAACCATGCGTCAATTCCGGCTTCGCCGGTATTGATTTCTTGACCACCTCCGACGAGGCAAATAATGACAGCCCAATCCTTATGTCTGTCCATGCAGGAAATCAGGAAATCGGGTTCAGACTGCGAGAAGCCAGCGCGCTTCTTCTTCCGCTGCATGAAGCTCGCCGTTTGTTTTAAATTCCACGCGCGTTGTGCTTCGTCAAAGATTACCACGTGTTCGATTGGGGGGCCGGATTCAATCAGCCCATCATCGCGAAAGTGATGAACATTCTGGATAAATGCTTTGACGCTCTCACCAACCTTACCCTTGCGTACCTTTTCCCCCAACTTCTTTCGGCGGGTAACCTCATCACGGGTAAGAGCCTCGCGAAGCACGTCGACAAGAGGACCATTACCGGAAAGGAATACTGCGTGCGTTGGTTGATTCACTTCGCGCCGACGAGTCGCAATATTCAACCCAACCAGGGTCTTGCCTGCTCCCGGTACCCCGGTAACGAAGCAAATGAGCTTGCGACCTTTCTCTTTCGCTTCATCCACCAAATCTTCAATGCGTCGCGAAGTGACGTGTAGGTTTTGAGCACCAGCGTCAAAGCGGGCGATGGCTTCAACCGAGTGTTGAGCATAAAGAGCACGCGCGGCTTCCACGATTGTCGGCGTTGGGTGATATGGTGCACGCGACCATTTTTGGTCGTCGAGAATAGATCCGGTGATGTGTTCCAGTGCCAAATCTAACGCGGTGCGAAAACTACCGGCAGTCACCGAAATCGGTCGATAAACTTTGTCCGCATCGGCTTCGAGCTTTACTGGTCCAGATTCTACGGCTTCGGTTGCGATAAGGATCGGAACAATTGAAACATTATGGCTGGCCTCGTGAAAATTCTTCAAGTCGAGCGCATAATCCCAAACCTGATCAACGGCCGCTCGATCAAACGTTTTCTCGCCGACCTTGAACTCAATCGCAAACACAACCGGTCCGATGAGCAGAACGGCATCAATTCGGCGTCCCATGCGTGGGATGTTGAACTCAAGGAATAATGAGCCAGACAGGCCGGTAACGTGGGAACGTAGGAATTCAATTTGGGCCATCCATGCATCTCGTTGGGTCGGAATCAGAGCGAAATCGCAGCTTGCGGTGAGTCGTCCCAACACAGCATCAGGGTGCGATTTTAGAAAATCGGAGATGGAAGCTCCATACCAAGCTCGCAAAGACGTTGCAGTGGTGGGAGTGCCGAGCGATTCCATTCACGTAGTATGACAAGTCGGATGGGAAAAGTGAAGCCTGCGGACGATGCGATTGCTGAAGGCTTTCCCCACCTCAATTTCTGACTTGCCGCGTTAGTTACACCTGGATAGGTGTAGCGGCGAATTATGAGTGGACCTGCATTTTGCATTTATATCGATACGGTTTGTGAAGGGCCTGTGCCGGCGGTTCGCGATGGCAACGGCAAGCCGTGTGTCTTCCAAACGGAAGTTGAAGCGCAACGCGAGATTGCCGACAACGCAATGACGCGACTGCAAGAGTTCATCGATGGCGAGCGGGATTTTGATGATGCAATGACGGTGGAGGAATATGTTGTTCCTGTTGATGTCTATCCAGACGGCTCAATCGTTGACGCTGACGGAAACCATTTTGGCGTTGAAACTAATTCCGTTGGTTGATGCCTGATGTTTTCACCAAGCGCAAACGTTCGGAAGTGATGGCCCGGACCTGAGACCACGGACTGCGGACAAGAAGGCGTCGGAGTTTCGGACCGGGAAGAAGTATTGGCGGGCGAAGCTGGCCGGTAACAAGGCGCGGGATCTTGCTGTGAATCGGATGCTGTGCCGGCACGGCTGGCGGGTCGTGCGGATTTGGGAGCATGAGCTGGCGGGGAAAAGAGGTCAGCGGTCAGAAGCCAGAAGACTGGGGACTCAGGACAGGGGACAGCGGTCAGTGGTCAGAAGTCAGGAGACAGAAGACCGCGGGCGGAAAGCCTGAAGGCGGTGGAACGGATTCGGACGATCCTTCGACGGGCTCAGGATGACAACCGGGTTGTCAGAAAGTCAGAAGGTGCTGGGAAAAAGCGCCCTTCGGGGACTGAGGACTCTGGACTAGGGACTACGGACTCGGGACTGTCTGAAAGCGGTGGAACGGATTCGGATGATCCTTCGACGGGCTCAGGATGACACAATAAGGTGCCGGTATTCGTGATCATTCGTGTGGATTCGTGGCGACCGGCGTACCGGTTTGGCTGCTACAGTTCTTCCGTCTTGCGGAACGGCAGGCCGCGCTGACCGTTGAACTGGCGGCGCAACCGGCCATCGCTGGAACTGGCCGGGCGCTGGCTGCCCTGCGGCGCCACGCGCTCCGAGATCGCCCGCCGGGCTTGGCGGCCTTTCAGCCAATCCTCCCACGAGATGGGGCGGTCAATTGGGATCGTAGGGATTTCTGACGTTGAATTCATTCGCTACCTCGCGGACCAGTTCGATCAACTCCGCCAAAACCTTGTAGCTCGGGGCAGTCGCCAACTTCCGCACTTCCGCCCAGTCCACGTCGATGCGACCGGTCAGGGCGACGCCCAGTAATTCCCTGGCGCAGGCACGGGCGGACGGATTGGGGGACGGATACACCGCGACCAGGAGCCGCTCGACGAGCAATTCTTCGGGGTCGATCAGATTCACTGCGCCATAGGGCCCTTGCAATTGGCGAATGGGAGTCTGACCTTCTTTCTCGACCACGCCCAGCAGGTCCACAAACAGCCCAGCGACTTGCCAGCTTCGTGGTCCGCCTTCGGCAGCCAACTCGCCCATGACTTCCTGACGAAGGCGCAGCGGAATCGTTTGCGCAGGACGTAACACGCACAAATCAACATCACCGGAGGTGTACGCACCTTCAGTGTAAAATTCAATGGCGGAGCCACCCACGACGACCAGCTCGAAACCCCGCTCGCGAAATGCCGCCGAGCAGAGCGACGCAAGCTTTTGGGCTTTGCGCGTTGGGTCTTGGTCGGCGCGGATGTCGGCCAGCGCGGTGGTTATCAGTTCCCGCTTCATATCCACATGTATCGCATAATCGGGAGCAGGCGACAAGGGTGGTGCGGATTCGGAAGGCGTTGGCGGAGTGATGAGAGATGAGTGTCGAGGGATGAGGGCGGGGGAAGGCCGGGACGGAGGGCAACGGTCAGAAGTCAGCGGTCAGCGATGCGCTCAGAATTTTCCGAAGTAGAACTGGTCGCGCGTAATGCCGAGGTCTTCAATGATGTCAGCAATAATCCCGCGCGGTAGGTCCCGGGATGTGAGGCAAAGGTGATGAGCCGGTCGGGGCGATACGGATTCGAGTAGTGCCGGTGGCTACCCGATGTACGGAGGAGTTCACATCCAATCTCCCGCAGCCGGCGTTCCAGTTGGCGGCAGTTGTAAGACGGATACTTGCCCATGGCTCAGGCGGCCAGGACGAATTTGTCGCGAAATGCAGGCGGAATTGGACGGCCAGTTTCCAGCAACGCTTCCAAATGGGCTTTGGCGGCTTGTTGAAAGCGGAGCAGCGCTTCGCCCCGGTCGCGGCCGTGTGCATGGCAGCCAGGCAGGAGATTGGACTTGGCAATCCAAACGCCATCTTCGTCCTGTCGGAGTTGCACCTTGGTGAGTGGAACAATCATTGTGACTAAACATTATCACAGCCTGCTGGCATCGTAAAGCGAGGAAGTGGTTGCAGATTTGGTTCACGAATTACGGAAAAAAGCGGTCAGAAGACGGAAGACTGGGGACTCTGGACTACGGACTCTGGACTACGGACTCTGGACTACGGACTACGGACTCTGGACTCGGGACTGTTTGTACTGCTCCGGTATTTCTCAAACAACGCCTTACTCACTTCGTAGGTATCGCCTTGCGCCTTGGCCGGGAACCTGCCGCCGGCAGTGCGCGCGAAGTTCCATTCAAAGTCCAGCTGCTTGGGACTGTGCGCGCCGCTGACATCGACCGGTGGCTTACCGGTACCGGTGGCGGCCTCGAGGGAAGCGCCCATCGCGTCGAGATACATCTTCCAGCGAACGAGATAAAACTCCTTGAGCAAGCCGTTCCAGTCGCGATTAGCGTAGTTGTTGAGCGCGTTGCTCCGTCTGAACCACGTGGTGACGATGGTGCGGGCGTTCTTCTCGTAGTAATCCGCCTCGGCGGCATCCTTGCCCCACGCGCGGGCTTGGTTGACCCAGTAGCCGAAGAGATATTCGGGGCGCGTGCCGAGAAACGTGTCGAGGTCGTTGCCAATTTCCAGAAAACGCGGCGCGAGCCGGTTGAATTCGCCGGCATCGCCCTTCTTCCACGCGGCGAACAGTTGCCCGCGCACGTCGTTGGCGTGCTGGGCGAGCGCGGTGCGCGTGATGTCGGCCAAGTCCAGCCGGTACCCTTCGCGCCGGCGCGTTTCGGGCCCGGCGTCGAGCAGGCGCTGCCAGGCTCGCGCGAGCTTGCCGGAGTCGTAAACCTGAATACCGCCGCCCGCCAACTGCGGTCGCATCGTAAAACAATCGCTGACGCTAGTGAATGTGCGATCGCCCAAAACTTCCTTCCAGAAAATGCGGAAGCCTTCCTCAGCAGCCGGATCGGCCTTGCCGGCATGGGCTTGCGCTTTAGTCACGCACCACGCATCCACATCGCAGTTCGTGCCGGCCCACGCGCGGGCGAAAAGGAATTCGTGGATCGCTTGGTTGTTCAACCCTTCGAGCGTTGAGCCGATGCCGGTCAGATTATCGAGCGACGTGTCCGCGAGGGCCGCGGTGAGTTGCCGGTTGATTTTGTTGACTGGGCCGGCCAGGGGCGTGTTGCCGCCGAAGTTGCCGAGGTAATTCCAGATGAACGGCGCGCCGAAGAATTTATGTTTGCGCCACATTTCGTTTTTCTCGCAGAAATAATCAAGCAAGACCATCCGGCCCTTGGGCACTCCGTTGATCAGGCCCTCGAGGCTGCGATTCGGCCAGTCGATGAATGCGAATGCCCACGACATCTGCACCCAAACCGCTTGCGGATCCGCCTCGATCAGCGCGTCGTAGATCCCCTTCGACACACTGCCGAGATACGCCGGATCCATGCTCGGCGGGGCCATCTCGTTGAACGGATCGATACTGTAGCGGTGGTCGCTGCCGAGCTCCTTTTCCTGCGCGCGCAGAAACTTCACCTGAATCTCGCGGAACAACGGGTCTTGCGGCTCGATGAACATCGTCGAGACGCCGCACCAACGCAGTTGATTCAGCTTTGCCTCCGGCCGCACGCGCTTGAGCGCCGGCGGCACGTGGCCCGCGAATGCCGGCAACACCGGCTGCATCCCCAGCTCGCGTTCGCGGGCGACGATCTTTTTCGTCAACGCCAGTTGGCCGTCAATGTACGATTGCGGCAGCGGGCCGTCCCATTTATCGAGGTTGCCCATGCGATGCCACGGCAAGTGCGCCGGGCCGGTAAAATAACCGCCCCGGATTTCGTCATCGGTCAGCCCGTACGACAGCCAGACCTTTTGCCAGATCGCCTCGCTGGCGCCTTGCGCGAGCGGCAGATTAATTCCTTGCAGCGCCATCCAGTCAATGAACCGCTCCCAGTTCCGCCACGTCCACCACGGGAACGCGTAGCCGAACGTGCAGTAGTTGATGAAAAACCGATTCGGCAACTTCGTCGTCTGGCGCACGCTCTGCGCCGGCACTGGCAGCGTGTCCGGCAAGCCGACCGACACTTCGGCATACAGCGACACCGACACCTTGGCGGTGTGCGTCAGATAGTAATTTAGCGCGACGCACTGTGACAACACGCCGTCGCCGCGCAACACGATCTTCCCGTCCTTGCCGGCAACCTCAAAGACATTCTCGCCCA
>JBAWWR010000034.1:0-22138 GCA_037146675.1 Verrucomicrobiota bacterium | reverse complement strand
GGCTTCGGCTTTGCCGGCTACAGCGTGTACTTGATGTACGTCGCCCAACACGGGCGCTACCGGACCAGCCACTTCGCCATCGCCACCGGTCTGGGTTCGCTCTGTATCGCGCTGGCCGGAATCCTCAGCAGCATCCTGCAGAGTCTGGTCAGCTACCGTGGATTTTTCGTGGCCGTCTGTATTTGCACCATTCCCGGCATGCTAACCCTGCTATTCATCCCGCACGAAGAAACGCGGGAGGGGCGGTAGCTCTGCGGCTTGCGTCGGCGGCTCCGACATGATAACCGGTAGCGAATCATGTCCAAACCATCACGCACGTTTGTCGGCTTCGGTTTCGGCGCAATCCAAGGCGGATTGTTCCTCTACGAAGCGTTTCGCTCCGGTAACTTTGACAGGCTCGTCGTTGCTGAGGTCTTGCCGGATGTCGTTGCTGCATTGCGCCGCAGCGGCGGCCGCTATCAGGTCAACGTCGCCACGCCGGCTGGTCTCGAAGTCCACGAAGTCACCGGCATTGAAGCGCTGAATCCGAAAGATCCCGCCGACCGAATCGCCTTGCTCACGGCGTTGGGCGAGGCCAGTGAAATTTGTACCGCGCTGCCAAGTGTGGATTTCTTTTCGTCGGTCGCGCCGCTACTCGCCGAAGGATTGCGATCGCCGGCGATCATTTACACCGCCGAAAATAACAATCACGCCGCTGAGATACTCGAAGCCGCCGTGCGCAAGTTACAGCCGGCGTTGTCGGCAAATCACCAATTCCTCAACACCGTCATCGGCAAAATGAGTGGCGTCGTCACCGCGGCCGGTAACTTGGCCGCGATCACGGACGATTTGCCGCGCGCGTTTTTGGTCGAGGAATTTAACCGGATTCTCATCACGCAAATCAGCGTGCCGGGGTTCCGGCGCGGCATTGAAGTGTTTGCGGAGAAACCGGACTTACTGCCGTTTGAGGAGGCGAAACTGTATGGGCACAATGCCGTCCACGCCTTGCTCGGCTATCTCGCGCACCAGCGCGGTTACCAGTTCATGTCCGACCTTGCCGGTGACGCGGAGCTGATGCGGCTCGGCCGAGAAGCGTTTCTCGTCGAATCCGGCCCGGCCTTGATTGCCCGGCGCGGCGGACTCGATCCGTTGTTCACATCAGCTGGTTATCAGGCATACGCCGAAGACTTGCTCCGGCGGATGACGAACCCGTGGCTCAGTGATGCCGTCGTGCGCATTATTCGCGATCCGCGCCGCAAACTCAGTTGGCAGGATCGGCTGATTGGCACGATGCGGCTCGCGCTTGATGCCGGGATTCAGCCGGTGAGATTTGCCAAAGGCGCGCGCGCGGCGGTGGCGGTGTTGGCGCAGGAAGCCCCCGGCACGAGTCTAGATTCGTTGTGGCCGGAGCCAGATGAGCCGGTGGGGCGGAAACAAATGTTAGAGGAATTGATCAGTTTAAACCGGTAAGTGGTTTGCCATGGCGAAATTTGTCAACGTCGCGGCAGTCCAATTCACAAAAGAACACCTCACCGGAGAGAAGAACGTCCGGGCGTTGGTATTAGAAGATACCGCGGCAACTCTGAACAACCTGCGCGGTTTGCGGCTGAACCTCGTTGTCTTAAGCGAGACAATTGAGGCGCTGGCGCAAACCATCGAGGAAGCTGAAGAAGTTCAACGGCCTGGCGCGCTCCTGTCGCTCTACCAAGAATTTGCTGCCGCTGAGAATTGCCACATGGTTGGGTCGGTCAAACTTCGCGATGCCGATGGCGTCCACAACTCGCTTGTTTTCATTGGCCCGGCTGGCTGCGTGCTTGGCGCGTATCATAAAACATTTCTGACCATCTCCGAAATTGAGCAAGGACTGAAGCCCGGCAAAGGCGCGGTGGTAGTGGACACCGCCATTGGCCGGCTGGGTGGAGCGATTTGTTTCGACTTAAATTTTGATGAACTGCGCCAGCAATACGTCAAACTCCGGCCGGACATCATCACTTTCGCGAGCATGTATCACGGCGGACTGATGCAAAGCGCGTGGGCCTACTCTTGCCGTGCATTTTTTGCTGCGGCGCTTCCATTTCACGGTGGTGGCGTGCTCGACCCGTTAGGCCGGCCCGTTGCGCTGACGAACTGCTACACCACAATCGCCCGCGCCCAAATCAACCTCGACCGGGTGATGGTGCATCTCGACTACAACGCGAAGAAGTTCCCGGCGATTGAGCGCCGGTATGGCGCTGCAGTGCGCATCGACATTCCGCCCAACATCGGTGCGGCGCTGATTTCCAGTCAGTCCCAGGACATCACGGCGCTGGAAATTGCACGGGAGTTTGAGTTGCAGTTGTTGGACGATTATTTCCAAGCATCGGCCGAGCGCAATTCACAAGCTAGAGGTTGAGCCGCTTGAGAAGCGGACGCTCAGAATAACTCGTTCTGCTTCTTGCCGGGCTGGACGCCGAGTTTCTTGAAGGCGAGCGCAGTCGGAACGCGGCCTTGTGGAGTGCGCTGGAGATAGCCTTCCATGATGAGAAACGGCTCATAAACTTCTTCGAGCGTGTCCGGCTCTTCGCCGACGGCGACAGCGAGCGAATTGATGCCGACGGGCTTGCCGGCGAACTTGATGACGAGCGTTTCGAGGATGCGCTTGTCCATTTCATCGAGGCCGTGCTCGTCAATTTCCAACATCGCCAGCGCTTGGTCGGCGATGTTGGCGTCGATTGGCGCGTTACCGGCTTTAACTTGGGCGAAGTCCCGGCAGCGTTTTAATAAATTGTTGGCGATGCGCGGCGTGCCACGGGAGCGACCGGCGATTTCATTCGCACCACCGGCATCAATCCCCACATTGAGAATCCCGGCGGCGCGCGTGATGATGCCGGCCAGTTCGGCGGCGGAATAGTAATCGAGCCGTTCGGTGAGGCCGAATCGGGAGCGCATCGGCGCGGTAAGCAGACCGCTGCGCGTGGTGGCGCCGACGAGAGTGAACCGCGGTAATTGCAATTTCACGCTCCGGGCGTTCGGGCCTTGATCAATAACGATATCTAACCGGAAATCTTCCATTGCCGGGTAAAGATATTCTTCGACGGTTTTTTGGAGCCGGTGGATTTCGTCGATGAAGAGCACGTCACCGGCTTCGAGTTTGGTGAGGAGCCCGGCGAGGTCGCCAGCTTTTTCGATGACCGGGCCGCTAGTTACAATAATGTTTCCGCCCATCGCCTTGGCAAGGATGTGGGCAAGCGTGGTTTTGCCGAGGCCGGGCGGGCCGCTGAGAAGAATGTGATCGATTGATTCGTGGCGAAGTTGGGCCGCCGCGACGGCGAGTTCGAGGCGTTCTTTGACTTTGGTCTGGCCGGCGAAATCAGCAAACAAACTGGGCCGCAGGGACACGTCCAGCGTTTTGTCGTGAATGGTT
Source organism: Verrucomicrobiota bacterium (assembly GCA_037146675.1). Lineage (GTDB taxonomy): Bacteria > Verrucomicrobiota > Verrucomicrobiia > Palsa-1439 > Palsa-1439 > CAINDI01. Next base: position 18,756 of record JBAWWR010000034.1, on the reverse strand, counting down.
TGAGTGACGAACCGGTCCGGCATGGGCGGTTGCTACGGCGCGCCGGGTGGACGCATACCGCCGAGCGCGCCGGTACCTTCCCAAGATTGCGGACGATTCCACGGGATGGTGCTAATCTTTTCGTCGGACGATGATGTAGCGCAGCCAATGCTTAAGCCCGTCGCAGCAGTCAATAGTAGCAACAATAGCCAGCGCTTCATACCGGCACCTTAGTTGTGCACGACCGCGTCGCCGACTTGCGGCAGCGTTTTTGGAAAGCCTGGCAAGATTTCGGCCACGCTGGTGTTGTCGCCGACCGTGCGCACTTGCACTTTGGCAACCACTTTGCTGTCGCGAGAAACAATGAAGTCGGTGTTTGTCTGGATGCTCTTATCGCGACCGATGTCGATGATGACAAAGCCCCAGCTCTCTTGTACCGCTGCGATACGGCCGCGGAGGTTGCTCGGTGTTGTGGTGAGTGCGGCAACTTTGTCTTGGCACACGATAACATTCTTGCGAACGCTTGCGAGTTGCTGACCGAGGATTTTATTTTCTTCCGATTGAGCTTTAATCTGATCGCCAATCTGGGCAACGCTACCGATGTCGGTACCGGCGTCTGCCAAAGTCTTTTTGATGTCCTCAGCGGCTTGCTGCGCGGTATCGCGGTCGGATTTCATCTGCGCAAGTTCAGCGGCCCGAGCGTTGAGCGAGGCCTGCAATTTGTCGACTTCCTGAGCTTTAGTTGCAAGTGCGACACGGCCGGCTTCGAGTTCGCCCTTGGTATTAGTCAACTCGTCGCGGGTCTTGGTGAGGTCTTGCTTGGTGGCGGTGAGGTCATCACGTGTGTCACCCAAGTCCTTGGCGAGCTTGGTTTTTTCCGTTTCAAATTTGTCGGCCGCGGTGTGCCAAGTGTCTCGGCTATTGCCGAGTTTGAAGGCAAAAATCCCCGCGCCAATACACGCCACAATCGCAATCGCCAACGCAATTCTACTGATCAATTTCATGACAAAGCGTCCTCCATACAGTGCGGCAAATCTAACCTCAGAGCGCCAATCCTGTCAACCTGTGATTCCGGTGTGGCCGTCAGTCCGTGAAATGCTGACGGAGCGAGTGCAGGCGGCGCGTGCGACTGTGCTCGCGGACCAGCCGCTCCAACGCCCCCAAGGCGGCCGTCACTTCCGCCTCGAATAGTTCCGTCGAAACGCTTTGCGCGCCCAATGTCTCAACCGTGCGACGTTCCAAGTTGTCCGAAGTCACCACGCGGATGTTACCGGGGCGTTCGGCTGTGCCGACCAAACGTTCGATCACATCATCGGCGGTCTTGCCGGCGTCGGAAAAAACCACCTCCAAGCCGGGCGTCGGTTCCGCTTTGTCGGGCTTGTGCTTGGCGCCGTAACCATCGAAAACCACCGTCACCCGACAATCTGTCGCGTCGCCGTATTGCTGGAGCACGTGGATCAAGGCGGCGCGTTGGGTCTCCAGCGACCGACCGACCAGCTTGCGCAAGCGTGGCCAAAAGTGTAGCACGCTATAACCGTCCACCAAAATCCAACGTTGGTTCATTAGTTACTCGCGTGGTCGGAAAATTAGTTTGACCGGCGTGCCGGCTGGCGGCACGAGTTTCGAATTGACCTCAAATCCTTGATTGTCGCCCCGGTACGGATTGCCGCAGTCGCCGCGCACATTGATCAGCACGGACGGCTGCCACCACAACGCCACGTGCGCCTGCTCGATGTCGGCGTAGAAAATCTGGTTGCTGCCGGTCAGATCGGGACCGAAAAACGAGCCGGAGAAAATAAACGGCAAAGTTGCCGGTGACTTACCGGTGGTGCGGTCGAGCAATAATGTTTCCACCGGAACGCGGTGCGACTTACCGGCAGCGGCCCATTCGATATCGAGCCGTAACGGCGCGCCATTGGTCGCGCCGGTTGGCAGACCGAGCAGCAGCAGCGCAAACTTCAACGCCGAGGGCCGGCACGTCAGCGTCAGCAAGCTTTCGTAGTCGCGCCCGCCGGCTTCGACAGCGACGAATTCAAGAATGCCGTTGGTGGTTGAGATTTGCCCGGTGGCTTCGACGAGTTTCTCTTCAGACTGCACGCGCAAGCCCGGTAACTGGGCGACTTCGCCGTGCGTGTGGCTGAGTGCCAGCACCAAGCCGATGACCAGTGCGCGTTTCACAGGCCCACGCGTTTCACGTCCATGCCCAGCAGGCAAATGTCATCGGTGAATTTCGGCTCGGCGACAAAACCGTGGATTTCGGCGAGGATTGCGCCGAGTAACTGATCAGTCGACAAGCTGGCGTGCTGCCGGAGCGCGGCCTGATTCTCGTTGCTGAACCGCACCACGTGCGCCACGCCCCAGGCGGTATCTTGTTTTGGAAACTGATATTGCTTGGTCATCTGGCAAACTCCTGCTGACTTATTCTTAACCGCCCCCAGTGAAACGTCAAGTTTCGCCGTGGCGGGAGGCTGCGACAAAGCGGTGCAACCTGTCGAACGCCGCGCCGGTATCAATCAACTCCGCCGCGCGCTGCCAGCCGTGCTCGAAAGTGTCTGCGACTTCAGCCACGACCAACGCCGCTGCCGCATTCAACAGCACGATGTCGCGCCGGGCTCCACAATCTTTACCGGACAAAATTTCCCGCACGATGCCGGCGTTTGTGGTTGGATCGCCGCCGGCAAGCTCTTCCGGTTTTACCGGCAGCACCCGCCAAAGCGTTGCCGGCACGCGGAAATCGCGCTCCGTAAGTTCGATCTTCCCGCGCCACAACTCGGCGACGGTGTTGACGCCGCGCGTCGAAAGCTCGTCGAGACCGTCGCCGTGCACGACCAGCGCGTGTTTCACATCGAGCAACCGGAGGACCTCGGCGAATTTCGGCACAAGCGACTGGTCAAAGACGCCGACGAGTTGATGGGTTGGCCGGGCCGGATTCACGAGCGGGCCGAGAATGTTGAAAATCGTGCGTTGCCGGCGCGCGGCGAGTTGCTTACGCACCGGCGCGATGGCTTTGAATGCCGGGTGGTAAAACGGCGCAAATAAAAAGGTGATCCCGGCTTCGGCGAGGCACCGGCGCGCGGCTTCGGCCGGTAATTCGATTTTAGCGCCAAGCGCCTCCAGCACGTCAGCACTACCGCATTTGCTGGTAACGGCGCGGTTGCCGTGTTTGGCAACGGGAATACCGGCAGCAGCCGCGACAAACATTGTGCAGGAGGAAATATTGAACGTGTTCGCGCCGTCGGCGCCGGTGCCGACAATATCAAGCAGTTTACCGGCAGGCAAACCAGGGTCAACGGCGCGCGAGCGGAGCTCGCTGGCGAACGCGGCGATTTCTTCTGCCGTCTCACCCTTGCCGGCGAGCGCGGTCAGAAACGCCGCCTTGTCGTCATCGGCAATTTCCGGCGCAAGCAACGCCGCCACCGCCGCGCCGATTTCGGCCGGTGTTAGCGCGCGACCTTTTGCCATCTGCGTTATGAAATCTAGCAAGATATTCATCTGACCCAAGATTTTATCATAAAACTCTGGCTTGGCATTAGAATAACCGTCGCATCAACGCAGCTGAAGCTGAAGATAGAAAGCTGGAGCGGGCGATGGGGATCGAACCCACCTCACCAGCTTGGAAGGCTGGCGCATTACCACTATGCTACGCCCGCAATCAAGTACTTATGACTTTTAGTTTGCAACGTGCGTGATATTTGGGCATCCGAAAGAGGTCAAGCCCAATGCCACAATCGTCTGAGTCACCACACGCGAACAAAAAAACGCCGCAAGCCTTCATGGCCTTAAATCCTATCACGCACTCTGCCGTCTGGCAATACTCAATGGCGGATTGACACGCAGGTTGACAGCAATTGGATTTGCGAGTCATTCAAGACCGAGGAGGACGCCATTACCCGCGCGCCAGCCAAGCTCAGCAATCGATCTCTGAAGCGGCGGCGGATTAGAGCTACCGGCAGCACAAGCTTCGCCGTCAGGGAACCGGGTGCAGTTCGAGAAAGCCGCTGAGTGCTTGCGGTGTAATCCGTAGATCACCCCAGAACGGATGATCCAAGGCGTAGATGATGAACAGAATCAGGATCAGCATCGAAGTCAACGACACCGTCATGATCAGGTGCGACCGGAAACTTTGAACACCAAAGAAGTTCATAAACCCAACCGTGATGACACCGCCCATGACCAGCAATACCCACATTACCCAGCTGACATGCTGCCGGCATTGGATGATGCGCAGTCGTCGTTGGGCCGCCAGTTCGTTGAGCTTAGCGACTGATTCGCCGTACCAGACTTTCTCCGCATCGGTTGTGGCCTGAACGCTGTAGTACGCCTGCCAGATATGATTCATAGCGGCAGTGGCGGCAGGGTGGTCACTATGAATAATTAGGCTTGGCCATTCCTTCTTCGTCACAGCAGCGGCGTAGTCAATGAGCGCTTGCCGGACCGGTACCTGTGAGGCGGCCGGTAACATAAACGAATCCCGGTGCAAATTACGCACGACGGCCCCTTCGATTTCGCAGATTTCTTCCGTGCGACGAAATTGTTCCCACGCCGCCAATAATACAAACGCCACAAGTACGGCATAGAGCACGCCGATCACGTTGAGTGTGTAACCGGCTACATCATGATTGTCCTTGAGCACTTCGATTGTGTACCGCCGCCGCACCAACCACAGTGTCAAGAACGGCGGCAGACTACCGAGAATCATCAGGAATACGAGCAACCCAACGGTTGGAATGTGACTGAGGAGGCTAGTCATGACTGTTTTACCTTCCGCCTGCTGTGGTGACATGCCATATGTGTACAGTATAAACGGGCGACTTCCATTTGCACGGAGAAATTAGCGCAGGACTACCGTGACACAATGCGACTGGTTGACTGTCAACCGCACACACGGCGTAAGTTGATCAAGGAAGCGCGTGCTCTTTGAAAAACCTTACGATCATAGCAGAGGTATCAGGCGGATTGCCGTGCCCTGCGGTCATGGACTTCGTGCTGAATTGGTCGATTCCACCAGCCCTAAGCAGTGCGCGGTACGGCATCACTAACATCTTTGTCAGCGTATTGACCATCGGGGTTGCTGTATCCATCGGGGCACGCGGTGTGGGGGCTGATAATCTGTCGGCGACTGACAAAGAACTTAAAATCAGTGTGCCTGTATTGACGAACACACTACCAGTCCAGTTGGGTTCCAGCTTCAGCACGCAATACGCCACGGATCGCACGCCTGATCCATCGGCGGGGATGTTGCACTTGGGCGGCATGACCTTGGAAGAAGGGATTCAGTATCCATCGCTGTTTGGTGATGTTTATTCGGAAAATTCAATCGGTCAAAAACTGACACCTTCCGCCAAGGATGGGTTTCCAACGATGAATCCGAATAGTGCGTATCTGACTAGCTGGTTTAACAAACAATGGGCCAGCGTGAATCTGAACTTCACGCACACCCATCTGATTGAACAATCCGACAATCAACTGGCTGTTGGGGTCTCCAAGACGATTTCCGTGTTGCACGATACTTTGGCTCTTAGTCTCGGAGAGCACATGGTCAGCGACTTAGACACTCATTACCTGTCGCGCGTTATGGATTTATCAGTGGATTACGGCTGGAAGAGTTGGAATCTCTCACTCTCAATCGAACAGCGACAAGATTTGAACCTGATTGAACATTCCGTTTGGACAGCACTCAAGTCGAAGTTCTAATCCTAAGCGTCTGGTGTTTTTAGGCATTGCTGGCTAACTCAGTCGTAGTGACAATCCGGGTTCATCGCAGCTGGTTCCCGTGGTGTTCAATTCTGCAAATAAGTACGCGCCGGAATCGTCGTTTTGGTGTATTTTGAGCAGGGTACCGGTAGCGCGGCGGAGGAGGTTTTATGAAGGTAGTGATTAGAATTATTGGTGCGATTTCGGTTGGTATCGGCTTGTTGGTTGCATCCACAGCATTGGCAGGTGGAGGCTCCAGCGGCGGTCACGGTGGCGGCGGTCACGGTGGATACGGCTGGTATGGCTATCCGTCGGTTTCGTTCGGCTTCGGTTGGCCATCCTACTATTATCCGCCATCCTACTATTATTACGACTATGCCCCCACATACTATTACGCTCAACCACAAGTGGTTTACAGTTCGCCGACAGTTAACTATGAGCCCAAACGACCCGCCCAAACGCCAGCAGATTACAACCCACAGCCAACCGCATCCACTTCAACAGCAAACGCTCAGAATCCAGTAGGGCAGCCAATTACTCAGAAGCAAACCATGGCGGTATCGGATATCAAGGCGTTAGCCAAGGGTGGACTTAATGAGGATGTCATCCTTAGTCAGATTCGCAGTAACCATGCTGTTTTTTACCTGACAACGGCCGAAATCATCGATCTGAAGAACAGCGGTGTTAGTGAAAAGGTGATCGACTTCATGATCAATACCGCAAACCAGCGTTAAGCAATTTTATAGCGCGGTGGTCAAACGTCTGACTCACCATCTCGCATTCATGTAGCGTTGATTCTTGCAGTTGTTTGCCTCGCTGAACTTCGGCGCAACAATCTCATCGCCCCAGATTTTTCTGCCAGCTCTTTTCGGATGTTTTTTGAACTCGTGATTTCTCTCGGCGAAATGCCGATCAATCGCGGCAACCGCCTCAGTTGCTGACTGATAATCGCTGTTGTGGATGACTGCCTTGGCCATACCGCTGAAGACCGACTCGATGACATTCAGAAACTGAGCGCGGGAAGGCAGGGGCGCTAGCTTGACGCGTGGACATTTGTGGTTCGCCCGGTATTTTAACGAATTGATGTCTTTGACACGCGCGTAAAATCGCTTGGACGCGTGCCAAGAAGCAGCGTCCCAAGAAAGGTGGAGGCGCGACTGGCTTGTATACTTCTCGAGTAACAGATCCAATAGCTTGATCATTTCGTCAGTATTCTTGTGTGTCGAGTAGAAATGGGCAACCTGATTTTCGGACAATTCTAACGCGGCTGTCACGATCAGAACGCCTTTACTTTTCTGAAACTGCGGCACAACTCGCATCTGACCTGCCTTCATGTAACTTTGCCCTCCCTGCATCTTCACGGCAAAAGGACCAAACCCATCAATGGAGAAAAATTTCTCGTCGGCTTTCAAATTAGCCAGAATAGAAGTGATCTTTTTCACTTTCTGTTCGTAGTTAGGATCGTTGCTAGTCAGGCACACTTTTGCCTTCCAGAAACCGTATCCCTCAGCTTTGACGATTCTTGAAACGTTATTCTTGCCGATCAAGTATCCCTTTGATTGTAGCGCGTCCTTCATCAGCTTTATAGTCCAAGAGGTCCTGTTGAACCCAAATCTCGAAGGAGGAGAGTGGATTATGGAAAGCACCACTTCTCGCAGTTTAGCATTCCCAGCTTTCGTGCCACATTTCCAATGTCTTCGTTCTATAAGTCCATCCACACCGCCAACCTCGAAGCTGCGGAGATATCTTTTCACAGCATTTCTGCTCAGAACAAGAACACGCATGATCGCGGACACACTAATGCCAGACCGATAAAATATTACCGATTGCGCTCTCCTTCTCAGGTAAAGCGGTCCGTCAAGTGCGGCGTAGCGAAGTTTGGCAAGTTCCGAACGGTCGATAGGTTTCAGGATGTGCGTCTCGATATCTGTGACAGACAAGCTACCCCGTATGATATGGAGCATAAATGTTGTTGACTCACCGGCCCGGGCTAGGAAACTCCGCCAGGCAAACAGCCGACCGGGGCTCAAGCCCAGTGCGTGGCCCACGACTTCCGCGGACTTGCCGCTGGCCAGCCAGAGGGCGACCGCTTCCCTTTTGAAGGTGGCGTCGTAATGGCGCCGGACTTTGACAGGGGCTACTATCATAGCGGACAGGGTTTCGACCATCTTGCTAATGGATTTGGCGTACATATACGCACAAACCTAATCCTTTAACGCGCAAGAGCAAACACCGGGCCACACCAAGGCCTCCGTCATTGCCTTGACCAACTTCACTACAGCTAGATCATAGAGGGCTACACGTTGAACTTGAAGAGCAGCACGTCGCCGTCTTTCACGACGTATTCCTTGCCTTCCATGCGATACAAACCTTTTTCGCGCGCGACGGCAACGCTACCGCACTTTATCAGCGCATCGTATGCTACGGTCTCGGCCTTGATGAAACCGCGTTCGAAGTCGGAATGGATCACGCCCGCCGCTTTCGGCGCGGTATCGCCGATGTGAATCGTCCACGCGCGAACTTCCTTTTCGCCAGCTGTGAAATACGTTCGCAGTCCGAGTAGATGATACGTTGCGCGAATGAGCGCGCCCACGCCAGATTCATCCACGCCAAGTTCCTTGAGAAACGCCTGCGCCTCTTCCGGTGACAAATCCACTAAGTCGCTTTCAATCTGTGCGCTGATGACCACAGCTTCGCAGGCGAGATGTGTCTTCACATACTCGCGCACCTTGAGGACGTGTGGATTGGTGTCCGCGGTGGCGAGGTCAGATTCCTTCACGTTGCAGGCGAAAATCGTGGACTTGTCCGTCATCAGCCAGAACAGGCGCGAGATGACCTTTTCTTCTGGCGTGAGTTCGAGCATGAGCGCGGGTTTGCCGGCGTTCAGGTGCGGTTCGAGTCTTTTCAAGACGGCTTCTTGCGCCAGCGCTTCCTTGTCGCCACGCTTGGCGTCCTTGGCAACGCTCGCCAATCGTTTTTGCACCGCTTCCAAATCCGCCAGCACCAATTCTGTCGTGATAGTTTCAATGTCGGAGACCGGATCAATCGTACCCGAGACGTGATGAATGTCCGGGTCCTCGAAGCAGCGGACGACCTGCACGATGGCGTCCACTTCGCGGATGTGCGTTAGAAACTTGTTACCCAATCCTTCGCCCGACGCCGCGCCTTTGACGAGGCCGGCGATGTCTACAAATTCAATCGCCGCTGGGATGACGACGTTGGTTTTCGCAATCTTTTGCAACTCATACATCCGCGCGTCCGGCACGGTGACGATGCCGATGTTCGGGTCAATGGTGCAGAATGGATAATTCGCCGCCTCCGCCTTGCGTGAACGTGTGAGGGCATTGAACAAAGTTGACTTGCCTACGTTAGGCAGCCCGACGATTCCAGCTTTTAGCATAAATTTATAATGGTAACGGATTTCGCGTTGATCACCGGTCTGCCACTTGTAAACAGCTGAATACGATGAAGTTTCAACCAAGGAAATTGGCGGGAGCGACGGGGCTCGAACCCGCAACCTCTGCCGTGACAGGGCAGCGCTCTAAACCAATTGAGCTACGCCCCCGCGCCAATAAATTTTCGATGTGCTTGGTCTACTAGATGGTGGGCACTAAAGGACTTGAACCTTTGACCCTCTGCGTGTAAAGCAGATGCTCTAGCCAGCTGAGCTAAGCGCCCAAGCGACGCTATCTCTACCGTCAAATACTGTGCTTGTCAATGCTGTGTATTTCTTCCACGAAGAACAGGATTGTTCTTTCTGCGGCCTTTTTGTATTGAATGGCTGGTTTCACTCCATAAAACATTAACTACCGGGGTTTTGATATGCCACTCAAATTACGCGACAAATTTACTTTCGACCAACTCTCTCTTGGAGAAATCATGTTGCGCCTTGATCCCGGCGAGGGCCGGATCCGCACCGCGCGCAATTTCCAAGCTTGGGAAGGCGGCGGCGAATACAACGTAGCCCGCGGCCTCCGTAAATGCTTCGGCTTGAAAACGGCTGTCTGCACGGCGTTCGTGGATAACGAAGTCGGTCATCTCATCGAAGATTTCATCATGCAAGGCGGCGTCGCCACCGAGTTCGTCCAGTGGCGGCCAGACGACGGCATTGGCCGGACAATCCGCAACGGACTGAACTTTACCGAGCGCGGTTTCGGCGTGCGTGGCGCAGTCGGCGTGTCAGACCGTGGCAATACCGCCGCTAGCCAGCTCAAGCCCGGGGACTTCAACTGGGAAAAAATCTTCGGCGAACTCGGCGTGCGCTGGTTTCATACCGGCGGCATTTTTGCGGCATTGAGTGAATCCACTGCCGAATTGACAGTGGAAGCTGTCAAAGCTGCGGCCAAGTACGGAACCATCGTCAGCTACGACCTGAATTACCGGCCAAGCCTCTGGAAGAGTATCGGCGGTCAGGCCAAAGCTCGGGAAGTCAATCGCGAGATTGCAAAGTATGTGGATGTGATGATTGGCAACGAGGAGGATTTTACCGCCAGCCTTGGATTCGAAGTCAAAGGCATTGATCACAACCTCACCAAAATTGACACCGATGCGTTTAAACAAATGATTGCAGCAGCCGTTAGCGAGTTTAAGAATTTTAAAGTTGCCGCGACCACCTTGCGGTCGGTCATTACGGCCACAAAAAACGACTGGAGCGCCATCTGTTGGATGGATGGCAAGTTCTACGAGAGTCGTAAATATCCAGGTCTTGAAATCCTTGACCGCGTCGGTGGCGGTGACAGTTTTGCCAGTGGTCTTGTCTACGGTTTTCTCAAGACCGGTGACCCACAGAAAGCTGTGGATTATGGTGCCGCGCACGGCGCATTAGCGATGACCACTCCCGGCGACACCTCAATGGCCACTGTGAAAGAGGTCGAAAAATTAATGAGTGGCGGGAGCGCTCGTGTTCAGCGCTGAGTCGTTATCGAGCTACGGTACAAATGAGCTGGCCAGGTCGTTCTAAGCTCCTTAGTCGAACAAAATTGCCGATTGATTCACGGGGAGCACTACACATGAAATGTGATGCGGCGCGAGCCACACCGCGCTTCGTTGTCGCGCAGTGTCCAATCGGCGCGGGCGAGTAGATTTTGTATCTGGGTCGGCAGCACGCCGAATGTTCTAACGCGATTTGGCAAACAACACAAGAGCCTGCTATATTCCCGGCGGATGAATGCGGAAATCCAGAAACACGTCGAGTACGCCTCGGGTTACCTCGATTTGAAAATGTTCGATGAGGCGTTGCGCGAGGCGGATGAAGCCTTGGCGGTGGCGCCAAGTGAGCCGCACGCACTGGCCATCAAGTCGGCGATCCTCTGGGAGCAGAACCGGTTGAACGAGGCGGAGCCGTTCATGGCCCGGCTCGCCGAGCTGAATCCGCGCAATACCGGCCTCTGGATCAACCTCGCCTACATCCGCCGGCGGACGCAATCACTCGAGGCCGCGGTCGAAACATTACAACGCGCTTTTAATGCGAATCCGCTTGATGCGCTGGCGAATTTTAATATGGCCTGTTACCGGGCTGTGCAGAACCGACCGGCGGAAGCTTTGGAATTGTTGCGCAGCGCGCTCAATCTCGACCCAAAATTGCGGGCGCTGGTGAAGGCCGAACAGGATTTCGATTCCATCCGCGCATTACCGTCGTTTCAGGAATTGCTCAACAAGAGCGGCGCTTGAGCCGGTCGCGCACCGCTGTGGAAGGCCGCAGGAGGTTATTCGCCGAGTTTATAAGCTTCCGGGAGATTTTATAATTTATAAACCGGCCCGGAAACTTATAATTCAGCCCGGTAATTTATAATTTCCCTTGGAAACTTATAAAGCGCACCGGAAAGTCTCCGGTCGCGTTCGGAAACTTACAATTTCTCCCGGAAGTTTATAAAATCGGCCGTAAACTTTAAAAAACAGTCAGAAACTGTTTTTGCGTGCCACGTCGAGCTTGTCGAATAAACGATAACTAGCTACACTCCGCAATGTGCTAGTGAATGAGATTTGACATAGGTAGCCACCATGCTTTTTAACTCATTCCAATTCCTGCTGTTCTTTCCGACGGTAACGATACTTTATTTCCTGTTGCCGCACCGGTTCCGCTGGCAACTGCTCTTGCTGGCGAGTTGTCTGTTCTACATGGCGTTTATCCCCTGGTACATCGTGATTCTGATAATCACGATCCTGATTGATTACTTTGCCGGCCTCTGGCTGGAAATACCGGGGATTTCAGCGAACAGGAAAAAGGCAGTTCTAACGATTAGCATCGTCTCGACCTGCTTGGTTTTGTTCGTGTTTAAATATTTCAACTTCTTCAACACCAACTTCGCCGCCATTGCCCAGCACCTCCACTGGAATTATTCGATTTCAGCGCTGAAGATTATTCTCCCAATCGGCCTGTCGTTTCACACGTTTCAGAGCTTGAGCTATGTCGTGGAGGTGTACCGGGGTAACCAGAAAGCCGAGCGCCACTTCGGGATTTATTCGCTCTATGTGATGTTCTACCCGCAACTGGTGGCCGGCCCGATTGAACGCCCACAAAATCTCCTCCACCAGTTTTACGCTGAACACACCTTTGAATACCAGCGCGTCACGGATGGCTTGAAGCTGATGGCGTGGGGCTTGTTTAAGAAGGTAGTCATTGCCGACCGACTCGCCATTGCCGTCAATCAAGTGTACGGCAGCCCGCGCGACTATACCGGCTGGCCACTAATCGTGGCGACGGTCTTTTTCGCTTTTCAGATTTACTGCGACTTCTCCGGCTATTCCGACATTGCGATTGGCGCGGCGCAGGTCATGGGCTTCCGTTTGATGGATAACTTCAACCGCCCTTATTTCTCCAAGTCCATTGCGGAGTTTTGGAAGCGGTGGCACATCTCGCTGTCCACCTGGTTCCGCGATTACCTCTACATCCCACTCGGCGGAAACCGCGCTAAGACTTGGCGCTGGCAATTCAATCTGTTTATTACCTTTCTCGCCAGCGGTTTCTGGCATGGCGCAAGCTGGACCTACGTGATCTGGGGGGGGGGTAAACGGATTTTACCTGATTTGCTCACTTTGGACTCGGAACTTTCGGCAGTCATTATGCCATGCCATTGGTCTTGACCGGTTCCCGACGTTTCATAAGTATCTCAGAATTGGCATCACGTTCTCCTTGGTCTGTGTGGCGTGGATTTTCTTTCGAGCTAACAGCATCTCAGATGCGTGGTATATCCTGACGCACTTATTTCAAGGGTTGCACCGTGGGATCAAGCCAATTGGTATGCACAAAATCTTGGGAAAAGGATTTGACATGCATGAATTAAAAATTGCCGTAGCGGCAATTTTTGCCATGGAATTTATTCATGGAACCCAAAGGCATCGGAGTATACGCCATATGCTTTCAGAGCGTCCTGTGTGGATGCGGTGGCTGGTATACTTTGCGCTAATAATCAGCATTGCACTTTTTGGCATCTTCGGTACGCAACAATTTATTTACTTTCAGTTTTAGGACCAATGCCATCCAACGCAAAAAAGAAGCCGTTGTTAATTTTAGCCGTAAAGATTTTACTACTAATCATGACGGTCTTACTACTGTTAGCAGGCTTATTCGTGGCACTCCCAAGAGATCCAACAAGCTATTATAACGGATTCAAAATAAAGGATGACCTACTTAGAACCACACGAAGTCCGAAGATTATCTTAGTGGGCGGTTCCAATCTTGCATTCGGAATCAACAGTGATGAACTATTTCATGAATTTGGTGTGAATGTGGTCAATAACGGTTTGCATGCTTCGTTGGGATTAAGTTTTATGTTAAATTCAACCGAACGGTACATTCAAACAAGCGACGTTGTTATTATTGCCTTTGAATACAGCCATTATTTCAGAGAACCGTGCGGCGATAAAGTATTGTGTGAGTTGCTATTTGAGGCGCCGATGGCACTACAATATTTAGACTATGAACATCTGCCAACAGTTGTTGAAAACTTGGGACGTGTTTGCGAGCAACGCTTAGCGTGGTGCTCCCATCGTATGCCTTTTAAACGGGGTGAGATTTATCATTCAAAAGCATTTAATCAATATGGCGATGTCATTTCACATTTGGATAAACAGCCAGAGTATGTCGAGCCTGTGAGTGGTCTGTGGGAGAATGTGACTATAAATTCGGCTGTCCTTGGACGATTAGAGCACTTTATTAGCCAGGCAGAAAAGCGTGGTGCCCATGTCTACCTTTTCCCACCTTGTTTGCGGAAACAGGATTACGAAGTAAATGCTCAGGTAATAGAAAATCTTTATCAAACTTTGAAAAAAACTTTTCCAAAACAAGCCGGTGCCACACCACAGGAGTTTATTTTTGATAAAAACGACTATTGCTTTGACACGAGTAGTCACCTTAATAAAAACGGGCGTGAAATTAGGACAGCCACGCTGCTAGAGTATATGCGTGCCGCAAGTGTACGAGATGGGTGGATTCTTAATAAACAAACTTCATCAAATATCCCATGATTCAGCTTATGTTTACAGCGACAAGCAAACATTACCTTCCAGCTAGGAGTCCCAAGCGCCAGCTTGTTATTGTGTTGGTATTAATTTTTGGTGGTTTTAATTTTACAATTCTTAATGAGACTACCGCCGCTGACTCACAGATAACATCTGAACTATCTTCCAACTCCGCGGCACCTGACTCTGAAACCGTAGTCACAAATCTGCCCGCCAGTGAAGAAGCTGTTCGCATTCCTTGGGAGCTTGACCAGCTTTCTGTTTGCCCACGAACATACCCAGCTCTCGGATTTGAATCAAATGGCGTGCAGGCGGTATTTTTTGACGGCTTACCGTGGAAAGGAAAACCAACTCGAGTATTTGCTTACTTTGGCATTCCAGCACACAAAGAAGGCGAGAAGGTTCCTGGAATAGTCTTGATACATGGCGGCGGTGGGACGGCGTATCCCGATTGGGTTAGACATTGGACTGCTCTTGGATATGCGGCGATTGCGATGGATATATGTGGGGCTACGCCACATGGACGACATGAAAATGGTGGTCCACAAGGATGGGGAGGATTTGATCAGATTAACCAGCCAATCAACGACCAGTGGACATATCACGCCGTTGCGGATGTAATCTTGGCTCATACATTACTACGCTCGTTCCCTGAAGTGGATGCAGATCGGGTTGGTATGACTGGTATTTCGTGGGGTGGGTACCTGACCTGTATCGTTGCTGGCGTGGATAGCCGATTTCGATTCGCTGTGCCAGTTTATGGCTGTGGATTCCTTGCGTACAATTCGGCGTGGCGTTCAAAGCTATTGGAGGGAAACTTCGAGATGTCGGAGAAATGGCTTAATCTTTGGGATCCATCACGCTATTTGCCAAAGGCAAAAATGCCGTTTCTATGGGTGGACGGCACAAACGACCATTTTTACCCACTCGACTCCCTTCAGAAATCATATCGTCTAACTCTTCGGCGCACGCTTTGCACACGCGTATACATGAACCACAGCCACCAATGGGGGCCAGAAGAAATTCGGGTGTTTGCTGACAGCATTCTTAAAGCAGGTCCGCCGCTCCCGCGTATCCCTATACTTGGACAAGGCCCAGGCTGGGTTGATTTTGATCCCACTACGCCGATTGCGTCTGCTGAGTTAAACTTCACACTTCAAACAGGTAATTGGGAGGAACGGAAATGGGGAACCTTACCAGCTACGGTGTCCCGTGGGACGCATAAAGTCACGGCGGTGATTCCGATGCGTACAACAGCGTATTTCTTCAATCTTATTAATATTCATGGAATGATCGTCAGTAGTGAGCTCATCATGACTGAAGAAGGAGCGAAGCATTGAGAAGTTAGCTGATTTGGGTTGATGCTGATCTAGAAATCCAGATGCCCGATTGTCTTGAGAAAGTAGCTGCTGCTCAGCGATAAGTTCGTTAGGTAGTGTGGTTGAGGCAAAGCCGTCACCAACTAGCCCTTGGGGCTCCCCCTGGGATCCGATTAGAAAAATTCTGTTCCGCACCTCGGACAAGTCAGCGCATACACGCTTCTTCATCTGCCCCAATTCGGGCAAAAAAAGTGGGAGAAAAGCGTTACTTAGTTTGAGACGCTTTTGGGGCGGATTATGGGCGGGAAAAAGAGTGTTTGGCTCACCCATCGCGTGCATATCTTGGAAGCCAACGGTGAGAGCTATCGGCTCCGCCAGGCTAAAGCCCGCCACCGAAAATAATCAGTCGAACCAGCCCGCGAAAATTTGCCCTCCCCCTCGGTGGAGGGCAAAAGGGTTCTTCCGCCACTCACAAGTCCTTGACCGCGTCCGCTAATTGCAGTATCAAACCCCCAGTGGTGCTACACTATTGGACCGCCGCCCGCTGCACTTTTCAACCGCCGTTTACATGCTTTCCAGTCATTATGTGCAGAAGCCGATAGCCGCTCGATATGCATGGTCGGAAAAGCATGCGTGGGCGAATATGTTTAACAAAGACGGGATGCCGTCTTTACCATTTCGAACTGATGACTGGTAGTTATAAAGCGTCCGCCGTTATGCTTTCAAACGTTGTTTGATTTATTTCACGCTGAGCCGGTGACGCAACTCTGCGCTTAAGTTGCCGGTGCAAACTTCTTCAACAGGACCGGTCATCACCAAATCCAACTGCCGGTCGAGTTCGATGGTCAGGTTTCCACCTTCCATCTGCACGGTAACGTGACCGTCGACTAAACCTTTGTCGAAACAGGCCGAGGCCACGGCGCACGAACTGGAACCGCTCGCCAGTGTGTGTCCGGCGCCGCGCTCCCAGATGAGCGCGCGGACGTTGGCGCGGTCGAGCACCTGCGCGAACTGGACGTTGGTGCGCTTCGGAAAAGCTTGGTGATTCTCGATGAGCGGGCCGAATTTGAACAAATCCACGGCTTTCAAGTCCGGGACGATGGTGACGCAATGCGGGTTGCCGACGGAAAGCGACGTGACATTCAAGGTTGTGCCGGCAACTTCCAACCTCGTGAGTTGCCGGTCGATGACGGCTTGACCCATATCCACGCGCACCGCGACGACGCGGCCAGCTTCCAAAATCAACCGGGAGTTGACGATGCCGCCGAGCGTATGAATCGTGAACGCGGTTTTCTTTGTATAGCCGTGGTCGTACAGAAATTTGGAGAAAATGCGGAGGCCGTTGCCGGATTTTTCCGCTTCGCTACCATCGGGATTCAAGATCCGCACGGCAAAATCCGCGCCGGGGTTCTTGGCGACGACGAGGATGCCGTCACTGCCAACGCCGGTATTGCGATGGCAAATGATGCGAGTGCGTTCGGGCGTCAACTCAAACGCCGGGTCCATGACGAGGTAATCGTTACCGAGTCCGTGGGAGCGGACGAAATCGCAGTTCAGGCTCATTTGTTTAATTCGCGGTGGTATTCTTGGATGGATTGCACAGTCAAACCCTGCGCGCGCAAGGCTTTGATGCCGGCGACTGCGGCCGTGCCGCTGGCCAGCGTGGTCATGATCGATATTTTGTGCTGTACCGCGGCGGTCCGGATTTTCACCTCGTCCACGCGCGGCGTCTTGCCGGCTGGCGTATTGATAATCATGGCCAATTCGTTGTTTTTGATGAGGTCGAGGCAGTTGGGCCGGCCTTCTTGCAGCTTGAAAAGTGGTTGCGCCGTTAGTCCGGCGTCGCTCAACGTCTTGGCGGTACCGGCGGAGGCACAAATCTCGAAACCGAGCGTGATTAGTTCGCGCGCAATGGCGATAACCGGCGTTTTGTCGGAGTCACGCACGCTGATGAAAACCTTGCCGGCAGTCGGTAAGGCTGGTTGCGCGGCCATCTGGGATTTGGCGTAGGCGGTGCCCCAGTCTTTGCCGAGTCCCATGACTTCACCGGTCGAACGCATTTCTGGGCCGAGCAAAATATCTTGCCCGGGGAATTTGCTGAACGGGAAAACCGATTCTTTCACCGCGAAATATTTCGGCCAGATTTCCTTCGTAAAACCGAGTTCTGTAAGTTTCTTACCGGTCATCACTTTGGCGGCGAGTTTGGCGAGCGGTTTGGCAATCGCTTTACTGACGAACGGCACGGTCCGTGAGGCGCGCGGATTGACTTCGAGCACCCAGACATCGGTGCCGCGCACGGCGAACTGCACGTTCATCAAGCCGGCAACCCGGAGTTCCCGGGCCATCGCGTGCGTGTACCGGCGCAATGTTTCGAGCACATCTTTGCCCAACGAGTGTGGCGGAAAAACCATTGCGGCATCACCGGAATGGCAGCCGGCAAATTCGATATGCTCCAGAAAACCACCGATAACCACCGTATCGCCGCCGATGCCGATGTCGGCAATGCAATCCACGTCGACTTCGATGGCTTCTTCGAGAAATTTATCGACAAGCACCGGCCGCTCCGGTGAAGCTTCGACGGCGAAGCGCATGTAATGCCGGAGTTCGTCGTCAGAATAAACAATCTGCATCGCCCGGCCGCCGAGCACGAACGACGGGCGGACCAGTACCGGGTAGCCGACTTTCTTCGACGCGGCCAACGCCTCCTCTTCATTCGTCGCAAGACCGTTCGGTGGTTGCGGAATCTTGAGCTTGTCGAGCATCGCCGCAAAAAGTTTCCGGTCTTCGGCAATCTCAATACTCTGCGGCGTGGTGCCGATGATATTGACGCCGTTTTTCTGGAGACCGAGCGCAAGGTTCAACGGCGTCTGGCCGCCAAACTGCGCAATTGCGCCCCAGCAACCTTCACGCTCGTAAATGTGGAGCACGTCTTCAAGCGTCAGCGGCTCGAAGAAAAGTTTGTCCGAAGTGTCATAGTCGGTCGAGACGGTTTCCGGATTCGAGTTGACCATGATCGTTTCGAAACCGAGTTCCTTCAGCGCGAATGCCGCGTGGACGCAGCAGTAATCGAACTCGATGCCTTGGCCGATTCGGTTCGGGCCGCCGCCGAGAATCATCACCTTTTTCGTCGCCGTCTTCCGGACTTCGTCGTCGCCGGTATCGTAGGTGGAATAAAAATAGGGTGTGTAAGCCTCGAACTCCGCTGCGCACGTGTCCACCAGCCGGTAACTTGGCACAAGACCAAGCTTGTTGCGGAGTGCGCGGACTTCGTCTTCGGTGCTACCGACCAGCGCGGCGATCTGCC
>JBAWWR010000033.1:0-22369 GCA_037146675.1 Verrucomicrobiota bacterium | reverse complement strand
TTCGGTGGTAAGAAGACGGTCACCATGTTCGAGATGACCAAATTGGTCTCCAAGAACGTCAAGTAAGACTGCTGTAATTCACATCACAGAGGCGATTCCCGTTGGGAGTCGCCTCTGTTGTTTTTATGGCTGGGCGGGCGGTTTGGGTTTGGATGAACAGTTCACGTGCTGCCGGTACAGATCTTCGACTTTGGTTCTGGCCCATGGCGTTCTTCGAAGGAACTGCAGACTGGATTTAATACTTGGATCAAGATTGAAACAGCGAACCTTGATTTGGCTCCCCAATGACTTCCAGCCGTAGTGATATAGCAACTGCGTCAGAATCGTTTCGAGCGTGATTCCATGCAACGGATCACTGTGCGGTGGGCTTGCTGCTCGTATTTTGGTGCCGATGTTCTTACGCCTGCAATTTCTTGTGAGCGCCATCACAGAATGGAGCTCCAGCGGTGTGCTTGCACAGGCAGAGCGCAACGCGTTTGTTGACTTCGAGCTTGAACTCTAGCGGCGCGAAGCCGGTGCCCTTATGGGAGCCATCGCAATACGGTTGTTGCTTCGATTGACCACAGGCACACCACTGATAGGTGCCGGCAATCAACTCAAGCACTGCCGGTTTCTTATCGGCAATTACTGGTTTGTTCATTGGTTAAGCCTTGCCTCCGAAGCTGACATGGTCATCTAGGTCTAGCACGTCAAACCAAGTGTAGATGTCGTCGCGGGTCTGGCTGAGTTTTTCCAAGTAACCGTTGAAGTATTGCCGTGTTTTCAAGTCACCCGGTCCGCGTTGTTCCTGATACGCGCTCCACTGCGTGATTTCTAAAGCGGTTGGCTTGGTCTTGGAGTGCACCGTAATCCAGCGCAGAATCTCCTCGTCACCTTTACCTAACGCCAATTGTTTTTTCAGGTCAGCCGCTTTGATGCCGGCGAAATCAAGGATGTGCTGATCCAATGGACAATCAAAGTGATACTCGCCGTTTTTGCCGATCAGTTCTGCGCGACCCTTGTCAAGGCAGCGGGCCAAGATGACATAGCCACCCAGCCGAACGCGGGCGCTGCGTGGTGGACGTTGGGTGAGATCAGGTGCGGAGATGTTCTTTTTTGACATAATGATTAGTCCTTATTGTTTAGCATGACACAAATAGCAGAATTATGACGACATTCAAGTCGGGTAATATTCTGGCGTCATTTTACCGCGTATCGATTCTTGGGTAATCCTACCACAACTCATTCGGGCCTTGCCGGATGTGAATGGTCGTTTCCTGATCTAGGGAGCGTAGCTTGTAAGCCTGCTTGAGTTCGCCGTGGTCGTCGAGGAATGGCTGGCGCCATTGCCGGTAGGCGGTGACGATTTCGTCGAACTCGGCCCGGTTGTTAAGCTGGACCATGCGCTTGTCAAAATATTTGACCGGGCCGAATCGGCGGGAATATTGGAGCGAAACTTTGCGGAACTGCCGGCAGCCCTGCGCTTCACCAAAAACTTCCACCATCCGGTCGAGGTGCCGAGTCATTACGGCGAGGCGTTCGTCGAGCGTCGGCTCCGGTAACTCTTCGCCGGTGGCGAGGAAGTGCGCGGTGTGCCGGAAAATCCACGGATTGTAAAACGCGCCGCGACCGATGCTGACGGCGGCGCAGCCGGTTTCGTCGAACATGCGTTTCGCGATCCGCGGCGTGGTGATGTCGCCGTTGCCGATAACCGGGATGGTTTTGACAGCTTGGACGACGGCGCGGATGCCGTCGAGATTCACTTTACCGGTGAAGCCTTGTTCCCGGGTGCGGCCGTGAATGATAATGCCGGCTACCCCGACGTCTTCGAGCGCGCGAGCGAGGTCGGGTGCGGTGAGATTTTCGGCGTCCCAGCCGAGCCGCATTTTGCAGGTGACCGGAATTTTGACGGCGTCAACCATCGCTTTGACGAGGCGAATCGCTTTGGCGTGGTCGTTCAGTAAGGCGGAGCCGCCGCCGGTCCGGCAAACCTTGTGCACCGGGCAACCCATGTTCACATCCACGACGGGAATGCCGCGCGCTTCGAGGATGACGGCGGCGTTGCGGAGTTCGGCTGGTTCTTTACCGAAAAGTTGAACAGCCAGCGGCGAATCGGCGGGCGAAGTTTCGACGAGCTTGTGGGCGCTCCGGTTGCGATCGACGAGGGAGCGAGCGTTGACGAGATCGGTGGTGCACAGGCCGACGCCGCCGATTTCGCGGATGACGAGTCGAAACGGCAAATTGGTGTAGCCGGCTAGCGGTGCCAGGAACAAGTTTGACGCCAACGGTAATTTTCCAAGGGCAAACGACATGGCGTATCTCTAGCGTGTTGCCGGGGCAAACACCAGTGCGAGTTTGATTTCTGGCGGGTTTCAGGCATCTTAGCGGGACATGGAACACGAGACCGGCACACATCACAAGGCGCTGCACATTAATATCGATGCGACGCGCTACGGCGCGTTTGCTGAAATCGGCGCAGGGCAAGAGGTCGCGCGCTGGTTTTTCCGTGTTGGCGGCGCGGCCGGGACGGTGGCCAAGACCATGTCCGCTTATGACATGGCGGTGTCGGATGCGATTTACGGTCCGGCGAAACGCTACGTCAGCCGGGAGCGCCTGCAGGCGATGTTGGATCATGAATGGCGCCTGCTGCTGGAGCGGCTCGACAAACAGCGTGGCGCGCAGACCGCTTTTTTCGTGTTCGCCGATACGGTGGCGGCCAAGAGTTATTCCCAGCAGGAGGAAGGGCACGGTTGGCTCGGAATCCGGTTTCAGACCGCGCCGCGCACGCCGCCGTCGGAGATTATCATTCACGCGCGGATGTGGGACCCGGACAACGTTCGCCAGCAGGAGGCGCTCGGCATTCTGGGCGTGAACCTGATTTACGGTGCGGTGAACGGGGATCAAGAGCCAGAGAAATTGATCACGAGCCTGATGGACGAGTTGTCGCGCGACCGGATGGAAGTGGACATGATCAAGTTTTCCGGGCCGGCGTTTGCCGGCGTGGATAACCGGTTGATGAGTCTCCAGCTTGTTCAACAACGCTTGACGAATGCAGCGCTATTTACCCCGACCGGCGAAGTCGTCGAGCCGGCAGAGGTGTTGTATCACCAGCCGGTCTTGATCGAGCGCGGCAGCTTCCGGCCAGTAACCAACGTGACGCTTGATATGTTGGAGCGGTCGCTCGCGCAGATGCGACGCGAACCGGACATGGCTGGTCAAGAACCGGTGGTCTTGATGGAGATGACGCTGCGCAATTTATCGACGCCGGGCAAGCAGATCGAGCATGCCGATTTCCTGGCGCGGGTGGACACTCTCAGCGCGCTGGGCAAGATGGTGATGATTTCTAATTATTCCCGGTTCCACAACGTCACGACCTACCTGCGCCGGTACACCAACAAACGGATTGGCATGGCGCTCGGTGTGCCGACTTTGGGTGAACTGCTGGAAGCGAAATACTACACCGATCTCGACGGTGGCGTCCTCGAAGCGCTGGGCCGGTTGTTCAAGGGGCCGGTCAAGCTCTACGTCTATCCGTGGCAGAACCATCAGACCGGCGAGCTGGTCACACTCGAAAACTTTCAGGTGCCGGCACACGTTCAACATTTGTTCGCGCATCTGCGCGCGAGTAATTTCATCGAATCAATTCGCGATTATACAGTGGCTGGTCTGTCGATTCTACCCGGTGAAGTGCTCACCCGGTTACAGGCCGGTGATTCGGTCTGGGAAGCGATGGTCCCGCCGGTCGTAGTGGGCCTCATCAAGCAGCGAAACTATTTCGCGGTCACCGACGCGCAATGAATTCACGGCCTCCGAACCGGCTGATTCACGAGTCCAGTCCCTACCTCCGCCAACACGCGCACAATCCCGTGGATTGGTTTCCGTGGGGCGCGGAAGCATTCGGCAAGGCGCGTGCGGAGAATAAGCCAATCTTCTTATCCATCGGGTACTCAACTTGCCACTGGTGTCACGTGATGGCGCATGAAGCGTTTGAGAATGACGAAATCGCTGCTGTGCTCAATCAGTATTTCGTTGCGATCAAGGTGGACCGGGAAGAACGTCCCGACCTCGACAAAATCTACATGACCGCCACCCAAGCCACGACCGGCCACGGTGGCTGGCCGATGAGCGTCTGGTTGACGCACGATCTCCAGCCGTTTTTCTGTGGTACTTATTTTCCACCCGCAAGATTCCAACCGTTGTTGCTGAAAATCCACGAAGTTTGGAAAACTCACCACGCCGATCTCGTTGCCAAAGCCGGCGAAATCACTGACACCCTCACACAATGCGTCACGCTAAACCGGACCGGAACAACGCCACTCGATGGCGCTTCTTTGCGCACTGGTTTGGCACAATTCCAATCTAGCTTCGATGCCGTGAACGGTGGTTTCGATGCCGCGCCGAAATTCCCACGGCCGGTGGTTTTGAATTTCCTCTTTCGCGCCGGTGGCCAAGACATGGCATTGCACACGCTCCGCAAAATGGGTGAGGGTGGGCTATTCGATCAACTCGGTGGCGGTTTTCACCGGTACAGTGTCGATGAACGGTGGCTCGTCTCACATTTTGAGAAAATGCTCTACGATCAAGCGCAACTGGTCAGCAGTTATGTGGATGCCTACCAAGTTACCGGTGACGAATTCTTTGCCGACATCGCGCGGCGGACCTGCGACTATGTGTTGCGCGATCTGACCAGTCTCTCTGGCGGTTTTTATTCTGCCGAAGATGCCGATAGCGAAGGTGTCGAAGGTAAATTCTACGTCTGGAATCGCGCCGAAATCGAAGGCATCCTCGGCGAAAACAGCGCCGCCTTCTGCCAAGCCTACGATGTGAACGCCGCCGGTAATTGGGAACACGGTAACAACATTCTGCATGGAACCGGTTTCCCAGACGAACGTAAAAAACTTTTCGCCATTCGCGAAAAACGGATTCGCCCACACCGTGACGAAAAAATCATTACCGCCTGGAACGGTCTGATGATTTCTGCGCTCAGTCGAACGGCGCAAGTTTTAGGGGATGCCCAGTACCTGACCGCCGCCAAGCGCGCTGCCAGACAGCTACTCGACGGCAAGTTTGTTCGCACCGGCAATGTGCCAGCGATGCTTGACGATTATGCGTGTTTTGCCAATGCGCTTGTTGACCTCTATGAAACCGATTTCGATGCCGGTTGGCTGACCCAAGCAGTGGCGCTGGCAGAAACAATGCTCCGGCAGTTTTACGATACGACCGATGGCGGATTCTTTATGACGGACGGCACTGATCCGTCGGTCATTCTCCGCGCGAAAGACGAGTACGACGGCGCGGAGCCGTCCGGAAATTCCATTGCGACTCAGTTGCTACTGCGCTTGGCGCTGCTCACCGACCGGTCTGACTTCCGGGAAGCGGCGGAACGCACGTTAACGTTGTTTGCGCCGCGAATGCAGAGCACACCGCACGCGGTGCCGGAAATGTTATGCGCGCTTGATTTTGCCATCGGCCGGCCGCAACAAATTGTCATCGCCGGTGAACCGGCCGCTCCGGATACGCAGGCTCTGTTACGTGTCGTGCATCGCCGGTATCTGCCAAATAAAATTGTGATGCTAGCGCGCGATCAAACCACAGCGCGCCCAATGATTGACGGCAAAGCCACGGCGTATGTGTGTGTTGACCGCACCTGCCGATTGCCAGTGTCTGAACCGGCCGAATTGGCAAAACTTATTTGATGTCGGCTGGTTCCGGCAATGTGAAACCTAAAACCCGCGCGTAGAACGCCAACTCGGCTGCGAGCGTTTGCTGGATGGTAGCGGCTTGACGGAAACCGTGGCTCTCGCCGGCAAACTCCAAATACTCCACCGGTAGGCCTTTCTTCTTCATTGCGGCCACCATCTGCTGGGATTGATCCGGCAAGACGACTTTGTCGTCGAGGCCTTGGAAAAAAATGATTGGGCAGCTCAACTTGTCGGCGTGCTTCAGCGGGGACCGGGCATGATAAATTTCCCGGCCCGACGGCCACGGCGCGAGCAGTCCGTCGAGGTAGCGTGATTCAAACTTGTGCGTTTCCAGCATCGCTTCCAAATCACCAATGCCGTAGTAGCTCGCGCCGGCGTGGAAAACCTGCCGGAACGTCAGTGCGGCCAACGTCGTGTATCCGCCGGCGCTGCCACCGCGAATAATCAACCGGCGCGGATCGGCTTTGCCAGCGACGACCAGAAACTGGGCCGCCGCACAACAATCATCCACATCGACGATGCCCCATTGACCTTGCAATCTTTGCCGGTACGGGCGCCCGAAACCAGCGCTGCCGCCGTAATTCACGTCCACGACCGCAAAACCGCGGCTCGTCCAAAATTGCTTCATCAAGTTCAACCCGCTCGTCGTGGTGCCGGTTGGTCCGCCATGACTCATCACAATCAACGGCGGCAACTCGCCCGGCGGCGCGGTGAAATCGGCATTGACCGGTGGATAATAAAACGCGTGGACGCCGCCGAATTCAATCGGTTCGGCGACGGAAACCGACCGTGGGTCAAGCGCGACATTGGTGGAACGGCGGACGACTTCGAGCTTGTCGCCGGTCAACCGGACCACTGCCGGTGGCTCGGTCGGTGAAGCGGCGATGAACGCGATGGTGTTACCGGAGGCGCGGACGCTGGAGATTTCTGTGTACGGCAAATCGAGTCGGCGGAGTTGGCCGTCGAAAATACCGAGCCGCCACTGGCCGCGCTCGGTGAACGCGCAGGCGATCCGGCCGTCGGCCAGAAACGCGTAGGTGCTCATGCCGAAGCCCCATTGCGGCACGCCGAACTCGGCCGGCAGGTCGAGCACGTGTTCAATCTTGCCGGCGCGATACCGGTAAAGATTCCACCAGCCGGTCTGGTCGGAAATGAAATGTAGCTCGCCGGTCGGTGACCATTCCGGTTGGAAGATGGACGCGTCGCCGGCAATCTTCTGGCCGTCGAGCCACAACTCGGTTTCGTCCCACGGCATGTGAGGATGTTTCCACGTCAGGTAGGCGAGGTGGTTGCCATGGACGCGTGGCGAGGAATAGAAATCGTTGCCGGCGGCAAGTGTTTCGATTTTGTCGCCGGTAATCGCGACGAGCGAGTTGACCGGCTCGCGCGTGTTGGCGCGGTGATCTTCGCAGACGGCGATGATGCGGTGCCGGTCGAGGAGCATGTCGGCGAAGCGCAGGCCGGGCGTGTTGGTGAGCGGCGTGGTGTGCCGGTAAAGCTGCTGGTCTTTGTCGTTGACGAAAATGATGTCAGCGCCGGCGATGGTGTACGCGCCGCCGCCGTATTCGTGAACGCGGGAGCGGACGTTGAAGTCGGGTGGCGTGAGGTCGGTGCCGTTGCGGACGAGAACGGTGCGGCCGGCTTCGCGCGGACGTTGTTCCAGCCAGCAGAGATCGTTGCCAACGAACGCAACCGCGCTGAGGCTGACGCTTTCGCCGGTGATGAGGCTGGGCGTAATCGGTGATTTCCAAGTGCCGTAAGGCGCAATCATGACGGCATCGTAGCCGGAGCCTTGCAAATGCGCAACCTCACGGTAAGATGCCGGTATGTTTCGACCAGCGGATTTGCTCGATTTGACACAGTTTGCGTTCCCGGAGCTGTTCGACGGAGACGCGAATGTCTGGGAGGCGTTGCGGAAATTGCCGGAGTTTGTGAAGCGGCAGCTGCGGCCCGGCAATCTCGGCACGGTGACCGGCGCGGCCTTCATCGGCGAGGCGGTGTTCATCGGGAAAGGGACGGAGATCGAACCCGGCGCGGTCATCAAAGGCCCGGCCATCATCGGCGCGAACTGCCAGATTCGGGCGAATGCCTACATCCGCGAAAACGTCATCGTTGGCGACGGCTGCGTACTCGGCAATGCTTGTGAGTTCAAGAACAGCGTACTGTTTAACGGCTGCCAAGTGCCGCACTTCAGTTATGTCGGCGATTCCGTCCTCGGCCATAAGGCGCACCTCGGTGCGGGCGTGATTTTGTCGAATGTCAAATCGGTAGCCGGTAACGTCAAGGTTGGCAAATTAGACACCGGTCTGCGGAAGTTCGGCGCAATTCTCGGCGACGGCGCGGACATTGGTTGCAACAGCGTGCTCAGTCCCGGCGCGATCATTGGGCGCAACGCCATTCTCTATCCGAATGTCCTTTGGCGTGGCGTCTGCCCGGCGGATTCAATTGTCAAACTCCGGCAACAGCAGGAAGTCAGTGTGCGGCGCCGGCAGTAAAATGAAGATCGCATTTTCGCGGCCGGTCGGTATATTGCCGGCAAGCAAAGAAGCAAGCTATGCCGGCAACCCGTTACAGCGAAATCCGCAACCAACTCCTCCGTGAGTCGTTCCCGAATGTCTTCGCGCCGGCTTTGCTGCGCGACGCCGACAGCAATTACGTCCCGCTTCCGATTCACGAACGGCTCGTCCAGTGTATCTGGTACGACCAACGCATCCGGCATGACGCGTTGCGCACCGTGGATGGTCGGCGCGTGGAAGTCATTTTCCCGGGTTGGTGGAATCTGGAAGCTGGTCCCGACTTCCGCAATGCCACGCTGAAAATCGGCGACGAACCCGAGCGCCAAGGCGATATCGAAATCCATCTCCGCGCCGACGATTGGACGCACCACGGCCACGAACACGATCCGCGTTACGACAATGTCATCCTTCATGTCGTCCTCTGGGAACCGTCCCACGACAAGCCGCGCCGCACCCGGCACGGGGATCACATTCCGCAACTTATCATCCACGACCAGCTCGCCGCGCCACTCGAACAACTTTTTGACGAAATTGACAGCGACGCCTATCCGCACAATGTCGGCAACCACGCCGGTCAATGCGCCGCAGTGCTCAAAGCTTTGCCGGAATCCGACGTCGTGGCCTTGCTCGATACTGCCGGTGACGAACGTTTTGCCAATAAGGCACGCCGGTTTGCCAGGTGGATTCACCGAGCCGGCACCGAACAGGCGTTTTACGAAGGCTGGATGGAAGCGCTCGGTTACAAAGCCAACAAGACCACGTTTCGCGCGTTGGCCCAATGCGTGCCGTTGACAATATTGACCGAGAGCCGGTCGACAGCGGCGTTGCTATTCGGTGCCGGCAATCTTTTGCCAACGGTAGCAGCCAAGTCCAGCGATGCTTACGCGCGACGGCTGTGGGCGCAATGGTGGAAATTGCGACCGGAGTTTGCCGACAAAATCTTACCGGCAGAAGCGTGGCAGCTGGCCGGTATCCGCCCGGCCAATCATCCCCACCGGCGCCTCGGCGCGGCCACGGCGTTATTGCGCCGGCACGAGAACTTTGCCGCGAAAGCCATCGCTGCCGTCGAAAGCGGTGGTGACCCGGCTAAGCTCTTTCTACAAGTGCGCGACGAATACTGGAGCCGGCATTTCACGCTCGGCGGCAAACTGCAAGCCAAGCCGGTCGAATTGATCGGCGCGACGCGGGCGCAGGAGATTGTCGCCAATATCGTATTGCCGTTTGTTGCCGCCTACGCCTCCAGCAGACAAGACGACCGGTTGCGCGCGCAAGCCAAGGCCCAGTATGACGCGTTGCGACCGACCGGCGACAACAGCCTCGCGCGGTTGGCCACGCACCAATTGTTCGGCACCACGAGTGTGATGCGCCGGTATGTGCAGACGACCCGGCAACAGCAGGGACTGCTCCAAATTCTTCAGGATTTTTGCTTCAACGACAAGAGTGTCTGCCGGCAATGCCGGTTTGCGGCGCTGGCGCAGGGTGCGGCGGCTACGGGATCTTGTTGATCTGGTCTTTCAACTCTTGATGTCCGTCGGGTGTGAGCGGGCGGATAACGCGCGAGTTGATTTTAGCTTTGTCAGTGGACACGGTACCGGTGGGCACAGCGCCGGTCTCAATCAGTGGCTTATCTAACGCCGCGCGCTTAGTGGTGAAATTGGTCATCGGCAGCGTTTTTGATGGGACAATCGGGAAGTTGAGAGTGTCGAAGGCAACGTTTTTGGTCGCAAAGGTCTGGTTGCGATCTACAGCCTTGCCCGAGACAGGCGCGACCGTCATGGGGAGAATCGTCTGCGGGACGGTATCGAACCGAATAGTGGGTAGTGCGACGGTTTGGCCGTTCACATCGGCTCGTTTGTGCGCGTCAATCTGGTCGAAGACGCCGGCCTTCGCGCTAGTTAGCAAGCCGGCGAGAAAGATTATATAAAGCAGTGGCCGCATTCGATTTCTACCTCAAAATACTGAGTCCTGGAGAGGGAAGCAAGCTTGGTAATTTCGTGTCAGCCGAACTGTGGATTGCGGTTCGAAATAATATCTTGCCATGACGGTCGGTTGTGCTAGATTGCGAATCGCTCGCAGATCGAAGCAGTTGCAGTGAGATTGGTAGATTGTCAGTCAGGCTTTCAGTCCGGTGACAGTCCGAAACCCGCTAAGTGGGAACAGTCACTGAGACCTCCGCTCGCAGCAGAAAGAAAAAACATACAATGGCTACCAAGCTGTTCGTCGGCAATCTGTCATTCAACACCACCGAAGGCGCGATCCTTGACCTCTTTAAAGGGGCAGGGGAAGTCACTTCGTGCGAACTGATTGTGGATAAATTTACGAGCAAGTCCCGTGGCTTCGCGTTCGTGACCATGTCAACTCAGGAAGCAGCAAGCGCTGCCGTCAGTCAGTTCAACGGCAAAGAACTCGATGGCCGTGCCCTCACTGTCAATGAAGCCCGTCCCAAGGAAGACCGCCCATCAGGCGGCGGCTTCGGTGGCGGCCGTGGCGGCGACCGTGGCGGTCGTGGCGGTGGTGGTGGCGGCGGTGGCGGTCGCGGCGGCCGGTACTAAGCCGGTCTAAGTAATAACCGTATTCAACAAGCAGGCGTTCCGGGTAACCGGAACGCCTGTTTCGTTGTTCGAGCGCGGTTGGTGGTCGCGTTACCGACTATGCTGTTCACGTTGCCGGCTCACACCACTAATGTGTCCAACTTTACAACAGTCAGCGAGGTGGTTTGCCTTGTGGTCACGGTAGTCGCCATGCACTTGGCGACGCTAGAGGATTTATAGATTGAGCCAAGTGATGGCTAGTGAAGCGGAATTACGAAGTGAGAAACTCTAGGGTAGTAACGCATTTTTACGACTAATTTATGCCTTGGCGTTGCGCCATGTTTGCAAAAACGCCTCCCCGGCTTACTAAATCTGCAAAACCACCATCTTCGATAATGCGACCTTGCGAGAGCACAATAATCCGGTCACTAGTGCGAAGCGTGGATAGTCGATGGGCAATACTGATGACTGTGCGATTTTCAGCGAGATGATCAATTGCCGTCTGCACCTCTGCCTCTGCTTGTGAATCTAGTGCTGCGGTCGCCTCATCAAGTACGAGAATAGGAGCGTTTCTGACGAATGCGCGAGCGATAGAAAGCCGTTGCCTCTGACCACCAGAGAGCGTGGCGCCTCGCTCGCCGATACGGGTATCGTACCCTTGTGGTAACTGCATAATAAATTCGTGGGCATAAGCCTGCCGGGCCGCCTGTTCCACTTCTATACGTGTGGCACCAGAGCGTCCATAAGCAATGTTTTCTGCAACGGTATTATCAAATAATACGATATCTTGACTGACAAGCGCCATCAACTGGCGCAAATCAGTAATGGCAATCTCACGGATATCAACGCCATCCAGCGTGATCCGTCCATGTGTTGGATCGTAAAACCGGAAGACTAGGTTGGCGAGCGTGCTCTTGCCAGACCCGCTTTCACCGGCAACACCAAGCTTGAACCCGCGCGGGACCACAAAGTCAACGTCTCGAACTACCAGCTGATTGCCGTAGGAAAAGCTGACATTCTCAAAGCGTAGTTCGGAGGTGAAGCTTGTGACTCGCCGTGCGTTGGTGGCCTCCTTAACTGTCGGTTGTTCGCGCAGCAGTTTGATGAGGCGTTCCACACCAACGCTGGTTTCATG
Organism: Verrucomicrobiota bacterium; assembly: GCA_037146675.1. Classification (GTDB taxonomy): domain Bacteria; phylum Verrucomicrobiota; class Verrucomicrobiia; order Palsa-1439; family Palsa-1439; genus CAINDI01. Next base: position 10,506 of record JBAWWR010000033.1, on the reverse strand, counting down.
GAACATTATATTGATACCGGCGATTTTCTTTACCGGGTTATAAATTAGAAACATGCCGGTTAGAAAGCCGACCATGTTGGGGATGGTTCGATGTGTGTGGACAATCCACAATACCAGCGCGCCGGCGCCGAGCATGGCGGACGTTTCGATAATCGGGTGGATAAGTCCTCGCGCTTGCACGCCTTTCATACCGTGATGAATTAATTGTCGCGAATATTGACGGAATCGTTTGACTTGTTCTTCCTCTAGGCCAAAGGCTTTGACCACGCGGATTCCTGACAGGGCTTCGACGAGTAGGCTGGATTGAGAAACGCTCGCTACCACTCCGCCGTGGCTGGCGTTGCGCGCCTTTTTACCTAGTAGTCGCATCGGAATGATGCAGGTACACAAGAAACCAACAGCGACCAGTGTTAGTTGCCAATCGAGGATACACATGGCCCCAACTAGGCCGATGAGGGTAACCGGCTCCTTAATCATATCAGCAAATCCAAAAATCATACAACGATGCAACGTAGCGGTATCGCCATTGATATGTGTCAGCAGGTTGCCCATTGTAGAGCGATTAAAGAAATCCAAGGACAGCGAATTGAGCTTAGCTAACACACTAATGCGGAGGTCGTTAATCATTCGCTCGCTAACCCAGCTCATACAATAGGTGCTCATATAGCCGACCGCGCCTCGAAAAAACACCGGGACTGATAACAGCATCAGTCCGCCAATAATTTGCCGCCAATCGAGGCTGCGCCCCATCAGCGGTAACCATGAATCAAGCGCCTGCTGAATATTGGTCTTTACTGTGTTTACTGCTGTCATGATCCGTTCTTCGGAAGCCGGGATTGGGTTGGCAACAGTCGTTATTGTTGCGGGAGCTAGGCGCTCAAATAACGTCTTTGTTGCCCACACGAAAGCTGCATTCGACAAGCCGAATAAGATTCCCAGTACAATCCCCAAAGCCAATCGCTGCCAATACTTCTGCATGTACGGCCAGCCGAATTTCATGATGAACAGCAGATTGTGCATGATTGTTTGTGAATGATGATTGCGCGGTTTCTGGGGCAGAGTCAAGTCCGACTCTTGCAGAATAAAACAGTTCTACCTGTCTTAGGTGCTACATCTTGAGATGAATTTCCTGCCGGCATAGATTAAACGCGACAACGATTGGCATTGTCCGAATCAGCTATGGTGTATGCCTACAATAGCTCGCCGCCGCGCGGTAATCCCATACACTCAGGCCGTCCACGCAGATGCCAGCACACCAGTGCAGCGTTGACTTGCTGCTTGTTCCTCCAGCGTTCGTTGGCGCCTTGCAGAAGGCCGCTGACCAACCAATTGGCAATCAGTCGCATGGTCAGACCGGCGGTCAGCACGATACGCGTGATCTGTCCATGGTTCTTGGCGAAGTACTGGTAGCGTGATCGCCAGTACTCAATGCGCGCGGCAACAGAGACTTGTTTCGCTGTCTGCCCTTGACCATGCCAGACGTAGACATGCGGAAGGTGCATCACCTTCCAACCGCGCTGGCAGGCTTGGAGGCAGAAATCGGTTTCTTCGAGGAAGAAAAAATACCGCTCGTCCAAGCCACCGATGGCTTCCCACGCTTCCCGACGGATTAGCATGAACGCGCCCACGACGCTTTCCACCGCCACCGGCTCCGTGAATACTTGTTCCTTCCCTGGATACTGCTTTGGCCAGAGCTGTCGCAGGAGTGATTTGTTGAATAACTCCGTTGTCAGTGTCGGCCAATTAGCGATGGAATTTTGGCGCGTGCCATCAGGATTTAATAATTGCGCGCCCGCCACGCCACAGTTGGGGTGCGCGTCTAGCCACGGTATCGTCGTGGCCAATGCTTCCGGCTGGACGGCGGCATCGGAATTCAACAAGAGCAGGTACCGCCCGGTCGCCTCCTTGGCGGCCCGGTTATTGGCTCGGGCGAAACCAAGATTGCCTTTCACATGAGTGTAATGGACGGTTGGGAACCGTTGCGGAATGACTACGGGTGTGTCGTCGGATGAGCCGTTGTCGACAACGAAGGTTTCCTTTCGCAGCGCGTCAGTACTGCGGTCCACCGATTCGATGGCGGCGCAAGTTAGCGCGCAGGTGTTGCGTGTGACGATGATGACGGAGATGTCAAACATGCAGTATTGTTGGTCAAGGCTTCGCGCACCTTGGCGTAGCGGGTTAAACAGGCGAACGCGGTTTGCCAGGCAAGGTAAAACCCGACCCAGCCGTCACAGAAACCACCGCGTAATAAATAACAACGCATGAATCGCCAGAGTGGGCGGACAGCAAAATCAATCAACCCGGGCCGCTGCCCTTTGGCGAGCCGATTTTTCGCAAAGCAATCGGCGTAGGTGCTGATTTTTACCAGTTGGCGCTCTAGGTTTTCCATGCTGTAGTGAAGCAACTCGCCGCGTAACCGCCCGCCGGTGCCGTTCACAACGAGCTTGTCGTGCGGATCAATGCCTTGCCACGTGGCGTGGTCGCGTTGCCAGAGCCGCGTTTGGCGGTCGGGATACCAGTCGCCATGGCGAATCCAGCGACCGAGATAGAAGGTACACCGCGGGAAACTGTAGGCCGCGTAACGCGCCGTCATCTGCGGACTCGAAAAAAGGTGCACCAACTCTTGTTGCAGATCAGGCGATATCACTTCGTCGGCGTCCAAGCCTAGAACCCACGGTTGCGTGACTTTGGCTGCGGCAGAGTTTTTCTGGGCAACGTGACCCTTCCACGGCTCGCGAAATACCTTGGCTCCGTAACGCATCGCAATCGCTTCCGTGCCGTCCTGCACGTCGGCATTGAGCACGATTATGATTTCGCTTACCCAGCCGCACACGCTTTCTAAGGCGCGGCCAATGCGCGCTTCTTCCGCGCCGGAAATCATAGAAACCGAGATGGGCAGTTTGTTCATTCGTTGACCAGACTAGGGACCGTTGCGCAAAGGTTATGTCGTGACGCGGACTCACACAAGCGAAAACCACGGCGTTCAAGCTTGATGTGGTAACATAATTCAAATAGATATCTGCGCGTTTGCATGAGCGTTAACAATACAATGACCACAGCATCGCATATTCCGCGTATTGCAGTCGTTGTCCCAAAATACGGACCGGTCGGAGGTGCCGAACGATTTGCCTGTGAAGTCACCGAGCGCTTAGCGCGCTCCGGTCGCTATGAATTTCACGTGTTTGCAAATTGTTGGCAGGCACCACCAGACTCGCCGGTGGTGTTTCATAAAGTGCCAATAATCCAGTTTCCTAGGTCATTACGTCCGTGGAGCTTTCCTTGGTTTGCGCAGCGTGCGGTTGAGAACGGGCGGTTCGACTTGGTGCATTCTCATGATAGAACTTTTATGGCGGATGTGTTTTCCGTACACTGCGTGCCGCATACTGGCTGGGTCAGTTCAGTTCGCAAGAAGCGTGCAAGTCTCTTCGACCGTTCGATGATTGCTGTAGAAAAGCGAATGATGCGCCGTAACAAAGATGCGTGGTTTCTACCGGTATCGTCACTGGCGGTAGAGGCGTTTCACCGTGAATATCGAGAGTTGCCGGGACGTTGGCAGGTGATGCATCCGGGTGTGGACCTTGCGCGGTTCGCAACTCCTGATCGCGAGGCCTGCCGGCGGGAGATTAGGGGGCGTTACGGTATTCGCGACACAGATTTGTTGCTGTTGTTTGTAGGGATGAATTTTGAGGTAAAAGGCCTCGAAGCGATCTTGGCGGCACTGGCCAAGGCGCGAACGAAAGCGAACGTGCGGTTGTTAGTTGTGGGCCGTGGAGATGAGCGGAAATACAGTGCGTTGGCCAGGTCGCTTGGCGTGGCGGAGGCAGTGACGTTTGTGGGGACACAAACCGCTGACATCGAGTGTTACTACCGGGCGGCAGATGTGTTTATGATGCTGTCGGCATTTGACACGTTTGGAATGGTAGTTCTGGAGGCGATGGCGGCCGGGCTGCCGGTGATTGTCAGTGGAAACGTCGGCGCGAAAGATCTGGTTGAAGAAGGAGTAAGCGGGTTTGTTCTCTGTGATTGTCGAGGTGTGGATGAAGCCACCAACCGAATCATTCAGATGCTGCACTCCGGCAGGCGAAAAGCCATGGGAGCTGCAGCAGTACGGTACGCGGCTACTTGCAGCTGGGAAAATCTGACAATCGAAATCGAAGCTATTTACCAGGATATTCTAACAACTAACGACGGCCTGGTTTCGTCAAATTCTTACAAAGAATCTTGAACGATCTCTCAATTGCTCTTGGAAGCTTTGTCAATGCAGCATAGCAGCGGCCAATATTCAGCGACCATGTAGATGCAGCACCAGCTTCGATAGCCTGACGGAGGAAGGATTTCGGATTGTGTGGTATCACTTGCCTTTGAGTAAGTCTCGTATATTCGCCCATCAGGTTGCGATAGTTACGCCGTAAAAAAATACGACCAGATGGATTAATTAAGCGCTCTCCGAGTGTTTCGCGGTAGTAGCGTTGCAGGGCAAATGTCTCCGCGAGAAACGGACCTGTCGATTGATTCATGCTGTCTTGCTGCGCATGGACGCGATATTTAACATACGAATCAAGCATCATGATCGCTCTCCCTTTTTTTGCTGTATCAATTACGAATGGCCGATCGCAAATCTTTCCATATATATCGAATTGAAGGCTCACGGATTTAAGAACATCAGTTCGATACACCGCCGAGCAGAATGGCATCGGAAAGCCACCATACAGGCGGGTAGCTAGTTGTCTTGCTGTGAGGGTTAGTCGGTGACCGGCGTGCACCTTCGGCCATTTTATTTGCTCTGGATGAGTATGTGCTTTCATTGATGATACAGCCACCGTGGTGATTGGATCTTCTGCGATTGCTGCGCCAACATGTAGCAGATAAGAGGGATGGAGAAGATCGTCGTCATGGAACAGCATGGTCCACTGTCCGCGTGCCATTTGGATGAGATCCGACCAACAAGCGCGCGCATCATTGGTTTGACGACGGACAAGTTCAATGCCGCGTGCCTCAAACGAGCGCACAATCTTGTCTGTGCCATCCGTGCTTCCGTTGTCGAGAACGCAAATTCGCGAAGCAGGCCGCTTCTGTGCCAGCAATGATTCGAGTGTCGATCCAATCAGGTGAACCCGGTTATAGGTAAGTACAAGCACCTCTATCTCGATATGGCATTCGCACGTCATGTCGCCACTCCTTTGCCACGCAGTAATGAAACGACCCAGTCTCCGAAACCTTCGTGGCTATGCCGCTGGCCATGCGGAGATTTGAGAAACGCTCGTCCTGCTGAGATTATGGTCAGCGCCTCGGATTCGGTAAGCTGTTGCATGCGCTCAATGATGGCTTCTCGCGAACCCAATACGCGTGTATCAATGAAGGCCGCATCAGGTACCTGTGCCGTGATGTCGGGAGCACCCAAATACACCGGTACCGTTCCAGCTATAAGACCATCGATCAGCTTTTCAGTAACGTAGCCTGGATACGCAGTGTTTTCGAAGGTGATCGTGAATCGGTAGTGGGAACTTAGTACGACCTTGTCGGAGCATTGACCATGGAAGATCTGGCGAGACCCTGAAAGTCTTTTGGCCCATTCATGTGGCAGATTGTCCAGACTATCCCACCCCGACCCAAAGACGTCGATTTGATTGCGGGATGCTAGGGAGTCAATGAGTGCAAGACGGGAATCGTGTAACTGCATGTGTCGACACTCGCGATAGGTGGCAGACAATCGCTTCCGAATTCCATGACGTATAATCCGCAATGCATCCTTGGTGGAACGCACTCGCTGCCACCGCCGTTCGTTCCAGTACTTATTTGCTGCTACCAAAACCGCATGCTTGCGTTGGAACCATGGAATTGGTGTGACTACTTGATTGAGCCAGTGTGTTGGAAATGTAAGAGGCCAGTAGCTCGCTTGACGTTGGGCCGGCATCAATTCGAAGAGCGAACGCGGTCCAACACAGTGTGGAAAGCTAATTCGCAATCGGACAAGATGGTCAATCGAACGGTAGGCAACCAACGGCGACTCGAATATTGTGAGAACACTTGGTACAGCCCCTAGCCGGCACAGTTCTTGACCGTGCCGAGCGTCCAATTCTTGAACCACCCGTACATCGCCTGCTAGCCACCGTCCGGATTTCACATTCTGTAAAGCCACGTCGCCGGATGCAATATCGATGTCCAACTCCGCTTGTCGTTCGAATAAGCTTGTTATCCAAGCTGAGCCTGGAAATTGTCGTGCCCAGTTGTAATCTTTAAGTCGGTTTTCATTGAATTGACGAATGTCATTACAGATGGCGATTTTCATCGAGCAGGTTGGATGTCCGTCTTAAGTTAGAGCTTTAGTAGAGGCAGATGATCGCCTAGCCCTGCAATCTAGAAAGATTCCGTTCGTTTCATTATTCACTACCAGAGCGTAGTCGAGGCGCTCCATGAAATCTACGAGCTTCTGCTCGTTGCGGTTGATCTCAAGCATAAGCACGAGTGGGCGGAAGCGCTCCCAGTTGTTGCTCTCGATAATCTCCATCTCATAACCCTCCGCGTCGATCGACATGAAGTCGATGCCTCCACTCGGTATATGGTCCGAGAGGATTGCCGCAAGTGGGCGTACTGGAACCTGAATAACCTCATTAATCTGGTAATCGTCGTGGCTGTCTGCATCTGCTTTATTGAAGGTAGACAGTGTATTCGCACTCATTCGGTAGAATGGCAGCACACGCTCTAAAGTGCTAACACCAATCTGGAGATTGATGTCCTTCGTGCGGCAACTGGCTAGGAGTGGAAACACTGTTGGGTCTGGCTCAATGTTGATTCCGGTCCCACCACGACGGTAGAAGCGGTACGTATTGCTTAAGTTAATCGGATGGTTGGCTCCAATGTCCACATAAAACAACTTCTCTTTACCTACAATCGCATCGATGATGAGATCCTCTCCGTATTGGCTGTACGAACCGAAGACGAGCCGCCGAACCATATTGGTCCAGCGGCGGCGGAGCTTTCTAGTAGAAATAATCTTCATATGTTGTTCCTCTATTCTAAGACCTGCTGCATTATAGCTACTACTAGGGAAATGACAATGACGGCTACATTGATGGCGGTTGGTTATGGGATGGCGGCAGATAGCTTGAGTAAAACGGGAAGGCACCAAGTTCGAGGTGTGGCCGGTTTTTCCAGCGCTTGTAACTCCACAGCCAATATTCCGGTCGGGCGCGGATGACGCCTTCACAGAAATCCAAACATCGCTGCGTGATGGCTAGAATATCAGCGGATTTATTGCCGGTCTGTGTAGTATCGATAATTGGTCCGTAAGTGATGCGATAGCGTCCATCCGGCAGTGGAAGTACAACGCTGCCGATAATCGCTGCGCCGGAGTGTAACGCCAGTTGCGCTGTTGCCGGTGTTGTCAGCGCCGGTACACCGAAAAACTTACACCAAATTCCACCCAACGCCACCGGCACGTGTTGGTCAATCAACAATGCGATGCACTCGCGGTGCTGCAAGGCTTTTAACAGCTTGCCGACGGCATGCCGGCGCGGAACAATCCGGTGGCCGGTCAGCGCGCGTAACCTAGCAAAAACCTTTTCTACAGCAGTGTTGCGCATCGTGCGTGTGGGGATGGTCATTTGGATGCCCAAGAATCCAGTTACCAAGCCGAGCAGTTCCCAGTCGCCGTAATGAAGTGTGATTAAAATTATCGGCCGGCCCTGCGCCTGCAGGTTACGTACTAATTGCAACCCAATCTCGTCCACCTCGATAATATCTTTTATCGACTGCTGATTTAGGCGTGGGGACCAAAAAAATGCGAGCAAAGTCGTCGCAAAATTCTGGCAGGATACGCGCGCGATGCGGGACTTTTCGCGGGCCGGTAATGTGTCGCTATAGACCATGTCGAGATTAGCGTGGGCAAGTTTCCGCGCTTCCGGTAGCGCGAAATACGCCAACCAGCCGACAGCTTTACCGATTCGCAAAACGAGGCCACGCGGTAAGACCGGTACGATGCCAGCCAAGATGTGGACGCCGAGCGCTTCCAGATGGGAACGAAAGCGTTTCCAGGTTGATAACTGTATAGGCAATGGTTGTGTGGGCGTGGTCATACCGGTTCAGCTCCCAGGTACAGGCGCGGTACACGCACTGATTGGTTTATGCCGCAGAGCACTTCCCACGCGATTGTCCCAGCCCAGCCCGCGACTTCGTCGGCTGTGATAGCCGCGCTGTCTTGTCGGCCGATGAACACGACTTCATCTCCGCAAGCGACGCTCGGCGCGTTGGTCACATCCACCATGATTTGATCCATTGTCACGCGGCCGACCAGCCGGCACCGCTGTCCGGCACACAAGACTTCTGCCTTGTGCGACAGATGACGGTTGAAGCCATCGGCGTAACCGGCGGCGACCGTTGCGATGCGCATCGCGGTTGGCGCGACAAAAGTTTGGCCGTAGCTGATTGTCCGGCCGGCGGCGACGGTTTTAACGTGGGCGACGCGCGCCTTGAACGAGAGTACCGGCGCAAAATCTGCGGCACCAGATGCGATGCCGTAAAGTGCTAAGCCGGGTCGCACCATATCGAGTGCTGCTTCCGGTAAGTTCAGCAGCGCAGCGCTGTTGGCCGCGTGCAGGTTTGGATAGTCGCGCGCCACGGCTAGGAAGTCCGCAAGTTGCCGGCGCGTCTCGGCGAGATTTTCGTCGGCGGAAGGGAAATGCGTGTACACGCCGGTAATTTGCAGATGCGGTAGCGCGGCAAGTTGCTGGAGCGCGGTGCCGGCTTCTGTGTGCCAAAAGCCGCAACGACCCATGCCGGTATCAATTTCAACGTGCGCGTTCACTCGCCGTGCCGACTGCTCAAACAGTTTCGCTTCGGCGAGTGAGGAAATTGTGGGCGTGATGTTGTGGGCGAGCAGGGCGTCAATTTCAAACAGGAAGGCCGCGCCGAATTGAAGAATTACCGGGTCTGGACCGACGGCTTGGCGAAGTGCGACAGCTTCGGTGAGATTGGCGACGGCAAACGCGTCCACGCCACAGTGTCGGAGCGTGCGGGCGACCGGGGCCAGGCCGTGGCCGTAGGCGTCGGCTTTCACAACAGCCATTAGCTTGGCGCGCCCGATGCGGCGGCGGATGACGGCGACGTTTGTGCGCAACGCGTCGAGATCGACCTCCACCCAGCACCGGCGATGTGATTGTGGCGACATTGTTCGCATAGGCTATACTCTGAGCTTGGTAGGTGAGTCAATGCGCCTTGATAGGCGATTACCGGCGACGGGTTGAGTGATATGTCCAGCGGCTGAGTTGTTGGAGAAGGCGGCCAGGAATGAAGACGGCTTGCTGCAAGTTGGAGTAAAGATTTGTGCCGAGATACCGGAGCGCAGTGCGCGGGGTAGCCGCTCGCTGATCTTCAAATCCAATCAACCAGCCCAACGCGGCCAGCCGCAACACCGCCGAGATGATGAACAGCACGCTGTGGTAAGTCAGTGCGTATCCGAAAAAAGTGCTGTGCCAATCGCTGAGTATTTGCGCCACCGCGCCGCCAAACAAGCCACTCAACACGCCGGCCACCGCGCAGGCGGCGCTATTGATGGCGACGTAGGCGCTGCCGGAAGTCCGGCCTTCTCCGGCGTCGCTAAGATTGAGCAGGATATTAAAATTGCCGGCTTCGATCCCGGGCCACGCGGCTGTGGAAGCAACGACGAGCAGGTAGCCCCAGACCCAGTGTTCGCGGGAAATAAAAAGCCAACCCAGCGTTCCCGGCACGATGATCAACCCGGCAATGAGCAAGACCGGCTTGCGGCCAAACCGGTCTAACAGACGGCCCCACATCGGACCGATCAGCACAAAAATCACCAGCGGCATCACCACCATCATCGCATTCGCTTGCGTGTTCGAAAGTTGGGCCACGTCAAAAACATACAGCCACGCAAACTGCCCGATGAAGCCGACTGCAAACGTCAGCGTGGTTGTGAATCCGAGGAACCGTAGGAAATTCCGGTCTCGCAACGGCGCACGCAACATCTCCCAGATCCGCACATCCGGGTTCGGTTTCACCCGCTGGACATCAGGCACCTTGACGAAAAACAAGAAATCCACGAGCCCGAACAACCCGCTGATACCGAGCGCCACGCAGACGACTTTCAACAGCGCAGTCGTTGGCGCGTGGTCGAGTGCGTAACCTGCCAGCAGCGTCACGATAACGCCAATCAACTGACCGAGCTGGCCGCGCCGCGTGAAATACCGGCCGCGAATCCGTCCCGGTACCAAATCTGCCATCCACGAGACCCAAATCGGCGTGGTCGTCTGCCCGGCCAACCACATCACCGCAAACAACACCAGCAGCCCTTGCCACTGCCAGCCGGCCGGTAACAGCCACGGAATCGCCCCGATCGGCAACCACAGCAATCGATGGATTGCGCCGACTGTGATGAACAGGCTTTTTCGATGGCCATACCGGGTGATAAAGTAGCTGACCGGTAACTGGGCCATCGAAACGGCAAATGGCAGCGCCGCCAAGACGCCATAGCCAAATGCCGGCATATTG
>JBAWWR010000032.1:0-22410 GCA_037146675.1 Verrucomicrobiota bacterium | reverse complement strand
GGCATCCGCCAACTCGAAGCCAACCCGTGGTCCTTCGTTGCCAAGAAATATCCAGCCGGCACCAAGGTCAGTGGCAAGGTTCGCAATCTGACTAACTTCGGCGCGTTTGTCGAAGTCGAAGAAGGTGTGGACGGCATGGTGCATATCTCCGACATGTCGTGGACGCGCAAGGTCACCAATCCGACCGAAATCGTTAAAAAAGGTCAGACTGTGGAAGCTGTCGTGCTTGAAGTTGACGCCGCCAGTCAGCGGTTGTCGCTCGGTCTCAAGCAGCTCAGCGAAGATCCGTGGCGCAATATCGACCAGCATTTCAAGATGGGCGATCTCGTCAAAGGTAAGGTTGTCAAACTTGCGTCGTTCGGCGCATTTGTCGAACTTGCCGGCGGCTTAGAAGGCCTGGTTCACATCAGCCAAATCCGCGAAGAGCGGGTTGAGAAAATGAAAGATGCGCTCAAGGTTGATCAAGAAGTTGACGCTCGCGTCATCAAGATTGACACTGCGGAGCGTCGCATTGGGCTCAGCATTAAGGCCGCCAATTACTCCGCTGACCAGCTCGATGCTGAAAAGCGGATGTTTGAGGACGCGCTCAAGCCCGGCGAGGCCATCGTAGACTTGGAACACGCATTCGAACAAGCGCAGGACGACAAAAACCAGTAACCGTTCTGTATCAGTAAATCAAAAGTGAACCCCGGCACTGTGCCGGGGTTCACTTTTTTGTCTTTGATTGCGTGACCGGTGCGATGCGAGACTTATTCGCGTTTCAACCGGAACTTCAAATTTTGTCCACCGGGCGGCGCGCCGAATTTTTTCTGGCTTGGTGCCGGGGCTGAGGGAGTATCTGCGGTCGGTGCTGCCGGTGGTTCAGGCGTGACTGGCGCAGGCGGTGGTGGCGTTGCAACAACTGGCGCTACCGCTGCGGGCGCGGCCGGCTCCGGTGCGGGAGTTGGTGCGGGTACGCGCTTGCCAAAGCCGAGAAATGGACGTTTTGCCGGAGCCGCCGCAATTGTGACTACCGGCTCGGGCGGTGTTGGTGGTACAGCGGGTGCGGCTGGGGCCGGCGCAACAGATTCTGCTGGTGTCGGCGGCGGAGTTGGCGCTGTCGGCAGTTCTGGTACAGCTGGCGTGGCGATTGACGGGGTGGCGGTTTCGTAGATCAGATCGAGGTAACCGATCCGTACGGCGTCACCGTTTTGCAATGTAGCGGTGCCGATTTTTTTGCCGTTGACCGTGGTGCCGTTGATGGAGTGCAGATCAAAAATCCGGTACACGCTATCTTCCAGGATCAACAGCACGTGGTGCTTCGAAATGTTCGCGTCTTCAATGCAGATGACGTTATTAGTGCCACGGCCAATTGTGATAATCGGCTCTTGGAGCTCAATGGTGTCAGCTCCCTCGACCTTGGAAACAAATTTGAGTCTAGGCATAATCTTGCGTCGCCACCAGCCTAACCACCAGCCGGGAGCGTGTCAAACTTTTGGTTGTTGTTGTGTCAGGCAATGGAATGAACCGCGGCCCCAGATCACGTTCGTGCTGTCTAACGGCACGACCTTGCGCGTGGGGAAAAGTTCTTGGAGTGTTGCTTGGGCGCGCTGGTCCGCCAACGGTTGCCGGAATGTCGGCAGGATAACGACATTATTGGCAATGTAGAAGTTGGCGTAGCTAGCCGGCAAGCGTTTGCCATTCTGCTCGACTCGGCCCGGCATCGGCAGTTCGACAATGCGCTGAATAGATTTCATGTGGCGCAGCCGGTTTAGATTGTCGTGCAAGGCTGGGTAATTTTCGTCGTGCGAATCAGCTTCGACAGCGGTCACCACGGTAGTCGGGCTGACGAACCGGGTCATGTCATCCACATGGCCGTCGGTGTCGTCGCCCACGATGCCGGCCCCGAGCCAGAGGACTTGGGTAATTCCGAGGTAATCTTTCAGGAATTGCTCAATTTGATTTTTGTTCAAATGTGGGTTGCGGTTTTTGTTGAGCAGGCAAGCTTCGGTGGTGATGAGCAGGCCGTGCCCGTTGACATCAATCGAGCCACCTTCCAGCACCAGTGGCGGTTGAAAGACCGGTACGCCGAGCAGTTCAGCAATCCGGGCCGGCACGGCATCATCGTCGGCGCACGGTTGGTATTTCCCGCCCCACGCGGTGAACCGCCAGTCCACGATAGCGGCGTTGCCGTCACGAACGATAAACGTCGGACCGTGGTCCCGGCACCACGCTTCGTCGCTGGCGATGCGGTGATATCTGACGGCGGCGCAGTGGCCGATGGTTTGCCGGGCGATGGCTTCAATCTCGTCGTTCCGGCAAGTGATGTTGACCGGCTCGTGCGGTGCGAGGGCGCGCACCAGTTCGCCTAGTGCCGGCAAGACTTCAGCGTAGCGGCCGGGGAAGCTGACTCCGTCGGGACGCGGCCAGCTGAGCCACGTGGCGGCGTGCGGTTCCCATTCGGCTGGTATTCGGTAGCCGAGCTGCTGGGGAGTTGCAGCGCTGGTGTTCATCGTTTGTCTGAATGGAAAGTAACAGCCAACCGGTACGAAAGGAAGTGATTTTGCCGCCAGTCGGCTGGGCGCAGGAGTCAGTAGCGTGGATCTTGACGAAGCCGCGCAATCCGGTCGCGCAGATATGGGAAAATGTTTTTGCGAATCGAGTCAATTGCGGTTTGGCCGATTTCACGCTTGGCTTTCGACGGGAAACCAAGTGCGCCGTCTGGATTCAGCCGGCCGCTGCCAAACGTGGTCAGGTCGCGCCGGTCGAGCGGCAACAGGTCATGCGGATCCACTGTCAGGTTGCGGAAATCGGTGCCGACAAGATCGGGGCGAATCACCATCAACAATGACGTTTCCCAGGCGCCGGCATGAATCTCTTTGCCGTTGCTAACGCCTTCGATTGAGACGGCGGGATCGCAGAACTCCCACCAGTTAACGAATAGAATCTTGAGCGGCCGGTTGTGACGATTAATGTCGCGCGCGACCGGTGGAATGCAAAAATTGCCGCCGTGACTGTTGACCAAAACTAAAAATTTGAAGCTTTGTTGTTCCGCAGCGTCGGCCAGGTCGCGGACAACTTGCATGAGTGTTTCCGGGCGGAGCGTGAACGAGCCGCGAAATGCGGTGTGCTCCAGACATGTGCCGTAGGGCAGGGTGGGTAACAGGGCCGCGTTCAAGCCTTCGGCAATCAGCCGCCCAAAATAATCACCTAAAATGACATCAGTGAGGACCGGTAGATGCGCGCCGTGTTGTTCGACCGACGACACCGGCAAGACGCAGACATCGGTGGGATTGGCTTGCCAGTCAAAAGTGGTCTTCGTAGCGTCGAGCATTATTTCTCCTTCATAAGTCGCAAAATTTTGAAACCAACATTTGGCTCACGATGTGTTTTGTTGTGATTTCGACAATGACGGTTGCTTCTAGCAAAATTACGGCTTGATTGTCGAGCGGGTTGCGCGCCGCTGTGCTGTGGTAGAAAGCGGTTTACATTCCGAGTCGTCTTGCTCTAAGCTACGCCTGTCATGAAGAAAATCGATTTAAAGGCCATGACCAAGTCCAAGCTCCTCAAGCTCGCGCAGCGCCTTGGCTTGCGCGGGATTTCGACCATGAACAAGCCTGAATTAGTCGACACACTCCGCCGCGCTAAGCAGAGTCGCGTCGGTACGCTCCGGAAAAAGGCTGTGCTGGCCGTAAAAAAAGTCGCCAGCGCGGTCAAGCGTCGCGCAATGCGCAAACCGGCAAAAATTCCGCCCAGCACGAAAGCGAAAGCCCCCGGCAAGGCAAAGGCGGTCGCCAAGAAAGCCAACGCCACAGCCGTGGCCGCAGCGACGGGACAGGCCGCGCACAAGTTTGATGTGACGCCGGCCAAGTCATCTCCTAAGCAAGTTTTCACGGAAGAAAATCTCGGCGAGTTGCCGGACGCCTGCGGGACCGGCCGCCTGTTTCTTACTGCGCGCGATCCGCATTGGCTGTTTGCCTACTGGGATTTTAGCCACCAGCAGATGGCCGATTTCCGCCGGCAAGCTGCCGACGGCCGGGTGGTCTTGCGCGTGTTCGAAAAAAATCACGTAGCACCGGTGGCGGAACTGGCTTTGGCCCACGATGCCCGCACCTGGTACATCCCGGCCAGCAAAGCCGCTACGACTTATTCCGCTGAACTCGGTTTCTGGCGGCACAACCGCACGTTCAGCGTCATCAGCCGGTCGCGCGAAGCGACCACACCGCCGGACGCTGTCGCTGCGGACACGACGACCCGGTTCGCGACCATTCCGGTCGATGTCAATTTCGAGGAGTTGCTGGATGTTGTGCGCCAGCATCTCAAATACGACGAACGTCTCGCGGATGGCCTGCATCGGCTGCAAGCGAGCGGCTTCCAGTTTCCATTCCATGTGGATGTCGCCCTCGATCAATGGTCACCGGCACAAGCCACCCAAGTCGAACAGATTCTCAGTGGTGACGTCCGCCGCGTTCAGGTCGGTTCGGTCGAGTTGACCGAATGGCTGCGTCGCCGGTTAGAAGGCGAAACCAGTTCCGGTATGTTCAGCGACTTCAGCCCGGGCGGTTCGAGCTGGTCCGGTCAGCCGCAAAAAAGTTTTTGGTTCGCCGTCAACGCCGAGCTAATTATCTATGGCGCAACCGAACCGGACGCCAAGGTGACTGTCGACGGTGACCCGGTCGCGTTGCGCGCTGACGGCACATTCTCGTTCCACCACACATTTCCGGATGGCCAGTACAAGTTGCCAATCGTGGCGGTGTCCGGTACGGGCGGCGACCAGCGGTCGGTTGAGTTGCAGTTTGAACGCCAAACGCAGTCGCCGAGCGATGTCGGCCTCGTCGGTCAACCGGCGCATCTCAAACCGCCGGCAACTAAGTGACGATGGAACGCCCGTTGCCCAAAGGCTACGTCGCCCTTGTCTTGCACGCGCACTTGCCGTTCGTGCGCCATCCGGAGCACGCGGATTTTCTCGAAGAGGATTGGCTCTACGAAGCGATTACCGAGACTTACATTCCGTTGATCAAAGTCATGGAAGGCCTCGTCCGCGACAACGTGGATTTCCGGCTGACGATGTCAATGACGCCGCCGTTGTGTTCGATGCTGCTCGACCCGCTGCTCCAGGAGCGCTATGTCCGGCATCTTACGGAACTCATCGAGTTGGCCGAAAAAGAAATCGAACGCACAAAGTGGGACAAGCCCTTCCACGACCTGGCCTGGTTTTATCGCAACCGGTTCCACGAGGCGCGCGCTACGTTTTGCGACGGCTACGGCCGCAACCTCGTCGGCGCGTTTCGCAAGTTTCAAGAACTTGGTAAACTCGAGATCATCACCTGCGCCGCCACGCACGGCTTTCTGCCGTTGATGGCTGAACATCCGGAATGTATTCGTGCCCAAATTCTCACCGCGCGCGACCATTACCGGCAATGTTTCGGATGCGACCCGAAAGGTATCTGGTTACCGGAGTGCGCCTACGCGCCAGGGGTTGAAAATTTTCTCGCGGAAGCCGGGATTCGCTGGTTCATCACCGACACGCATGGCATCATGTTCGCCAACCCGCGGCCCCGGTATGGCGTCTACGCGCCGATTTACGCGCCCAACGGCGTCGCCGCGTTCGGGCGCGACGTCGAATCCTCGAAGCAGGTCTGGAGTGCCGAGGAAGGTTATCCCGGCGACGTGGATTACCGTGATTTTTACCGGGACATCGGCTTCGACCTCGATTTCGATTATATCAAACCGCATATTCACCCCGATGGCATCCGTACTTTCACCGGCCTGAAGTACCACCGCATCACCGGTAAGAGTCAGTACAAGGAATACTACGTCCGCAATACGGCAATGGAAAAAGCCGCCAGCCACGCCGGCAACTTTCTGGCCAACCGCGTGAAACAAATCGAGCATCTCCACGGCGCTCTGCAACGCGCGCCGCTGGTTCTCGCGCCGTACGATGCCGAACTCTACGGCCACTGGTGGTTTGAGGGGCCGGAGTTTCTGAATTTCTTCATGCGCAAAGTCGCGTTTGACCAAGAGACATTCAAGCTCACCACGCCGACCGAGTATTTGCGCCAGTTCCCGACGCAACAAGTCGCCCAACCGGCTGCGTCAAGTTGGGGACACAAAGGCCACTGGGAAGTTTGGCTTGAAAACTCCAACGCTTGGATTTACCAGCACCTCCACGTCGCCGCCGACCGGATGATCGAATTGGCTCGCCGGCACACCAATCCCGACGGCCTGACTGAACGCGCCCTCAAGCAAGCCGCGCGCGAATTGTTGCTGGCGCAATCCAGCGACTGGGCGTTCATCATGAAGACCGGCACCACCGTCCAATACGCCGTCAAGCGCACGAAGGATCATCTGCTGCGGTTTAATCGTCTCTACGACCAGATCACGGCCGGTAAGATTGACGAGTCGTGGCTGGCGAGCGTCGAGTGGCGCGACAACATCTTTCCCGACGTTAACTACCACTACTACGCCTGAGTCGCGATGCGCTTTCAGGTTAAAGTCGTTCCCCGCGCGAAGAAGACCGGCATTGCGCCGGGCACCGATGGCACGCTGGTAGTCAAAGTCCGCGAGCCGGCGGAGGATGGGCGTGCTAACGATGCCGTCGTTGCCGCGCTGGCTGAGCATTTCAAAGTCAAACCGCGTGCTGTGACGATTGTTCACGGTCACGCCAGCCGACGCAAACTCGTGGAAGTAAGTCTTCCCTGACATTGCCGGCCGATTTCGATATATTACCGGTATGATTCAGGTTGTTTACACCATTTTGTATTCGTTGGGCTTTGTCCTGCTCAGCCCGGGGTTCGTGTACACGATGTTGAAACGTGGGAAATACCGGGAGAATTTCTTCCAGCGGTTCGGCCGGTACACGCCTGCACTCCGCCAGCAACTTGACGGCAAGACTGCGCCGCGCGTTTGGATTCAAGCGGTCAGCGTCGGCGAGATGAATCTGGCGTTGCTGCTGGTCGCCGCGCTCCGGCAACGTTTTCCCACGCACCAACTCATTGTCACCACCACCACCACCACCGGCTACGCCTTCGGCCGTGAACGCTTGCCGGCGGACGTCGTGCTGCTGTACTTTCCGCAAGATTTTCCGGGTTCGGTCCGGCGCGCCTACACTCTCATTCAACCAGATTTCATCATCCTGATGGAATCCGAAGTCTGGCCGAACCACATCTGGGAAGGCGCGCGGCGTGGCGTGCCGATTTTTCTGGTCAACGCCCGGATGTCGCCGCGCACCGCGCGCCGGCATCACAACGGGCAATGGTTGTTCCGGCACGTCTTTGACAAAATCACGCTCGTCTGCGCGCAAAGTCAGGAAGATGCCGACAGCTTCCGCCGCTTCGGCTCCCCCCGCGCGGAACTGACCGGCAACTTGAAATACGATGCTTCGCTGTCCCACGTCGGCACAGCGCCGGTCAATGTCCGGCAAGTGCTCAGCGAGCTTGGCGTCGCCGGTCCGCGCCCGATTCTCGTGGCCGGCAGCACGTGGCCCGGTGAGGAGGAAATTCTGTTTGCGGCGTTGACGGAGTTGCGGCACAAGGTGCCGGACCTGTTTCTCGTAATCGTGCCCCGGCACGTGGAGCGCACGCCGGAGATTGTCGAGCTGGCGAAACGCCAGAACATCAAGCTCGCGTTGCGCAAGGATGGCGCGCCGGTCGCCAATCCCGGCTGCCTGCTGGTGAACACGACCGGTGAGTTGAAATGGTTTTACCACCTCGCCACAGTCATTTTTGTCGGCAAGAGTTTGGTGGGCGAGGGCGGTCAGAACATCGTCGAGGCCGCCGCCAGCGGACATCCGGTGGTGTTCGGGCCGAATATGCAAAACTTCAAGGCCATCGCCGCCGAGTTTGTTGCGGCGGGTGCCGGCGTGCAAGTGCCGGACCGGGTTGAGTTCGTCCACGCGGTGCGCGATTTGCTGCACGATGAACAACTCCGCGCCAAGATTGCCGGCGCGGCACAGGTGGTTATCAAGCGCAACGTCGGCGCGACGGAGCGGACAGTCGAGTTGATTGCGGTGACCGGTTCTGGGCTGGGCAAGTTGCCGGCCTGACGGTGAATTGCTATTTCGTCAGATTCGAGCATATTAGACTTGAAAATGAAGGCTTCGCGTAATTTGGCACTTCAACCGCAAGGAGGATGGCACCATGATTACCAGTCAGCAAATCGAGCAGTTGCAGGCGTTTCGGAATGGCGTTTTTCTCGTCACCAGTTGTTACTTGAACCTCGACCGGCGCGAGGCATCGGCGCAGGCGCTCAAGATTCGGATTAAGGATCTGCTGCAGTCGGCGCAGCATCAACTTGATAAAAAGGCCGGGACGCATCAGCAGCGCGAGTCATTGCGGGATGACTTCGTCGCGATTGAAGCGCATGTGATGCCGGCAATCACTGCCAGCCAGCACAAAGCTGTGGCGATTTTCTCATGTGTTGGCGAAAAGTTCTGGCAGGCGTTTAGTTTGCCGCAGATTGAGCGCAATATTCTCATCGCCGATCATGCGCCGCACTTACACCCGTTGAACGCCATCCTTGCGGAGCACCACCGATGCTGCGTCGTGGTCGTGAACCGGACGCACGGCCGGATTTTCGAGACGTATCTCGGCGAGATTGTGGAGCGCGGTGACGTGACCGACATGGTGCCGCGCCGCGTCCGCGAGGCCGGTTTTGGCGGACGGGATGAACGCAATATGGAGCGGCATCTCACACAGGTTGTCGAGCATCACTACCAGCATCTTGCCGACGCGGTCTGTAAGCTGTTTCGGAAGGATCATTTCGACTGGCTGATTCTCGCCGGTCAACGTGAGCCGGTGCACGAGTTCCAAAAACATTTGCATCCGGATCTCCGACAACGCTTGGTTGGTGATTTTCACGCAGACCCGGCCAAGATTACAGTGCCAGAGGTTTTGCAGCAGGCCGGCACTATCGAGCAACGCGTTGAGTGTGACCACGAGTTCCAGCTGGCCACAGAACTGGTGCAAAAGTCCGATGCCGGTCACGGTGCGGTCACAGGATTGACCGCGGTGCTGGCGGCACTTGACCGGGGCGAGGCGCAGACGTTGGTCGTCGAGAAGGGCTTTGAGAAGTCAGGTCATGCCTGTGTCGTTTGTCATTACCCGTCGCTGCTGCCGGCAGAATGTCCGCACTGTCACCGACCGACCGGTCCGTGCACGGATATTGTGGATGAAGCTGTTGCACTGGCGTTGCACCGGAATTGCCAAATCAGACACATCCAAGGCGCGACGCCGTTGCATACAAATGGGCACATCGGTGCGCGGTTGCGGTTTCAGGCGGCGTGACCGGCTTCTGGGCTGTTTTTCAACAACCCAGAACGGGTAGCGGCCGAGAAATTTGACAGCGATTTGGAGCGGACGCAGGTTCTGGTCGAAGCGGGAGACGATGTGAAAAGTTAAAGTCTTGGTGCTGATAGAAAGGAGGTGAGTAATATGGAAGTTGTCGCTGCCAACCGTTGTACTACGGATGAACTCCGCGCGAAAGGCGCACAGGTCAAAACCGACATTAGTGAACTCGGTTCTGCAGTCAAGGATGTGGCCGCGGAAAAGTTCAATAGCTGGTATAAGGAAGGACGCGAGAAGGCCGTCAAACTCGAAAAGGAGTTGGAGAACAAGATTCGCGAGTATCCACTCCAGACCGTGATGATTGCGGCCGGCGTCGGATTCTTGGCCGGCTATATAGTCAGCCGCCGTCGTTAAGTTGCGCCCACGCAGACTCCCCGCGGCGCTGGGAGGAAAGAATTGTCGGTTGTGACGGGCAGGCAGTGCCGATGTCAGTCAGTACTTGCCAGCCACAACCGAAGTGTATGAACGCAAACAATCATAAGTCGCCACCACCAAGCGCGCAGACTGCCGACGAACCTCACCAGTCAGCTCCGGCCGCGCATGAGGCAATTGGTGATGCTGGGGAGTGGAAGCGGATTAAGCAGCAAGCCGGCGAGGTCATCGATTTTCTTTCTTATTATCTTGAAGCGAGGGTTGACATACTCAAGTTGCGTGGTCGGCGGTTTTTACTTCACCTCCTGTTGGAAATCGCCGGAGTGTTGGTGGTTGCGGGTACGCTCGTCGTGGCTGTTACGTTGATCTTCATCGGCGTGGCGCAAGGATTGTCGCAAGTCTTTGCCGGCATGCCGTGGCTCGGACCACTGATTACTGGGTTGGCGTTATTGGGCATTGTCAGCTTGGTTGTCTGGTGGTGGGTAGCGGACCGGTCCAAGGTAGCGCACAACCGGATGGTTGAAAAATATGAACACCGCAAGAGTCACCAACGGGCCCGGTTTGGGCACGACGTCGGCAGCCACGCGGAAGAAGCCGCGCCGACCGAACAGCGAACTGGAGTATCTGACCCTTCAAGCCGCTGACGCCAAGGCCGCGCTAGCACAAACAGCGCGCGAGATGGGGCGGAATCTGCGGCAGTCGGCCATCGCGCATCCGGTTCTCGCGTTGGGAGCGGCGGCGGTGGGTGGCGCGCTTTTGGGACGGGTCTTGGTCAGCCGCGCCGGCAACGTTGGTGATGTGGCCGCCAAGAGCAACTCAGCCGACGATTCAACATCGTTCATTAGTGAGATCGTCAGTGATGCAATTAAACCGCTGATTCCTAATTTAATCTCTGCGGTGCTCGCTATGTTCCAAGTGCAGGAATCTGAGGGTGAATCCCAAACGCATTAACTTTTAAAAAAGAGTGGTAGGCAATTGTAGGCAAGTTCCAAATGTTCTAGCGAAAAGAGACACCTTTTGAATTGCGCCGCCGGCACCGGTTGGTATGATACTGGTGAATCGAGGTTCTATGGCGTCTTTTGCAAACAAATATCCCGACAGCATCGCTGGCAAGTTTTACGTGGACGATCAGTGCATTGACTGCGATCTCTGCCGTGAGACCGCACCGGACAATTTCACGCGTAATGAAGACGGCGGTTACAGCTTTGTGTTCAAGCAACCGGTTACGAGCGACGAGCAGACCAAATGCAAAGAGGCAATGGAAGGTTGCCCCGTCGAAGCCATCGGCAATGATGGCGATATGCAATGAACCCAGCCCTGCGAGCCCGAGTGTTACGCGAGTGGCAGCCCTATGGTCAATGGGATGCGCCCGCACGCCTCGCGCCGGCACTGCAACAACTTGTGCCCAGCGTAATGAAAGGCTTGGGATTAGAACAGCGGCTGCGCCAATCGCAAATCTTTCATCAGTGGGCCGATATTGTCGGCGCGGACATCGTCCGTCACGCACAGCCGGTCAGTCTCAAAAACGGGTTGCTCGTCGTGGCCGTTGATCATCCGGTCTGGCTGCAAGAGCTTGCTAGGTATCACAAACCGCTCCTGCTCCAAAAAATCCGCGACTGTGTTGGCAAGACCGCCATTCGCGATATTGTCTTCCGCATCGGCTGATGCGCTGCGCCCTTTTGCTGTTGTTGCTGGCAATACCGGCCCGCGCTGGTCAGCCGCTGGCAGTTCCGTTCATCGCGCAGCAACCCGGCTACTGTGGTCCGGCCGCACTCGCAATGCTGGCGGGTTTTTACGGCCAGCCGGTCTCGCAAGACACCATTGCCGGCGCAATCTACTTGCCGGACATCCACGGCACATTGACTGCCGACCTGGCCGGTTACGCCAAGCATTTCAACCTCTGGACCCGGCAATATCGAGGTACGACTACGGACATCCGGCAAAAACTTGCTGCCGGCGTGCCAGTTATCGTGCTTGGCAAGTTTGGCGCCAAGTTGCATTTTTTTGTCGTGCTCGGCTTTGACGAGTTTGCCGACACCGTGCTGGTCCATTCCGACCAACGCGCCGGTCTTGTCATGCCACAAGAACAGTTTTGGCGTGTGTGGGATCGCGCCGACCGGTGGACGTTGCTGATCTGTCCGCCCGGCAAGGCGACGTGGAACCTGACCGGCGACGAACATAACGACCTAGGCGTGTTCCTTGAACAAAACGACAACTTGCCGGCGGCGGTCGGCAATTATCGGCAGGCAACGGAACTGGCGTCTTCAAACTCTTATTTTCAGATGAATCTCGGCAATGCGCTACTGAAGCAGAATCTTGGCACAGAAGCCGCCGCCGCCTTCCGACAGGCGATCCGCTGCGAACCCAATAATGCGGACGCAATGAATAATTTGGCGTGGACGTATGGCGAGTTGAACACCAATCTCGACGAAGCCATCGCGCTTTGTAACCGGGCCATCGAATTGCAACCGGGACGGCAGGCGTATTACCTTGATACGCGCGGCAGTATACTGTTGCGGCAAGGCAGAACGGCGGAGGCTGACGAAACCTTTGAACAAGCACTGGCGGCGACAAGCGAAAGGCAAACGGCACTCCGCAATGCCATCCGGCAACGCTTGACACGCACCGCCAATATCCAGTAATCCAGCATCTGGAATTCGCTGGACAGCGGCAGGTGACTGGACTACGGTGCGCGACTTATTGCAGCCTAAGTTGACTCGCCTTCCTGCGGGTTAACACGGAGGAACCAACTCCCCGGCATTACTGGGGATGGGGCGCAGGGCGGCGGTTGTTTGTCGTCCCGGTCACTTCCAAGACCGAGCCCGGCAGCTAACTTCGTCGGCAGTTGGGAGGGCGATCCGCTTGCCCCCGCTTGGGCGGGGTGACCAATGATCTCCCCACCGGCACCACGTGCCTTAAATCGGTAAGTGAAACGGAATTGATTGGTATGACATTGTATGAACGGTTGAAGCGGATGTTATTCGGCGCGCCGCGCGACGTCGAAGACCCGCATATTTTTCATAAACTTTCGTTGGTCGCGTTTTTGGCCTGGGTCGGGCTGGGCGCGGACGGGTTGAGTTCGTCGTCGTACGGTCCCGACGAAGCGTTCCGGGCCCTGATTGATAAGGATGGTCACCCGCACTACTACCTCTGTATTTTTTTGGCGCTCGCGACAGCATTCACAGTCTTTATCATTTCATACGCCTACACCAAGATTATTGAACATTTTCCATCTGGCGGTGGTGGGTACGTAGTGGCGACGAAGCTGCTCGGACCGCGCGTTGGCGTGGTGTCGGGTTGCGCCCTGCTGGTGGATTATGTGTTGACGATCAGCACGTCGATTGCGGCGGCGGCTGATCAGATTTTCAGTTTCTTACCGGCCGGATGGGCCGTCTGGCAGGTCAAGGTGACCCTGGAGGTGGCGGTCATTGTGGTGTTATTGGTGATGAACATCCGAGGAGTGAAGGAATCGGTCAGCTTTCTGGTGCCGATTTTTATGGTGTTCGTAATCACACATTTGATCGTTTTGGTGGCGGGTATCGGAATGCACCTGAACCAGATTCCGGAGGTGGCGCGACAGGTGACCACGGGTGTGAAGCAGGATCTCTCGACGATGGGATTCTTGGCGCTCTTCCTCATGTTCGCCAAGGCTTACTCGCGCGGAGCCGGTACTTACACGGGGATCGAGGCTGTTTCCAATGGCGTGCAAGTCATGCGCGAGCCGCGGGTGGCCACAGCCAAGCGGACTATGGTGTATTTGGCGACGTCACTTGCGGTAACGGCCGGCGGCATCTTGCTCTGCTATATGCTGTTGGATGTACATGCTGAGGCCGGCAAGACGATGAACGCTGTGATGGTGGAGCGGCTCGGGTTCGGAATGTGGTTTGTCGTGTTGACGTTGGTGGCCGCTGCTGCGCTGTTGATTGTGGGCGCACAAACCGGCTTTATCGACGGGCCGCGCGTGATGGCCAACATGGCGTTGGATTCTTGGTTTCCACGGCGGTTCGACTCGCTGTCGGAGCGATTGACGATGCATTACGGTGTCACGCTGATGGCGGTCGCGTCCATCGCCACCTTGATTTACACGAAGGGCAACATCTCGGCGCTGGTGACGATGTACTCGATCAACGTCTTTGTCACATTTTCAATCAGTCAAACCGGCATGTGCCGGTTTTGGATTACCGAGCGAAAAAAACACCCTGAATGGAAGCGCGCCTTGATTATTCACGTCGTCGGCTTAGTGCTCTGTCTGTCCATTCTCGCGCTGGTGCTCGCAGAGAAATTTACTGAGGGCGGTTGGATGACGGTTGTGGTGACTTCGGGGTTAATCGCGCTGTGCGTATTGATCCGCCGGCATTACCGGACGGTCGCGGCGAAGATGGAAATCCTTTCCAAGACGTTAGGCGATATTCCTCTGGGTGATGCTGACACGGCTGTGCCGATTGAACTCAATCCGAACAAGCCAACCGCTGTTCTGCTGGTCAACCGCTACGGTGGGCTGGGATTGCACTCGTTGCTCAACATCGTCCGGCAATTCCCCGGTTACTTCAAACAGGTCGTGTTTGTCTCGGTCGCCGTGATTGATTCTGGGACATTCAAGGGCGCTGCGGAAATCGACGCGCAAAAGCACCAGACACAGGAGGATCTCGATAAATTTGTCGCTTTCGCGCGCAGCCATAGTTTGGCTGCATCTAGCGTTATGGACGTCGGCACGGAGCCGGTTGAGGCCGTTGAGGCTTTGTGTGCGAAACTGGCCGAACAATATCCGAAGTCCACATTTTTCACCGGCAAGCTGATCTTTCAGCGTGAGAAATGGTACCAGCGCATTCTCCACAACGAAACGGCCTATGCCATCCAGCGTCGCCTCCAATGGCGTGGTCTGGCCACCGTCGTTCTGCCTATCCGCGTTCGCGAATAACCACGGCAGTTACAGTCTCGTGCCGGTGGCTGAAATCAGTTTTATTCGAACTGGATCAGCGGAGCTTTTTGCGCTTTCATTTTACTTTTGCCAATAAATCCGCTAGAAACCGCGGACAAGCTTCAACGAAGGAGTCATTAACATGCTCGGTTGCAATATTGGAACATTGTTCAAGGTCACCGTTGCCGGTGGCTCGTATCAAGAGACATTAGTCACACACTTGCAAGGTGTGCCGCCCGGCTATCTGCTCACTGAGGAAGAAGTCTATCGCGACCTGCTCCTGCGCAAGCCGGGCCAGGGTGAACTCACTTCCCCGCGTCGCGAGCCAGATGTGCCGGTCATTGTCACCGGCCAGAATTGCGCCGACACGATGACCGGCTTCCACAACGCCAACCACACCAATGGCACTCCTGTCACCGTCCTCATCCCGAACCTCGACCGGCATTTTGAACACGTTGAAGCGTACCGGGTGACGAACCGGACCCCGCGCCCCGGCCACGCCTCCTACGCCAGCTACGTCAAGTACGGCCAGTGGGATGATTCCATCGGCGCCGGCTTTTTCAGCGGACGTTACACCGCCACCATTGTCGCCGCCGGCGCAATCGCCAAGCGCATCCTCCAAGACCACGGCATTGAAGTCACCGGCTACATCAAGGAAGCCGCCGGCATCCGCATGCCCGACCTTTCCATCGAGCAGATCCGGCCCAAGGTTGCCGCGTACAAAGAAATGCGTTGGAAGAACGACCCGGTTTACCATTGGCTATTCACAGATGGCCGGTACAAACCCGAAATGCGGATGCTCCAGAAGATGGCCGTTCTCGCCGAGTTGGAGAAAGAAGTGCCGGAGATGTACAAAAAGATGATTCGCTTCGACGAAGAAGCCATCCGCAAGGAATACGGCATCCATCCGAAGTTGAATTGTCCCGATCTTGCTACCGCCGACGCCATGTACGAACGCATCATGGAAGTCACCCGGCAAGGCGACTCCACCGGCGGCATCGTTGAAATCGTTGCCACCGGCATCCCGTGCGGCATGGGCGAACCGGTCTTCAATAAACTCGACGGCGAACTCGGCCGCATGATGAGCATCGGCACCATCAAAGCCGTCGAAATCGGCGCCGGCGTGGCCGTCAAAGATATGACCGGCTCGCAGGACAACGACCAGCTCGACGCCAAGGACGGCAAAGTCACATTCCGCACCAACAACGCCGGCGGCATCACCGGCGGCCTCGCCACCGGCCAGAACCTCGTCGTTCGCCTCGCCGTCAAACCGACGCCGACCATTGCCAAGCCGCAACACACCATCGATAAAGTCTCGCTGGAGAACAAGGACCTCGCTGCCGTCACTCGGCGCGACCCGACGATTGTGCCGCGTGTCTGGCCCGTCGCCGAGGCCTTCATGGCAATCATCTTGCTCGACCATTACATGCAACACATCGCCTACCAAGCGATGATGAAAAAATGTAAGTGACCGGCATTTGGTTGCTTTTAGCCGGCGGATAGCCGAAATTTCGGCTGCCTTTGATAGCGACCATGCACATTGGATTCAAAATCACTCCGCTGATTATTGCCGGCGCGATCGTCGTCCTGCTCGGTCTGATTTGCGACGGGATTATCATCGCGCGGTTCTCGGCGGCCCCGCAATCCCGCGTCGGCCCAAAGCCGTGGGGTCTCCGCGCCTTGGCTGTCGGCACGCTGCTGCTGACCGTCCTTTTCGCGATCGCGAACATTTTTTACGCATCCATCGCTGCCCTCCTGCACCGCAAACATATTTCCCAGCTGACCGAGCTGATCTTGCCGGTAGAATTGCTGTTGCGTATCGCCACGTTGGTCGGCTTTGCGGAGTATTTTCGCCGGCACCGTTTCAATCTCCGGCAAGTTCTCGGGCTCGACACCATTCACATTGGCGCGGCGGTGGGCTGGGGCGTGGTGTTCTGTCTCGCCAGCCTGCCACCAGTCGGGGTCATCATGTTTGCTACCGATGTTTTTTGCCGGCTTTTTCAGATCAATGTTGGCGACCAGCCGGTCGTTGATCTTTTCCTCAAAACCAACTCGCCGGCCTTGCTCCTCGTCCTACTGCTGTTCGCGCTCTCCGTGGCACCGGTGTTCGAGGAATTCTTCTTTCGCGGTTTCGCCTACCCGGCTCTCAAACAACGCTACGGCTTCTGGCCGGCTCTGCTGCTGGTTTCCGGTATCTTCGCCTTCAGCCATCTGCACGCGCCATCATTCCTGCCGTTGTTCGTCTTCGCCATCGGTCTCGGTTTGGCCTATGAACTAACCGGCTCACTCATCGCGCCGATCACGATGCACATCCTGTTCAACGCGACCATGATCGTCCAACTTTTCTATCAACGCAGCCATCCGTGACTACCATCCGCGACATTGGTGAATTTGGCCTAATCACCCAAATCCGCCGGCAACTCCGCAGCCGCCACATCGGTGATGACTGCGCGGTCTTGCCGGGCACTACTCCGGGGTATCGGCTGCTTTACACCTGCGACCCGGTCGTCGAAGGCGTTCATTTCTTACCGGCCACACCGGCCCGGCAAGTCGGCTGGAAAGCCATGGCTCGCAATCTCAGCGACATCGCCGCCATGAGCGGCCAGCCGCGCTGGGCCGTTGTCAGCCTCGGCCTGCGTGCCAACACGTCGGCCCGGTATGTCCGCGAACTCTACGCCGGCATGACCGCCGTCGCCCGCCGCTTCGGTTGCGAAATCGTCGGCGGCGACACCACACACGTGCGCCGGGAACAATTTGTCGTCGTCACGCTCATCGGCGAAGTCGAACGCAACCGGCTCGTGTTGCGGTCCGGCGCGAAGCCCGGTGATGCTGTTTTCGTTACCGGCAAGCTCGGTGGCTCGCGCGCCGGCAAGCACCTGCGTTTTATCCCGCGCATCCGGGAAGCCCGCTGGCTCACGCAACATTTCCGCATCCACGCCATGATGGACATCAGCGATGGTCTGGCCAGCGATCTCCAGCGACTTGTCGAATCCAGCCACGTCGGCTTCGATATTTGTTCCCGGCAAGTGCCACGGACCGGCTCACTGCGCGCCGCGCTGACCGATGGCGAAGATTTTGAATTGCTGTTCACCGTTAATCCGCGCGTTGCCGGCAAGCTGCGGAAGAAATTTCACGAAATCGGCCGCGTCATCGCGCAGCCGGTCGTCTTGGTAGACGGTCAACCCTACTCCGCAAAAGGCTATGATCATTTCCCACAGCGCGGCTGAAACCATTGAGTTCGGCCGGCAACTCGCCGGGAAGCTCCGCGCCGGTGCGGTGCTCGCCTTGACCGGCGATCTGGGCGCCGGCAAGACTTGCTTGGTGAAAGGTCTGGCGGCCGGTTTGGGAATCACGCACGCCGTCACCAGTCCGACGTTCACGCTGATTCACGAATACCGGGGCGGACGCTTGCCACTGGCGCACATTGACCTGTACCGGTTGGCGGTAGCTGACGAGGCGGTCAACATTGGCATTGAGGAATATCTTGGTGGCGCCGGCATCACGGTCGTTGAATGGGCGGAACGTATTGAGTCGCTCCTGCCGGCGCAGACCCAACGGATTCGGCTAACGGTACTCGACGAAACCACCCGCCAAATTGAACTGCTATGATTACTCTCGCCTTTGATACTTCCACAACACGCGGCACAGTTGCGGTACTGGATAATGACCGGCTGGTCGGCGAGGAATTCTTTGGCCGCGACGGTTTGTTTGACGCTATCGAACGCTTGCAGCCCGGCAACTTCGAGCTACTAGTCGTCGGTGTCGGTCCCGGATCGTTTACCGGTATTCGCGCCGGGCTGGCGGCGGCGAAAGGATTGGCGTTGCCGCGAACGGTGCCGATCCGAGCAGTGAACAGTTTTGACGTGCTGGCATTGACAGCCTTACCGGCGCTACCGGCGACTTGCCGGCAGATGTGCGTGATTGGCGATGCCCGCCGTGGCGAGATTTACAGTGCGTTGTACGATTGCGCCGGCAAGCCGAAACGCGCCTGTCAGCTGGGAACACTTTCGGCGTTAACTAGTGAATTGCGCGAACCGACGTGGCTGCTCAGCGCGGAGATGGACCGGTATGTGGCGCAATTATCTGGAGAAATCTGCACGACGCCGGTGTTTCCCAGCGCGGCGGTACTCGGCCGACTGGGTTTAGCCGGTCCGAGTACGTTGCCGCTTGAGCCAATTTAT
The DNA here is from genome assembly GCA_037146675.1 of Verrucomicrobiota bacterium. GTDB lineage: Bacteria > Verrucomicrobiota > Verrucomicrobiia > Palsa-1439 > Palsa-1439 > CAINDI01. The sequence continues at coordinate 3,616 of JBAWWR010000032.1, read as the reverse complement.
TTGCGCGTGCCAGAGTATCGGACAGTGCCGGTACCGGCCTAATCGCCACCTCATGAAACTTGCTGTCCGAGAATTTGATTTGCGTGTGATGAACATGCGCAGTCGGATGCCGTTCAAGTATGGCATCGCGACAATGACCGCCATGCCGCATCTGTTTGTGCGCGTGGAACTCGAGATCGACGGGCGCCGGCAATGTGGGATTGCCGCTGATCATCTGCCGCCGAAGTGGTTCACGAAGGATCCGACCACGCTTTACCGGGACGACATCGCCGATATGCTGGCCGTCATCACCAACGCCTGCCGGCTTGCCACCGAGTTACCGGCCGCGCCGACGGTCTTCGATTGCTGGCAGCAACTCTATGCCGCGCAAAAACAATGGGCCGCCGGCACAAAACATCCGTCGCTGCTCTGGAATTTCGGTGTTAGTCTCGTCGAACGCGCGTTAATTGATGCTTTCTGTCGCGCCACCGGTAAACCGTTTGCGGTTGCGCTAAACGACGGTTCACTCGGCATTCGTTGGCAGAACACGCCACTCGGACGAATTATCGTCCGTCATACCGTCGGCCTTGGTGATCAATTGACCGGTCCGGAGCAGATTGATGACGGCTTGCCGCAATCGCTGACTGCCTGCGTCCGCGAGTACGGCCTCACGCATTTCAAAATCAAACTCTGCGGCAATCAAGAAGCTGATCTCGCTCGCCTGCGCGAAATCGCCGGCATCATGCCGGCAAAGTTTGCGCTCACTCTCGACGGCAACGAGCAATACCGGAGCCTCGACGCCTTTCGCACCTTCTGGGAAGCGGCCCAATCGCTTAAGGAATTTCTCCGGCACCTGATCTTTGTCGAGCAACCACTACATCGCGATGTGTCGTTGCAGGTCAATTTTAACGACTGGCGCGACAGACCGCCAATCATCATTGACGAATCCGACGCCGAACTCACCTCCTTCGCCACCGCGCTCGATCTCGGTTATGCCGGCACGAGCCATAAAAACTGCAAAGGCGTTTTCAAAAGCATCTCCAACGCCGGCCTTGCGAAACAGCGCGGTGCCATCCTCAGTGGCGAAGACTTGTCCAATGTTGGCCCGGTGGCACTGCTCCAAGACCTGGCGGTCGTCGCCGCGCTTGGTATCACGCACGCCGAACGCAACGGGCACCATTATTTTCGTGGGCTGACTGCGTTACCGGAAGAAACTCTGGCGCACCACAGCGATCTGTACCGGCGTCACGAACGAGGTTTTGTCACCTTGAATATCCAGCAAGGCGCCATCCCGGTGGACAGTGTCGTGGCTGCACCGTTCGGCGTAGGATTTGATGTGAACGCCGGTAAGTTTACGCCGCTAGCCGATTGGCGTGTAGAATCTCTCGACGCAAACTGACCGAACTTATTGGGTTGCGCCTTTTTCGACCCGCCGCAGTTCCGCGCCGCGATCACGTGCGAGGTCGGTTTGCTGAAATGCGCCCCGCTCCGGCAGGACCATGAGGAATTGACTTGTCGCCGCGATACGAACTTCGGCGTGGCGAATGACGCAATCGAGGACGTGTCCGCCGGCTTGCCGGTCGGCAGTTAGAAAATGAAAATGATAGCCGGGAACGTTAAGCCCTTGCATGAAGTCGGGAGTGCGGAAACCGACCAATGTGCCGGTTTTGTTCTGGAACTCAAAGACGCTCTGCTTCCGAGCGGCATCGGCCAGCGTGGGATACGGTTTCTCTTGGCGCGGTACGCTGCGGGTCTTCGCGGACTCGATTTCAACCTCTAGACGAAAGGCGTGAAAAGCATTGGGCGACGGCAGTTGCCGGTCGAGTTCTTGTTCGAGCGCATGAAGGCTGGCGATGTTGGTCAGAATGAGTGAGCGGGCGGTATGAAAAAATAGAACCGTGGCAAACGGCGTCCGCATGTCATCAGGCGCAGGATAAACGTGGCCGTCAGAGCGGATCTGGTAAAATTGTCCATCGAGCGCCAACATCTCGCCGTCGAGCGCATTGAACGTGCCGATGCCGAAGTCGCCGTGGTGTTTGAGCGTGGCGATAGTCATGTCGCCGTCGAACACACCGGCAAGGAGCGAGTTGATGGTGGCATACTGAAACAGTTCGGACCGGGGCGCTGCACAGCCGCTCGTCAGTAGCACGAGCGAGAGAAAAACGGCAAGTTGTCGACTGACAATCATAATGAAATCTTGCAACTCCTGGCTTACTGCTTGAGGCCCTCGAGTGTGATTTTGTTGGTCCACAGGCTGAACTGCCACTGGCGCTTCTGTTTCATGTCAACTTTTACCTGCAAGACGTCGCCGTTCTTGAATTCTCCGCCGGCCATGCTCGTGACGGGATTGTTCGTGGCGGACATCGCGTGGCTGGACTGCCCCAATAATGATTGTTTGAGTTCACTATTCAGATAAAGTGTGGGCATGTATTCGGTGTAGATATCCGGGAAGGGGAAGGTCTGATTAATGCGCACCTCCCAGGCCGGATAGATGGCCGGGCGTTGCTGCAACACCAAGTGGTAATGTTCCTGTACCAATCGGTCGCGCAACTCAGGTTTCAGAAAGCCTTCGCGCCACACGCCGGCCAGCGTCTGCGCCGCGTCCGTGTTGTTGGTCTCGGAAAACTTCCGGTACAAAATCTCCTGCTGCTCCGGTAAGTATTTCAGCAACGCGCCCCGGTCAGTGGCCGGCAAGTTCTCAATGCCGCGCCGTACCAACTGCCACGCAAACGTGGTCTCGCCGATATTCATGAACGCTGTGGCCACCGTCAGGCAGTTGCGCCATTCGTTGCCGCGCTGCCCGATCAATTCCTCGGCGCACTGTTTTGCCTCGTTCGTCACCCCGGCCGCCAGATAATCAGTCACAATCTGTTCGACGTATTGATTCTTCAAATAAGACCGGCTGTCGGTCGTCAATTGCAACCGGCGCCATTCCGCGCGCAACCGGGCCGCCTCGGGCTTGGAGTTCTGCGAGATGACGCGATCAGCGAACTGCCGCAACGCATCCAGGCAATCCCGCAACGGCAGCTGGCGCAATCGAATGGCCGCCTGCGTCAGCGTCGCCGGGTCGGTGGTGCAAGCCGTCGCTTCCGGCAGTTGACGGCACAACTGCGCCACCGCCAGCCTCCGCCAACTATCGTAGGGTGCGCCGGCAATGAACTCCAGTGTCAAGCCGGCGGCTTGGTTCCAATTCGTCTGCGCTTCCGCATCCAGCCCGCCGAGGAATGCTGCTAACCACGGACGCGTAGGCTGCAATTGCTCCAACACTTGCCGGCGCTCCGGCGGACGTAACTTGCCGGCCATCAGCAATTCCATCAGATACCGGGCTCGCGGCGCAGCGGAGCTGGTCGGTTGCGCCTCGATTACCTCGACGCATTTCAGGAACGCGGTCGCGTTGTCGCCTTGGCCATACGCGGCCTGCGCTTGGTTATACAACGCTTCACCGTGCGCCACGGCAACTATGCCGGCAACCAGTAGCAGCGCGACCGTCCACTTCACCATGTGTAATGCACCGTGTAGTTGATGATGACCTGTCCGTCCGCCGGAATCTTTGTCCGGAACTCCATGGCGCGGGCGTCGGTCTTGGTGTATTCCGTCGTGCTGCCGGTAATCTCCCAGTTCAACCACCGGTAGAGAT
>JBAWWR010000031.1:0-22485 GCA_037146675.1 Verrucomicrobiota bacterium | reverse complement strand
GGGGGTGTGTTATCGCTTCCCCTCGTTGTTCTCTTTTGTCCTGTGCGCCTACCTGGGGTGTGTGGGTGGGGGGGGGGGGGGGGGGGGGGGGGGGGGGGGGGGGGCTGGACTTTCTGGCTGTCGTTCCCGCTACAATATGGCTACGCAGGTGTGACACTGTTCTTTGTTGTTAGCGGATTCTGCATTCATTGGCCGCAGGCAAGAAACAATGCACGTAGCGGCATGGATGGTTTATTGTTGCGGGATTTTGTCTGGCGACGATTCTGGCGTCTATACCCTCCTCACTTCGCCAGTCTGGTATTTTCTTCTTTGGCGCTGGGGTTATTTCCGTCTTTGTTAGCGATATCACGGGCACAAGCAATGAACTGGGGACATGTGTTTGCCCTTAAAGATGTCGCCATCAACGCCACATTTCTCCAACAGATATTTCCATCTTCTCTTGGTTTTAATGGAGTGTACTGGACATTGCTCTACGAGGTGCAATTCTATCTATTCTACCCACTGCTCCTATGGGCCATGCGGCGCTCAGGGAAGACGGTTATGCTAGTAACGCTGTTCGGATGCGAACTGCTGTACACGGGTTGGGTTCGCGACTTCCATTGGCTACATGTAATCCCATGTTTTTTTCTGGGCCGGTACTTTGAGTGGTATCTGGGGATGTATGCTGCTGAATTAATCGCTTCCTCAACGGCCCGTCCGTCGATCATGACGAAGGTGCTGGTGCTGACGGGAGGATTGGCGCTTGGAATTGGCACGACATTTAGCACATGGCTTTGGCCCTTGCGCGACCTTTGTCTGAGCATAGGTTTTTTTGGTGTACTAATTATCGCAGCTAGCAGCTCATCGACCACTCGTGGCTATTCGTCCGTTTGGGCACATATTGTGAGAATTCTGGCTGGAGTTGGATTGTTCTCATACAGCTTATACTTGATACATGTCCCTGTTATTGATGTTGTTTGGAATACTCTTAAGCTCGGGATAAAGTCCGGTTGGTTAGGTGACCGCTTTATGGGGTGGTGTGCTTTGCTTTCCATTCCTTTCGCGTTCGTAACTGCTTACTGGTTTTACCATTTGATTGAAAAGCCCAGCATCCGTATGGCTCAGTCGAATCGCTCCGGTAAGGCGGGGTAACCGGTGTAGGCTGCCAAAAACGACATTGGCCTCTCGGCAGAATCGGGTTGCGGTACGTCGGTGTAGAAGGTGGCCGGGTCGGGCGTGTTGAGCGGGGCATTGCGGGTAAGCTGCTGATGGGAAGCGGGATTGCACTCGCTCGTCTGACTCAGCTTGCCGACGGTGTCGGTGACAGTCGGTGCATTGGCACGATCAACTGCCCAGCTCCATTTTGGGATAGTATCAGGTATCCTGTTGTAATTTGCGATGACAGCGCGTTGGTTGATGACTATATTCCCCGAATGGATTTGAGACAACAAATGATGGCGCTAGCGACCCGGAGTCGGGATGCCGCGAGGGTATTAGCGAAACTTGATGCCTCCACCAAGAACAAATTGCTCCTGGCGATGGCGACCGGCATTGAGCGCGCTGCCGGGGACATTCAAGCCGCCAACGCCAAAGACCTCGCCGCCGGCAAGGCTGCCGGTTTGTCGCCGGCGATGCTCGACCGGCTGACGCTCAACGACAAACGGATTGCCGAGATTGCCCAAGGCGTTCGAGATGTTGCTGCCCTACCAGATCCCGTCGGCAAAACTATTTCCGAATGGACGCGGCCGAACGGTATTCACATTCAAAAAGTCCGCGTGCCGATCGGCAGTATTCTGATTATTTATGAGTCGCGACCGAATGTGACCGCCGATGCCGCGTGCTTGTGTTTTAAGACCGGTAACGCCGTGATTCTGCGCGGTGGCTCGGAGGCGTTTCACTCGAATCTCGCGTTGGCGGCGGCGATGAATGTACCGGGCTTACCGGTGCACAGCATCACCGTTGTGCCGACGACCGACCGGGCGGCGATTGACGAATTGCTCAAGCTCGACGAACTCATCCAGCTTTGTATCCCGCGCGGCGGCGAAGGGCTCATCCGCGCAGTCGTTGAGAAATCGCGAATCCCAGTCATCAAACATTACAAAGGCGTCTGCCACGTATTCGTTGACCGCGACGCCGACCTCGATATGGCTGAGCGGATTGTCATCAATGGCAAATGCCAACGGCCCGGCGTCTGCAACGCGGTTGAGACGTTGCTCATCGACGCGCCGCTGGTTGAAACATTTTTGCCGCGCATTGAAAAAGCATTGGCTGGTCACGGTGTGGAAATCCGCCGGGACGCCGATTGGACAACAGAATATCTTGATTTGATTATCGGTCTGCGGGTCATCAACGGCGTCGGTGAAGCGATTGACCACATCACGCAATACGGCAGCGCCCACAGCGATGCGATTGTTACCGGCAACCGAACCACCGCCGAAAAATTCCTTCGGGAAGTTGATTCTGCCAGCGTTTTCTGGAACGCCAGCACGCGTCTCGCCGATGGCGCACAATACGGTTTTGGCGCCGAGATCGGCATCAGCACCGACAAACTCCACGCTCGCGGCCCGATGGGCTTGGAGGAATTGACCAGCTACAAGTTTGTCGTCACCGGCACCGGCCAAGTGCGCGAATGAATACACTACCGGCCGAGCGCGCCCGGTATGTCCGCGACCAGTTGCCGGCCGGTGGATTGTTTGCCGGGCTGACCTGGCGGATTGCGCCGACGGCATTTCCGTTGCCGGCGGAATTGGTGCAGCAATTCGAGACACTGGGACCGCAGTTGCTCGCGTTCTACCGGGCCTGCAACACGCTCTACCGGCATTCGCTCGCTGGCAAGCAGCCCAAGTGGGTCGCGCAATATCTTGATGCCGGTAAGCCCCAAGAATTGCTCGAACTTTCACGGAATGAGCGGATCAAATCGCACGTTCCGCGCGTTATTCGACCGGATGTGATTCTGAACGACGGAAATTTTTTCATCACCGAACTCGACAGCGTGCCCGGCGGCATCGGGCTGACCGGCTGGCTCGGCAAGACGTATGCCGAACTCGGCGAGAATATCGTCGGCGGCGCGGCGGGGATGCTGGAAGGTTTTACCAGCATTCTCGGCGACCGTGGCGTGGTGGTGGTGTCGGAGGAAGCGGCGACTTACCGGCCCGAAATGGAATGGCTCGGCCGGCAGTGCGGATTTCGTGCAATCCGACCGGAGGAAGTTGCCGGGCTGCAAAACGTGGAGACGTACTACCGGTTTTTCGAGTTGTTTGATTTGCCGAACGTGCCGAATGCTTGGACGGTGCTTGCCGGTAACGTGACGCCGCCGCCGAAACCGCAACTCGAAGAAAAAATGTGGTTTGCGTTTTTGTGGCTGGAACAGCTCCGGCCATTTTGGCGCGAGCAGTTGGGCGAGCCGACGCTGCGGGCGTTGCAGGCGGTGCTGCCGCAGACGTGGCTGATGGACGCGACGCCATTGCCGCCGCACGCGGTGATTCCGGATCTCGGCATCAATGATTGGCGGGAGATGGCGCGGTTTTCGCAGAAGCAGCGCGAGCTAGTGTTGAAGATTTCCGGGTTTCATGAACAGGCGTGGGGCGCGCGTGGCGTGTCCGTCGGGCACGACCTGCCGGCAGCGGAGTGGAGCGCGGCGATTGAGCGGGCACTCGCCAGTTTTCCGGATAATCCGTTCATTCTCCAGCGGTTTGAAAAGTCGAAGCTCGTCGCGGCGGAGTATTATGATTTCGAGGCGAACGCGCTCCGGCAATTTCAGGGGCGAGTGCGATTGTGTCCGTATTATTTCGTGACCGGCGACACGGTGAAACTCGGCGGGGTGCTCGCGACGATTTGCCCGGCCAACAAAAAAATCCTGCACGGCATGGCAGACGCAGTGCTCGCGCCTTGCCGCTTGCCGGAGCCGGCGGCGGTTGTGTAAGCTGACATGGATTCGATGAAACACCAATTTCTAGCGCTCAGTTTGGAGTCGTTCGACGGGCTGAACAAAATCGTGGCTGGTCATCCAGTCTGGCATTATCTGGCGGGTGCGGTTTGGATTTTGCTTTCGGTTCTGGCGGCGCCGGTAACGGGCTGGATTATCAAGCGCTTGATCAAGCGGATGGCCGTTCACACCAACGCCGGTTTGGCTGACCAAATTCACGGCATTGTTCGCACACCGCTGCGCATCGCTGCGGTGCTGGTGATGCTCAATCTAGGTGTCCGCGTTTGCAGTTTGCCGGTGATGTTGGTGCGGTTGGTGGATACCGGGTTAGTGATTGCGGTCGCCATTGCGGTGTTGGTCTCGGCGCTGCGGATTGTGGATTTGTTGCAGAATTATACCGGCAAAAAGTTTTTCCACGGTGATGAGCAGTTGGCGGCGGTGATGTTGCCAGTCTTGGCCAAGACGCTGAAGGTGTTCATCGTGATCATCGGTTGTTTGACCGCCGCGCAATGCCTTGGCTTGCCGGTGACGAGCGTGCTTGCTGGGTTGGGCATCGGCGGGATTGCGGTGGCGATGGCCGCGCAAAGCACGCTGGCGAATTTCTTCGGCGCGTTGGTGATTTTGGCCGACCGGCCATTTCAGATTGGCGATGTGGTGCGGATTGATCCGGTTGAAGGCACGGTCGAATCCATCGGCCTACGCAGCACGCGGATTCGGACGGTGACCGGTGACCGCGTGACCATTCCCAATAAAACCGTCGCCGACAGCGTCGTGATCAACCGCACGCCACGTAACTGACCCGCGTGTCGCCGTAAACCGCCTCTCGGTACAACTGCCAGCCTGCCGTCAGCACCACCGCGTCGCGTTTTGCCGATTCCCACACCAGCAATCCATCGGGCGCGAGCAGTGCCTGTTGCTGGATTGCCTCCAAAACCGGCGCAATCTCCGTGCCGTACGGTGGATCGGCAAAAATCAAATGGAATGGCCCGGTCAGTCGCGCCAACTCGCGCAGTACTTCGCCGCGCCGCACTTGCGCTGCCGGCGCAATCGCGGCAATATTTTTTGCCAGACACGCCAACGCCGGTTTGGAGCACTCGACAAACACCACCGACCGCGCGCCACGACTGGCGGCCTCGAGACCGAGCGCGCCGGTGCCGGCAAATAAATCCAACACAGCCGCGTCGGCCACACGCGCGCCGAGGCTGGAGAAAATCGCCTCGCGCACGCGGTCCGAAGTCGGGCGCGTCGCGTCGCCGCGTGGCACCGCCAGCGGTAATCCTCGGGCAGTTCCGGTAATAATTCGCATGATTGCTTTCCGTTAGGGTATAGGATACCGAAATCCAGCGCTGCATGAAACGAATTCTTGTGATTTTCAATCCGGCTGCCAGGCACGCCAAACGGTTGATGACCCGGCGTGAGGGTGTGACGTTTGCGCCGACGCAAGGCCCCGGTGATGCCACGCGGATCGCGGCCGCGGCGCGGGATTACGATCTGGTCGTGGCTGCCGGCGGCGATGGCACGATCAACGAAGTCGTGAACGGCTTAACCGGCGTGCCGCTCGGGGTGCTGCCGCTCGGCACGGCCAATGTGTTTGCGAAGGAGCTTGGCCTACCGGCGCGACTTGATGCCGCGTGGCGCGTGCTTGAAGCCGGTCGGACGCGCCGCATTGACTTGGGTTGCGCGGAGTTTGCCGGTCAGACGCGTCACTTTGTGCAACTCGCCGGCGTTGGCTTCGATGCGCAGGCGGTGCGGTCGGTAGATTTGAAGCTGAAGAAAATAATTGGGCCGGTGAGCTATGTCGTGGCCGGATTTAAATTACTGCGGATGCCCGGCGCGGCGGTGTTGATCGGCAATGGCCGGTATTACGGCGGTAAGGTGCCGGTGTTTCCGAAGGCCCGGCTGGACGACGGCTTGCTGGACGTGTGTGAATTCGAGCGATTTGGCTGGCGCGAATTGTGCCGGTACCTGCCGGCAATCTTGGTTGGCAAGCATACCGGTTTGCGTGGCGTCCGGTATTACCAAACGGCGGAGTTGAATTGCCGGCTGGTGGCGCCGGTCGAGTTGGATGGCGAAGATGCCGGCGATGCGCCGGTTAAATTTTCGGTTAAGCCCGGCGCGTTGCAGGTGGTTGTGCCGGGTTGAGCCGGCGCAGGAGTTCCACGCTCATCGCGATGCCCCGGTAGAAGTTGTCCAACTCCATCTTTTCGTTTGGCGAATGCCAGTTGTCGTCGCCTTGACCGAGCCCAATGACCAAGACTTCGCCACCTAGCTGCCGGCGAAAGTTTTCGAGAATGTGAATCGTGCCGCCTTCACGGGTGCAGACCGGTTGGCGGCCAAAAGCGGTTTCCAATGCGGCTAACGCGGCGCGCGCACCAGGGCCGTTGGTGTCGGTCAGGAATGGCGGCGAATAGTGGCCGGCGTCAATAGTAATCCGGACGGATTTCGGCGCGAGACGGCGCAGATGTTTCACGACCAGCTGGTCGATGATTTTCGGATTTTGGTTTGGCACAAGCCGGCAGGTAATTTTGGCGGAGGCCCATGCCGGAACGATGGTCTTGCCGCCGGGTCCTTGGTAACCGCCGGTGATGCCATTGATCTCAAACGTCGGGCGCGCCCACCGGCGTTCGAGCGTGGTGTAACCGGCTTCGCCAGTTGTTGCCGGCACGCCAAGCTCAGCGGCGTAACGCCGGTCGTTCAATGGAAGTTGGCGCCATGCGCGGCGTTCTTTCGTGGTGAGCGGGCGGACGCCATCGTAGAAATCGGGAATGGTGACGCGACCTTTGGCATCGACACAACTGGCCAGCATTTGCGCCAAAACCATGACCGGGTTCGCAAGGCTACCACCGAAAACGCCGGAGTGCAGATCGCGATTCGGCCCGACCACGCGCACTTCGAAGGCGGCAATCCCGCGCGTCGCATAGGTCAATGTCGGCCAGTCCTTCGCATACATGCCGGAGTCGGATACGATGACGTAGTCGGCACGTAACCGGCGGGCGTGGTGTTTGACGAACTTAATCAACGCTTCGCTGCCGATTTCCTCTTCGCCCTCGATGAGGAAGGTGACATTTACCGGTAACGGTTGCTTCGTCGCCAGTAAGGCTTCGACAGCTTTGACGTGGGCGAAGAATTGGCCTTTGTTGTCGGAGGCACCGCGGCCGAAGAGCTTGCCGGCGCGGACCGTTGGCTCGAAGGGCGGCGTGCGCCACAGCTCCAATGGTTCCGGCGGTTGCACGTCGTAGTGGCCGTAGATGAGAACGTTCGGCAAGCCGGCGACCGGTGTGCTGCGGGCCTCGATAATCGGATGACCGGTGGTTTTGTGGATGGTGACGGAAAGACCGATGTGCCGAAAATGTTGCGCGAGCCAATCGGCGCAGGCGTGGACGTCAGCGCGATGGGCCGGCTGGCCGGAGACGCTGGGGAAGCGGATGAGGCGTTGGAGTTCGGTGAGAAACCGGGCGCGATGCTGTTGCAGGTAACGGTCAATCATGGCGGCATTGTCCACAATTCTGCTTCCCGGCGCAACCGTGAAGCATTAGATTGCCGGTATGCGCACGGTTTTTGGACCGGCAGATTGTCAGAACCTGAAGCACGCGCTTGGCCGTGAATGGCTCGAAACCAACGGCCTCGGCGGGTTCGCGTCCTCGACTATCATCGGCGCGAATGTGCGCCGGCACAACGGGTGGCTCGTCGCCGCGTTGATGCCGCCGGTCGACCGGTATGTGCTCTTATCGAAATTTGAGGATCGGGTCCGTAGCAATGGGCAAGATTTTCATCTGTCCACCAATCTTTATCCCGGCACCGTTTTTCCGCACGGGTTCAATATCCAAACGGAATTCCGACTCCGCCCGTGGCCGACGTTCCGGTATGTGAGCCACGATTTTACAATTGAGCGCAGCATTTGTCTGATCCACGGCGAGCACACGGTGGTGGTGAGCTACCGGAACCTTGGCGACGGTCCGGTGGAGCTAAAACTGCACCCGCTGCTGGCATTCCGCGAAGCTGGCGCACTCACCGCGCGCAACGCCAACGTAAACTTTGCGGTCGAGCGCCGCGCCGGCGTGCTGGCGGTGCAGCCGTACCGGGAATTGCCCCGGCTGTTTTTCCACGCGGTGCCGACAGGTGTGGATGTGAAAGCCGACTGGTATCAACGCTTCCACTATCCGGTTGAACAGGACTGCGGCGAGGCGAGTGAGGAAGATTTGTTTACGCCGTTTGAATTAACTTTCAAGCTTCGCAAAGGCGAAACCACGCATATCGTGGTCACGATCGAAGAGAAGGCCGGCGTGAATGCCGAAGCTTTGCTGGCCGGGGAACGGCAGCGGCGAAAAATTTACGAGCGCGAGACCGACCCCACACGCCAAGCGTTATTGATTGCCGCCGATTCATTTATCGCCAAGCGTGACCAAACGAGCGCGACGGTGCTGGCCGGCTTCCCGGCTGAGAGCGATTGGGGGCGCGACGCAATGGTGGCATTGCCGGGATTGACGCTAACGACCGGTAAGTTTGACTTGGCAAAAAAAATCCTGCGCCAGTTCGCTGGCCGCCGTGAGCGTGGGTTGATTCCGAATGTTTTTCCCGAAGGCGGCGAGAAGCCCGAATATAATTCAGTGGATGCGTCGTTGTGGTTCGTGGTGGCGACGTGGCAGTTTTGGAAAGCCAGCGGTGATGCGGCCGGCGCCAAGGAATTATTACCGGCGCTGCGCGACGTGGTTAGGAATTACCGGGACGGCACACGGTATGATATTTTCGCAGACAAGGATGGCTTGATCAGTGCTGGGAAGACTGGGACGCAACTCACGTGGATGGATATAAAAGTTGCCGGCTTTGTGCCGACGCCCCGGCACGGAAAGCCGGTCGAGATCAACGCGCTGTGGTTCAACGCGCTGCTCATGTTGGCCGAGTTGGAGGAGGAATTAGCTGTCGACAGTCCGGCGGCCGGCCTGCTGCGCAAGTTTGCCGACCAAGTGGCCAGCAGTTTCGTGAAAACCTTTTGGAACGCCGCCGGCAGTTGCCTCTATGACGTCGTGCAAGGCGATTTCCGCGATCCAACCATCCGCCCCAACCAAATCTTCGCGGTCAGTCTGCCGCATTCGCCGCTCGACAAAACGCAACAGCAGGCTGTTCTCGATTGCGTGACCAAACACTTGCTGACGCCATACGGGCTGCGGACACTGGCGCGCAGTCACGAGAAGTATTGCCAGCGTTACACCGGCAATCGTTGGCAGCGCGACTGTGCTTCACATCAGGGTTCGATCTGGCCGTGGCTCATCGGTTCGTATTGCGACGCGTATGCCCGCGTCTATGGCACCGGCAGGCCGCAGCGCAAAGCGATGGCGGGCATCATTCAACACTTGCTTGCGCATCTCACTGAGGCCGGGCTCTGTTCGGTCTCGGAAATCTTCGATGGCGATCCGCCGCACCGGCCGGTCGGCTGCTTTGCACAAGCTTGGAGCGTGGCCGAATTGCTACGCATCTACGACGCTTATCTTCGGGAAGGCAGGCGCTGAAGTGAAAACATCTGGCATGAACCACTGGATTTGCATCGTTGTATTGTGGCTGGCGGGGGTTGGGCTGCTTCGTGCCGGCAACGCTGAAGATTCATTTAAGGAGAAAAATCTCGACGATCTTTCGTCGGTTGCAATGTCCGATTGGGGCGCATTAGCAATGGGGATTCAACATCCGAAGTGGAAGCACGGCGAAACGGAGCATTTCATTGTCCATTATTTTCGCAATGGCGAAAAGGTCGCGCGGCGGAGTGAAGTGTTCTACACCGAGATCAAGGAGTTCTTCGGCAACCGGCCGGATTTGCTCGCCGGTAAGAAATCGCAAGTGTTCGCCTTCAACGATGCGACCGACTGGAAGCAATTCACCGGCAAGATTAAGAGGGAATGGGCCGGTGGCGTGACGCGGGGTGATGAGTTCTTTTATCTCGCGGCGAGCGAGGAGGGCCGGTTCGACAGCAAAGGCAAAGTGCAGGCGCACGAGATGACGCACCTGATTTTAAACCGGTTCTACCGGTGGCATCTACCACTGTGGCTGAACGAAGGCGTCGCGGAATACTTCGGTCAGCGCAAGACCAGCACTTTGACACAGTTCCGGCAACAGATGAGCCTGACAGGGCCGTATCATCTTGACCAGTTGTTCCAGGCCAAACAATATCCAGAACAGCTTGAGCAGATCAAGGCGTTCTACGCCGAAGCCGCCATCATGGTGGATTTCTTGACACGAACAACGGAACGCGCGACGCGGTTGCCGAAATTTGTGGAGTCGATGATTGCCACCAACGATGTCGCAGTGGCATTGCAAATCTACGGGTATAAAGATTTCGCGGAATTCGAGGCCGCCTACAAGAATTACCGGCGCCATTTCTAATGGCGACGGCCCGCGCGGTGGGCTCGGTTAGATTGGCAACGCGAGCAGGCCGAACATGCGGCCGGTTTGGCCACGCTCAGCGCGGTAGGAGTAATACCGGTCAAGATGACAGGCGGTGCAGCAGCGCGGATTGTGAATCTCGCCGATGCCTGCGTTGCGCAATTGCGTCTCAATGTCGGCCCATAAATCCATTTCGTAATGGCACGGACCAATGCACGGGCCGATAAATGCACAACAATCGCGCGGCTGCAGGGCTTGAACGGTGGCGGCGACAATATTGGCCAGTGTGCCGCGCTTCCCGGAGTGAATCAGCGCGATACCAGGCGTGGCGCGGTCGATAAGGAAGACCGGCGCGCAGTCAGCGCAACGAATAATCAGCGGCAAGCCGCGTTGCCGGGTGATGAGCGCGTCTACGCCGGCGACCAGGCCAGGTTGTCGGACGACAGCGACGCCGGCACCGTGAATCTGCTCGGCCATTGCGAAACTGGTGAAGCCGTGGGTGTGGGCGATTTGCTGTGGAAAGTCGTTGGTCCGCGTGTCGTCCGAGGCATCGCGCAGAGTGAAGCCGTGTGGATAACCGGCCAGCGGGGCGAAAGTTTCGCAGCGCATGGTCAGCGCGTTTCAACCACCGGCGGACGGTCGAAGAGAGTAGCGGAACACTTGTAGTTGTTGAGCGCGTTGTCGCGAGTTTGCTGGGCAAGGGCGGGTTGGTGGGCGTCGAGAAAGATGCGGTTCAGGCCGGCATAGGCGCGGCAGATGTGGGTTTTAACGAGCGGACAGTCGGCGTTGAGTTGGGCGACTGGGTGGCCGGGGGCGAAAATGATGGCGCAACCGTCACGATCGATTTGCCGGTAAATCTCGACGAGATAGCGCAACGGTTCTTGGCGGCCGCCGTCGAGAAGTAAGGCTTGGAGCAGAGAGATGGCGGCGTCTTCGTTCCGGCCGGCAGCGATGTTAGCGGAGGCGATGCTTTGATAGGAATCAGGATTGGCCGGCGCGAGATGGCCCATATATTGGTAGGCTTTGAGCGCGTCGTCGTAGTTGCCAAGCCGCATGTGCGAGAGGCCCAGATTCCAGTAAATTTCGTGGTTGCCGATATCGGTAATTTCGCTGAGCTTGCGGCCGCGGAGGAGTTCTTTGCGGCGGTTGTCGTCGTTAAATTCGTGGTCGAGCGGCACGGCGCGCTCGAGGGTGGTCACAGATTTCTGGTACCACGGCAGGCTGGCGGCAGAGGCGATCAGGGTGCCGTCGGCGGCGCGTTGGGCGAGTAGGTCGCCTTTGATTCGGTAATAAGCGCCAAGGTGGAGGAACACGATTTGCGTTTTATCAGTGACCTGCACCGCTTTTTCGCCTTCGTCAATGATGCGGTCAATGTGTTTGTATTCGGAATCTTTTTCGTAGAGCGCGTAGGCGAGGGATTTATGGGTCTTAAAGCTATTCGGGCACGCTTCCACGGCCTGCGTCCACAAGCTGACGTCATTCTCCCAGTCATAATTGCGTTTGAAGGCGCGGGCGCCGAGGAGCAAGACGATCAAGGCCAGCGTGCCGCGGGCGGCAACTTGCAGCCAGATGCGTTTGGCCCAGCCGGAGATGTCTAATTGCGACGCAATATTTCGCCAAGTGGCGTAGACGGCAATCACCACACACCCGGCAAAGCCCAATGACGGCAGATACAGAAAACGTTCCGCCATGATACTGCCGATGATCTTGAGAATATTCGCAGTCGGGAGGATTGTGCCGAAAAAGAACATGATGAAGAAGAAGACGGCCCGGTTGCGCCGGTAATTGTAAATGGCGAGCATGACCAATCCCACCAGCACCACCAGCGCCACAATTGATTTGATATCTTCCCACGAATTGAAGGCGTGCGACACAATTGGAATTTCGTTGTACGAGTAATCGCAGGACAAGGTCTGCGGCCACACCAGAAGCCAAAGATATTTGCCGAGAACTTTAATGGCTGTCAGCCGCACGCCCCAAAAATCCGCGCTAATTAGCGGGTTGTCCACAAATGGCAGTTCCGGCGGACGGAGTTGGTCAAAGACCCAGGAGCGCACATACCAGAGTGCAAAAAACGGCGGCACCAGCGCTAGATAGCCTTTCCAAAAGAAGCCCCAGAAGTTTTGCACCAAGTTGACCAGCCAATTCGAATGCAGTTTCCGCATCCGGTAAGTGAAATCGTAAAGCATCAGCACGCCGAGCACCACCACCGCGCTCTCCTTGCAGAACACGCCGACCGTTGTGACCAGTGTCAGCAGCAACAGCCAAAACACCGATCGCACACCGGCTGTCATCGTGCTGATTAACAATGTACACACCGCCATGCCGATGAGGCCGACCACCACCCAGCCTGTCGCCTGCAACATCGACGGCAAGGCCGACAGATGAAAACGGTGCAGATAACAAAAGCCCATTAACGCAGCCAGAACCGCGCTTAACCCCAATACCGCCGGCCACTTGGTTTCAGGCTCCTCGTTGACGGTCGCGCTTTTGGCATACAAGATGAAGCCCAGCATAACCGTCAGCGTGGCGAACAAATCCGCGCGGCCGATAATGTTCGTCACCGATTCAGTAACGACCGGGTGCGTGGCAAAGATCGCCGCCGCGAACAATGCCGGCCAGTTCTTCTCCATCAAAATCAATATTGCTAGGTACACCAGCACAGCGTTCGCCCAGTGAATGAAGAAATTCACCCAATGATATCCGGTTGCGGTATCCCGGTTATTGAACACCTTGTAGTTGACCATGTATGAAAACGTGGTCAGGGGCCGGTACAATCCGCTGACCGCTTTCGGCCACCAGTAATCCTGCTGAAAAATTTGCTGGATGTTTTCGGCTTTGGTGTCGCGCAGCCGTGGGTCTTCAAGAATGATGAATTTGTTGTCGAGCGCGAAGCCGGTATTGTGCAGCGTATTCGCAAACGCCAGCAGCACCATCGCCCCCAATACCGCCACTGCCGCCCAGTGCCCGGCCATGCCGATATCCGGCCACAAGCGCGTTTTTGGCGCTGCGACCGCTGTCACCGGGGCGTCCGACTCAGGGCCGGCGTTGTCAATATTGTCCATGCTCAACCAATGCGCCAGTAGTGTCGCAACACCCCATCCCAAAGTCAAAAAGCTTTTTGTTGCTTTTCCACTTCAAGCATCCGAAAAATACTCTAGCGATGTTCAAACTAACCAAACATGAGCAACTAATCGTCGCGTTTGTAGTGGGCGCGCTGGTGCTCGGTGTCGCCGTCAAGCGCTGGCGGGAGTTGCATTCTCCGCCGCAAGATGCGAACATAACTGCACGGGGACGTTAGACAATGCACAAACAAGATTTCGCCGAAGCCGTTACTGAAATTTGCACCGCTGACTCACGCTACGACCGGGATGCCTACCTGTTCGTCCGCGAAGGTTTGGATTTCACTCTGAAGTCGCTTAAAAAACATCAGCAAACCAATCCCGTCCAGCGGCATATCACCGGTCAGGAATTACTTACCGGCCTCCGCCAATACGCCCTCGATCAATTCGGTCCGATGGCCAAAACCGTGCTCGATTACTGGGGCATCCGCCGTTGCGAAGATTTCGGTGAGCTTGTTTTCAACATGGTGGACAAGGGCATCCTCGGCAAAACCGAAGAGGATAGCCGCGCCGACTTTCGTAATGGCTTCGACTTCGACGAAGCGTTCGTCCGTCCTTACCGGCCCGAAACTCCTGCCCGCTGTGTCACACCGTCCGCGCCGCTCCGGGAACAGTCCCGCGCCGGCAACAAGAAAAAACTGAAGAGCGGCTCAAACTAACCGGCAGATTCTCATGCGAAAACTTACCGCCGTGCGCGCGCTTGTTGGTGCCGTGACATTGTTTGGAACGAGCACTATGGCCGCTGAATCCACCTTACCAGTCCGCAAAACCATCCTCGATAACGGCCTGACCATCCTCATCCGCGAAGACCACAGCGCGCCCGTCGTCAGCGCGCAGGCGTGGTGTCGCGCCGGCAGCATCACCGAAGGCAAATACCTCGGTGCCGGTATTTCCCATGTGCTCGAACACATGCTCTTTAAAGGTACTCCCACCCGCGCCGTCGGCGCCATCCCGCACGCCGTCCAGCGTGCCGGCGGCGACATGAACGCTTACACATCCTTCGAGCAAACCGTCTACCACATCGACTTGCCGGCGGAAAACTGGCAGACCGCCGTGGACATTCTGGCCGACTGCATGATGAATGCCAGCATCCCGGACGACGAACTGCTCAAAGAAAAACAAGTCATCCTCCGCGAGATGGCAATGGGTGTAGACGATCCCGGCCGACGAGCTGACCGGCTGCAATGGAGCACCGCCTTCACTGCGCACCCCTACCGGCATCCTGTCATCGGTTACCCGGACATCTACAACCGCATCACCCGCGATGACGTCGTCGGCTACTACAAAAAAATGTACGTGCCGAACAATCTCATCTTCGTCATCGTCGGCGACGTCAACGCCCCCGCCGTGGAAGCGCACCTCCGCGAGCTGGTCAAAGATTTTAAAATGAACACCGTCGAGCCGGTCGCCATCCCGCTCGAACCGCCGCAAGTCAGCTGCCGTGAACGCCACGAAGACGCGCCAGTCCAGCTCACACATCTCGACCTGGCGTGGCACGTGCCGGCCGCGACCGATCCCGACGTGCCGGCGCTCGACGTGCTCGCGATCATTGCCGGTCAAGGCCGCAGTTCGCGCCTCTACCGGGAGGTGCAGCAAAAGCAAGGCCTCGTGCATTCCATTAACGCCGGTAACTACACGCCCGGCTACCCCGGCCTCTGCGGTGCGTCGGCGACGGCTGATCCCGCCAAACGCGATGCCGCCATTGCCGCCATTCGCGCCGAATTCCGCAAACTTCAGGCCCAGCCGGTCACCGATGCAGAATGTCTTAAAGCCATCAAGCTGTCGTTGAGCGATCACTACTCCAAGCTCAAAACGATGGCCGGGCAAGCCGCCGACATCGGCGCAAATGAGTTGCTCGTTGGCGATCCAGATTACTCCGAAAAATATCTCGTCGCGCTCCGGCAAGTCACGCCCGCCGCGGTCCAGCGTGTCGCCCAGAAATATCTCACCGACGAAAATCTGACAATCACCTCGCTCGACCCGACCGGCACGAATACCAAGCCGTCCGAGGCTGCCGGTATCCAAGCCGGTATCGAAATTCAGAAGTTTGAGTTGCCGAACGGCTTGCGCCTGCTTGTCCGGGAGGACCGCAAACTGCCGGTCGTGGACCTCGGCGTGTTTTGCAAGGGCGGCGTGCTTGCCGAAACCGCCGGCAACAACGGCATCACCAAACTGATGTCGCGGATGCTGCTGAAAGGCACGCCAACCCGCACCGCCGAGCAGATTGCCGACGGCATCGAATCCGTCGGCGGTTCGATTAACTCGTTTTCCGGTAACAACAGTTTCGGCGTCACCGCCCACGCGATGAGTGATGACCTCGACCTCGTTTTGGAGACGCTGGCCGATGTGGTTGCGAATCCAATCTTCCCGGATGACAAACTTGCGCGCGAACGCGATGTGCAACTTGCCGAAATCAAAGCCGAGCAGGACCAGGTCTTGCGCTCCTGTCAGCAATTGCTCCGCGAAACGATTTACGCCCGCCATCCCTACCGGCTCAACACACTCGGCACGCCGGCCACGGTGGCGAAGCTCACACGCGCCGACCTGGCGGACTTCCAGCGCCGGTACATCGTGCCGAACAACATGGTCGTCACCGTTTTCGGCAACGTCGACGCGGCGGCCGTGCGCCAGAAAATCGAAGCCAAATTCGGTGCGCTGCGTGCCGGCAAGCCGACATTCGATACCGGCGGCGCAGAAGCCCTGGCCGTGTCAGCCCGCAAGCAAGTTGAGAAGCCAAAGGAGCAGGCCGTATTGCTCATCGGCTTCAGCACCGCCGACATTTTCAATCCGGACCGGTACGCGCTCGACTTGCTGCACGATGCGTATTCTGGGTTGGGTTCCCGGCTGTTTGTCCGGCTGCGCGACGAGTTGAGCTTGTGCTACTACTGCGGTGCCTTTCAGCTTGCCGGCGTCGAGCCGGGATTCTTTGCGTTTTACGTCGGCACGACCGCGCCGAAGGTTGAGCTGTGCGAGAAGGAAATCTTTGCTGAACTGGCGAAACTCAAGACGACCGGCCTCACCGCCGACGAACTCGACCGCGCCAAAGCCAGCATCATCGGCCAGCGCAAAGTGGCGTTGCAGGACAACGGTGGCTTGGCGATGACCGCCGGGCTCGACGAATTGTACGGGCTAGGCTATAAAAACTTTCAGACAACGGACGACAAATACCGGGCCGTAACGCCTGCCGACATCCAGCGGGTCGTGGGCCGATATTTCAGCGACAAGCCCAATGCCGTCGCAGTGGTGCGTCCGGTAACCAAGGAGAAATAAAATGGCCGAAATTCAAAAAGATCCGATTGGTTCACGCGAAGACACACGCCGGTTTCTGGATTTGGTTAGCTTGTTTGGCACGCAATCGCTGATAGCGCTCGGCAAGTTGGCCAACCCCGCCACCGGCAAAGCTGAGAAAAATCTCGATGCCGCCCGGTTGTTCATTGACCTGCTCGAAATGGTCGAGCGCAAAACTACCGGCAACCTCACGCCCGACGAAGCCAAGGTGCTGAAGGCAACGCTGACCGATTTGCGACTGATGTTCGGCGAGGAATCCAACGCACCGGCGACACCGGAAGCGCCCGTGGAACCGGCAGCGCCGTCGTCGAAGGTCTAAGTTTCGCAAAAACTACGGCGAAAGCTGAGGCCGTTTCCGCCGGTCTAGCAACCACGCGACCCAGATCGTGACCTCAAACAGCGCGATCAGTGGGAGCGCCATCAACACCATTGAGAGCGGATCCGGTGGTGCGATAACGGCGGAGATGATGACGGCGACAGCGATGAAGACCTTGCGGCCTTTGCGGACAGTTGGCGCACTGACGACGTCGAGCTGGACGAGCACCAACAGGACGAGCGGCACTTCAAACGTCAAGCCCATCGCCAGCATGAATTGCGTGACAAATTCGACGTAGCTCCCAACCGTCCAGTGCGGTTCAATGTTCATCCATTCGCTGTATTTAATAAAGGCTTTGAGTGTCTGCGGGATGATCCAGAAAAAGCATAACGCCACGCCGGCAAGGAACAGCAGCGCGCCAAAAAAACAAACCGGTAAGAGTAGCTTTTTCTCGCGAGGTTTCAGTGCCGGCAAGACAAACTGGGCGATAAAATACAATAGAATCGGCATTGTCAAAACAAGCCCGCCATAGAACGCCATTTTCATGGCGAGCGTAAACGAGTCAGTGACGTTCAGGCTTTGGAGAAATCGATCGGGCTTGGCGATGACTTGGTACAGCGGTTGCTCAAGGAGGAATAAGAGCCGGTTAGCGAAGACGAGGCAGATATTAAAGCCGACGAACAGCGCCGCCAGTGTCTTGAATAGCATCGCCCGTAAATCATCGAGATGCTCCCCAAACGACTTAACGCCTGCCGCGTCAGCTGGCTGCGACTTCCGGAACCAAGACAATACGGCAGGAATTAGCACAGCCACTCAGGCCGGTTTTTGCGGGTTTGTCGTGTCGGTTTTGACTACCGGCGCTTGGGGTTGGTCAACTGGCTTTGACTGCGGCGTCTCATCATGTACGTCGCGCTGCGCCTTCTTAAATTCCTTCATTGCCTCGCCAACACCGCGAGCCAATTCCGGCAACTTCTTCCCACCGAACAGTAGGAGAATAATAATTAACGCTAAAACGATGTGCCATTCACTGAGTGTCGCAAGTACCATAATTGCTTCCTTCCTACTGCCGCACGCTACATTCGCACACTGGCTTTGTCAACGCCGGCATCGGAACTATTGCCCGACGGCGATGAACTCAGCACGCCGGTTCTTCGACCATGCGGACTCAGCGTGTAGTGGTTCCAACGGATGATCCTTGCCGAAGCTGACGGTGGTCAGACGATCAGTCGCTACGCCAAGCGCAACCAACGCTTCGCGGGCCGATTGGGCGCGCTTTTCGCCGAGTGAGCGGTTGTATTCTGCCGTTCCGCGTTCGTCGGTGTGACCTTCGACGATGAGCTTCTTGGTGGTGCCCTTCAACGCCGCAGCAACGGCGGCGATTTTGCTTTGTTCGCTCGCCTTGATTTTCGCGCTGTCGTACTCAAAATACACGGCTTGCGCGGCAAATTGGCTGCGATCCATTGTGCCGGTCAGCTCTGGGCGTTCGCTGATCGCGAGGTCAGTACCGGGGCCTGATCCGAGGGGGCCTGGTTTGGCGCCGCTGGTCTGGCCGGGTGCTGGCTTTGGCCCGAAATGTTTATGCCACCAACTGCAGCCGGTCAGGCTGAAACTGGCGACGAGTGTTAGTGCAATAACTTGTGCTGTGAATTGTTTACGCATGGTCAGCTTTTCTCCTCGAAATATGTTTCTATTTGCATCAGCGCCACGGCCCCCAGGCCGGTTCTGATGATTCCCCTTCCAACGTTGGCAATTCTACTTGCTCATTTGTTCGCACGTCAAGCAGATACAGCCGCGACCGGTAACCCCGTAGCTTTGCAAACACTAGATGATGGCCGTCGGGTGCCCAAGTCGGGTCGGTGCAATCGCCGTCGGCCGCCTTGGATGTCACGGCCTGTGTGCCGGGATCGTACACGCCAACCTGAAATCCACCACCCACCCGCGATGTCACGGCCAACATTGGTTTCATATCCGAACCCGCTGGTGGATGCGACCACACCGGTTCCGTGTTGTACGACGGCGACACTGTCAACCGCGTCGGCTCACCACCGGACCGGCTAATCGTGTAAACCTGCGGTGAACCGCGATCATCACTGACGTAAGCAATTGTCTGGCCGTCCGGCGACCAAGTCGGCGACGACTCCGCACCTTTCGTGTTTGTCAAGCGGCGCAATCCGCCACCGCCGGTGTTCATTGTGTACAATTCCGGGTTGCCATCTTTGCTCAACGTCAACGCGATTGTCTGGCCGTCCGGTGAATAATCCGCGCCTGAATTCACGCCGGAAAAATTCGCTATCACCCGGCGCTGGTTGGTCGTCAAGTCCGCTTCCAACACATCCGGAAAGCCTTTCCAATAACTCGTGTACGCGATCTTCTGTCCATCCGGTGACCAGCGCGGATGGCCGCTGATTTTCCCATCGTGGGTGAGGACGCGGACGTTGCAACCGTCGTAATCCATCACGGCTAATTCCTTCACGCCGCGCTTTGGTGAATAGATGAATGCGATTCTTGTCTGCGCAATTCCCCGCTGGCCGGTCACCGTCTGCACGATGTCGTCGGCGATGATATGCGCCGTCGTGCGCGGGTTGCCGGCGCTGGGATAAGCGCGTGCTAGCACAGAGTTTTTTGTGGCTGGTTGCGTCACAAAACACTTCACGCCGGTGCCATCCGCACTGCCAGTCACTAGATAATCCGCGGATTCGCCGGTCGCTTTGATGTCGAATGAACCGGACAGCCGCAAATCGTTCTTCAACACATCCGACACATTCGCGCCACCGGCAAAGCTGGTGACCACGACAGATTTCTTCACGAAATTCTTTTTGATGTCCACCTGTGCCTGCGCGCCGGTCGCCAGCAAACACACCGCCAACCAGAACCAATTTTTCATATTTATCCCTCCACTTGAAAGTTAACTGCGATGACTACCGACGCGCCGCGCATCAACCCATCCGGCGGTGGCTCGAGCCGTTGTACTTTGCGCACTGCCGCCAACACCGAGTCGTCCATCAGCTTGTTGCCGGAACCAACCTTGACTGTCGCCTCGATTACCGAGCCATCGCGCGCGATGCGTAATGCGACGGTCGTCATCAGCTGTTTGGCGAGCGCGGTGCCGGGCTGTTCCCAGGCTTCGTACAAAACGTCGTGAATGTGCGTATAATAGCTCGCATACGGCGTGCCTTGCCCGATACCGCCGACCACACCGTCTTCCCGGCCATTCGGTGAACCCATCTTGCCGCTCTTGCTGGTGCCACCACCGGCTGGTTTGCCATCGCCGTAGGGTGTGCCGTTAGGTGACGACTTGAGTGCATTTGCAAACCGGTTTTTAATTGCTTCCGCGCTGGAACCTTTGCCGGTACCGGTAGTGGACGCCGCTTTGGTAGTGGTATTAGTGGTTGATTTCTTACCGGTGCTGGCGACTGCGGATTTGGGTTCGGCAACCGGTTTCTTGGTGGGCGACTTTTTCGGAATGGCGACCTCACCGGGATCGGCCTTGGGCTGCGCGACGGGTTTTGGGTCGGGCGCTGCGACTTCGTCGCCGGCTAAATTTTGAGCTGGTTCAGCCTTGGACGCTGGTGCCGGCGGCGGATTGCCGGCAGGTTCTGGTGTCTTATATTCGCCAAATCCGGTGCCAGTTCCGGCTGGTGGTTGGCCGAGTAAGATGGCCTCGACGATTTCACCGCTGGGCCGGGCTTCGCTGGCATCAGAAAGAAACTGTTCCCAGCCGATGAGGACGGCAATCACGATGACGTGGAGCACCAGCGCGATGAAGAAATTCCGCCGGTACCGTTTGTCGGGCGCAGTCATTACCGGCCCGACTTCGGTGCGTTTTCTTCCTGCGTCATCAAGGCGATCCGCGTGATTTTGGCGGCGTGCAGGTACTTCAGGGCGTCCATGACTTTGCCGTAATTGTTGGCTTCGTCGGCTTTGACGAGAATGGTAATCGGCGGAGTGTGCCGGGACAAGGCGGCGAGGTCGGTCTTGAGCTGCGGAATAGTTTTGCGGACGTCGTTGAGGTAAATATTGCCGGCTTTGTCGACGGCGAGCGTGCGGGTTTGCTCGCGTTTGATGGTATCGGTTGTGCCTTTGGGCAGATTGATGTTCATGCCGTATTCGACGACCGGGAAGAAGATGATTACGGCAATAAATAGCTGGAGCAGCAAATCCACCAACGGCATCACGTTGATCTCTTTGATCTCGTGCATTTGCCCGTAGCGGCGGGTGCGACTGACGGTCCGGTTCATGGCTTACGTGGTGTAATTGTGTTCGACAGCCGACAAGAATTCGTCGGCGAAATTTTCCAGCTCCATCGTCTGATGCCGGATGCGTTGCGCGACCCAGTTGTAGCCGAACAACGACGGCACGGCGACGAGCAGACCGACGACCGTTGCCAGCAAGGCCGCCGAGATGCCGGGGGCGACCGCGCCGAGGCGGACGGTGCCGTAAATACCCATTTGCGCAAACACGCTCATCACGCCCCACGCGCTGCCGAGCAAGCCGAGGAACGGGCCACCTTGGACGGCAGTGCCCAGCCAGCTCACGTGCTGTTCGAGCTGGAGAACTTCGCTGTCAATCGCGCGACCTAGAACGTTGCGGAGTGTGTCGAGGTTGACCACGCCGGTTTCTTTGACGACGGTGTCGTTCTCGCCGGCCAGCAAGGTCTTGAAGTTACCGGCGGCACGCTTACCGCTATTACCAAATCTGGATGAGACTTCCTCTGCGCCGAGCCGGTAAATGTTATAGAGCGGACAGTCGGCTAATTGGTAACTATTGATGAAGAGGTGTAACGGATCGCGTTCGCGACGGAACTGGGTCAGGAAGGCAGTGCCGGTTTTTTTGGCACGACGAAACTGTTGCCATTTTGAGAGCATCAGCGTCCATGTCAACGCCGAGCCAATGCACAGCAATACCACGATGACCTTGCCCTGCATATCGGCTTGCTCGAAAGCCCAGAGCAAGCCTGTCGCCATTACTACATTCATTCAACTGTCTCCTTGTTACCGGCTGCGGGGAACAACCTGCCGGTACTTATACAAAATTCCAGAACAGGGTCAAAGCCTTTTCCACGCCAAAGCCGTTAAACCGGCGGCTTAAAGCTTACCCGTCGTGGGTAGCGCGAGTCCGCCCTACATCACATAAAAACGTTTAGTGTTCAGGCTTGCCGGTAGCTGTTTCAACGTGGTGCGGCCGGCCGAGCACATCAATCTCGTAGCGTTGACCGCGCCAGGTGATTGTGCGTTCGGACATATAGCCAACAATGCCGAACGCAATCGCCAGCAATAGCGCCAACACTCCAAGCGTCACCGAGACCGGGCGCTTCTTCGGATGGCGCTCCGGGGTGCGATCTAAGAATGGCCAGATCAAGAGCAGCGTTTGTGGAATCAGCGATACAAACAACCCAATCGTCTTCGGGAAGTATTTCAACAGTTGATAAGTCGAGAGGAAGTACCATTCCGGCTTGATGCCTTCGGGCGTGACGAGCGCGTCGG
>JBAWWR010000030.1:0-22766 GCA_037146675.1 Verrucomicrobiota bacterium | reverse complement strand
CTGTTGTCCAATACCGCGACGGCGTTCGCGCAATTCTCGATTAATGTTAACTCGACCGGTTCGACCAACTTCAATCGGGATGCTAACTATGCCTTTACGATTGCTACGGCCACGAGCGGTATGGGTTCGCTGGATCTCAGCTCAATCGGTTTGGTGCTGACCAATCTGCCGGCAAATGACGGTACCTGGTCGCTGCAGACGATTGGCAGCGGCCTAGTGCTGAATTACGCGGGCATGACCAATAATGTCTGGCAGAATGCGAACGGCAACTTCAGTGCGGTCGGTAGCTGGGCCAGTGGAATGGTTCCGTCGCAGAACACCACCAATGTCGTGATGACGTTTGGCGGTAGCGTTGGCCAGTCGTACACCGCCAGCAATGATCTCAGTAACTTGGTTACCAAGCGGATTATATTTACGAACAGCTCCGCCTCCGCGCAATACATTGTCGGCAACTCCATAACGTTGGCAGGTATCGCTCCCGATATTCAACAGAACGGGACCGGTCGGTTCGTAATCTCGAACGGTCTGGTGTTGGCCAACAATCTGACCTTTGATGGCACCAATACCGGCGGCGTGCGGGTGGACGGGACAATCAGCGGCGGTTACAGCCTGACAATGACCGGTGCGTATGCGTTGGTCTTGGGCGGCTCGAATACTTACAGTGGCAATACCATCATCCAGCGTGGTCAAGTCGTCGTCGCCAACGCGAATGCGCTGAGCACCAGCCAAGTCAGCAATATGGTCAATGGCGGATTGACCTTCAGCAATCTGAACACGGCGACCGTGTCGGGCTTGACCGGTACCGGCAATGTCAGCTTGGTGAATGTGGCGAATAGCACCGGCTTGGCGCTGACGTTGAATGGTGGCGGCACCTACAACGGCGCGTTGAGCGGCAGTGGTTCGTTGACCAAGAGTGGCAGTGGAACCGAAACCTTGACCGGTAACAATACCTACACTGGCGACACCTTGGTCAATGGCGCGACGTTGACCGTGAGCGGCACGTTGGCGAGCACGAATTTGATTGTGGCTGGCGGCGTGTTCAACTGGGCCAACGCCGGCGCGATGACCAATGTCGTAGCGGTAACGGTCAGCAATAGCAGCACGATTACATTCTCGACGGATGGAACGATTAACGCGTTGACCGGCGCTGGACAAGTGAACGTCACCTCGAACACGCTCCAAGTCGGATTTGCTGGAGCGAGCACGAACTTTGCTGGAACAGTGAGCGGCGCCGGGACGTTGAGCAAGGTTGGCACCGGCACGTGGACGCTGACCGGGACCGGTAACGCTCTCAGTAATGTGGCGGTCAATGGCGGAACACTGGCCTTGAGCGGCGGCAGTCTCACGGCGACGAATTTCAATGTCAATGCCGGCGGCCAGTTCGCACTGAATACCGGTACGTTGACGGTTAATAACGCTGTCGTCAGCAATACCGCGAACTTTGTGATCGGTAATGGCAGTGGCGCGGCGCGGTTCACGGTCGTGGGTGGCACCGCTACCTTCCAGAGCAATCTGGTGGTGAGCAGTCTCGGCACCTTGGCCGGCACGGGCACGATTGCGGCCAACGGCAGCTCCGGTGTGGTGGTGCAGAATGGCGCGACGATTTCGCCCGGCACGAGCAGCGGCCCGGCAGTATTGACGGTCAACGGCGCGTTGACGCTGAACGGCGGCGGGAATTACCTGTGGGAAATCAATAGTCTGACCGGCGCGGCAGGCAGTAGCACCGGTTGGGACTTGTTGCGGGTCAATGGATTGTTCACTAACTCGGCGACAAGTGGGAATCCGTTTATTATCGATATCACCTCGCTGACGGCGGGCAATGCTGCCGGATCGCTAGCGAACTTCAACAGCGATAATAACTACAGCTTCTCGATCGCGACGGCCAGTGGTGGCTTCTTCACCAATGCGCTGACACTCAACACTAGCGGTTTTGTTAACACATTTGATGGCCTCTGGACCTTGACGGTGGCCGGTGGAACGAATTTGATGCTGAATTATGTCGGCGTTAACGGCTTCACTTGGGCGGATGCATCCGGGAGCTTTAGCACCGCCAGTAACTGGCAGGGCGGGTTGGTGCCGGCGACTGGCGCCACCAACGTGGCGTTGTTCTTCGGCGGTTCGGCGGTTGGTAGTTACACCGCCAACAATGACCTGACCGGCTTGGTCTCCAAACAGATTACCCTGACCAATGCCGTAGCGGTGACGCAGTACATCACCGGTAACAGCATCTCGCTGGCCGGTGTCGCGCCAGTGATTGAGCAGGACGGAATCGGTAGCTTCGTAATCTCCAACGCTTTGGTGTTGGGCAATAACGTTAGCCTGGGCGGTTCCGGCAGTGGCACGCTGACATTGGCGGGCATCCTCGGTGGCGCCGGCAACTTGACGCAGACCGGCGCCTACACGGTTGTGCTGAGTGGGAACAACACCAATACCGGTAAGCTGATTGTCAATGGCGGCACGTTGCAGCTGGGCGATGGCGGCACCAGTGGCTCGCTCGGGTCCGGCACAGTAACGAATAACGCGAATTTGGTCTTCGCCCGTGGCGATGCTTACACCGTCGGCAATCTGTTGGCTGGTAGCGGCACGGTCAGTGTGGTTAATGGCGGCACGGTCACGCTCACTGGCGCGAATACCTTCACCGCTAATATCAACGTCAAGAGCGGCGAGGTTGTGGCCGCCAACTCCAGCGCATTTGGTGCCGGCACCAAGCAGATTATCGCGACCAACGCCGGTAACGTCAGCTCGATTGGTTTGTCCAACAACGTCACACTCGGTGCGAATATCGGCTTCTTGGTGAGCAACAGCGCGACCGGTGTTCTCAACCAAGCCGGCAACAACCAGCTGCAAGGCGTGATTGCGCTGAAGGGTGACAGCGCGTTGGTGGTCGCCGGTGGCAGCTTGACAGTGTCTGGTTCGATTACGAACGCCACCGCGAGCAACTTGAATCTGATTCTAGCCGGCAACGCCAATGGCACAATCTCCGGTAGCATTGCCGATGGCGGCGCGGCCAATCTCGACGTGGTCAAGACCAACAGCGGAACGTGGTGGTTGACCGGTGCGAACACCTACAGCGGCGCAACATTGATCAACGGCGGTACGCTGCAAGTGGGTGTCAACGGCACAAGCGGCAATCTCGGCACTGGTAACGTCACCAACAATGCCAACTTGGTCTTCAGCCGTAGCGACACCTACATCGTCACCAACTTGATTACCGGCTCTGGCACATTGGTTCAAAACGGCAGCGGGACGACGATGCTGACGGCCAAAGAAACCCTAACCGGCACGACATTGGTCAACAGCGGCACGCTGGATTTCAGCTTGGCTCTGGTGCAGAGCGGCAGCGTTACGATTGCCAGTGCCGGCACGCTGAACGTCGAACAAGATTGGCAGAACAGCGGAACGGTCACGTTAACTGGCGGCGGGTTGCGCGGTTCAGCGGTGACCAACGCCGGGTTGCTGACCGGCAACGGCGTCATCAGTGCGGCGGTTGTGAACAATGGCACGCTGACGGCGACTGGCGGAACACTGACGCTGAACGTCGCGCCGGACCAGAACGGCAATGTTAATATCGCCAACTCTGGCACGTTGAATATCCAACAAGCTTGGCAGAATAGCGGAACGGTCACATTGACTGGCGGCGGCTTGCGAGGTTCAGTTGTGACCAACACGACGCTGATTACTGGCAACGGCGTCATCGGCGCAGCGGTCATCAATAGCGGCACGCTGACGGCGACTGGCGGAACGCTGACGTTGGCGTTGGCACCGGTGCAGAACGGCAGTGTTAATATTGCCAGTTCTGGCACGTTGAATGTCCAGCAGGATTGGCAGAATAACGGGACGGTTACATTGGCTGGCGGCGGCTTGCGAGGTTCAGTTGTGACCAACACGACGCTGATTACTGGCAACGGCGTCATCGGCGCAGCGGTCATCAATAGCGGCACGCTGACGGCGACTGGCGGAACGCTGACGTTGGCGTTGGCACCGGTGCAGAACGGCAGTGTTAATATTGCCAGTTCTGGCACGTTGAATGTCCAGCAGGATTGGCAGAATAACGGGACGGTTACATTGGCTGGCGGCGGCTTGCGCGGTTCAGTTGTGACCAACACGACGCTGATTACTGGCAGCGGCGTCATTGGTGCGGCGGTTGTGAGCACCGGCTCGCTGCGGGCGACAAACGGAACATTGACAGTTTCAGGTGTTATCGCCGGCACTGGCGCGACGTTCGCTGACGACAGCGGCACATTGACATTGAATGGCGCCAACACCTACACCGGGTTGACGGCGATTAACGGTGGGCAGTTGGTGGTTGGCAATGCGAATGCGGTGCAGAACAGCACGGTCAGCAATACCACCGCCAACAATGGCATCGCGTTCACGGTCAATAGCGCGAACTTCAGTGGTTTGGTTGGAACTGGCAACTTTGGTTTGACCAACGGTGCGGTTGGCGTGGCGTTGAGCGTTGGCGCAAATAATAACGACTCCACATACAGCGGTGTGATTAGCGGCGCCGGCGGCTTGACCAAGACCGGTACTGGCAATCTGACCTTGAGCAATAGCAATGCCTACAGCGGTGGCACAGTAGTGCAGAACGGCACGCTGCGACTGGGTGTGTACGGTGCGGTGTTGGACGGCACCGCCTTGACGGTTAACGGTGGCATCTTCGATCAGAACGGTAATGCGGTGTCAGTCAGTTCGCTCAACGGCACCGGTGGCACGATTAGCAATGCTGGATTGACGGTCAGCGGTAGCGGCAATTTTGCGGGTGCGATTGTTGGTGTTGGGTCGTTCGCCAAGAGTGGCAGCGGGGCACAAACATTGAGCGGCGTCAGCTCTTATACCGGCAACACATTGGTCAGCGGCGGGACATTGACGGTGAGCGGAACGTTAGCGAGCACGAACCTGACCGTGACCGGTGGTCAATTCAACTGGGCGAATGTCGGTGTGCTGACGAATGTGGTGGGGGTTTCAGTAAGCGGCGGCACGGTCAACTTCTCGACGAGCGGAACAATTGATGCGTTGACCGGCAGCGGCCAAGTGAATGTCAATACGAACGCACTCCAAGTCGGATTCAATAACGCGAGTACGACCTTTGCTGGTGCAATCAGCGGCGCCGGTACCTTGGACAAAGTCGGTAGCGGTGCGTTGACGTTGACCGGCACGGGCAGCACTCTCGGCAATGTAATAGTCGGGAACGGGGCGTTGGTCTTGAACGGTGGCAGTCTCACGGCGACTAATTTCTCAGTCAATACTGTCAGCCAGTTGGCCTTGAATAGCGGGACGTTGACCGTCAAGAACGCGGTCATTAGCAATAACACAGACTTTGTGGTCGGCAATGGCAGCGGTGCGGCGACCTTGAATCTAATCACCGGCGGTACGGCCACATTCCAAAACAACCTGATTGTGACTAATAACGGTACGCTGAAGGGCGCGGCGAACATTGTCGTTGCCGGTGGCACAGGATCGGTAATTGTTCAGGATGGCGGCACGCTTGGCCTAGGTAGCACGCCGGGCACCATGACAATCAGTGGTAATACCGTGTGGCAAGGTGGCGGTCAGTTTGTCTGGGATATTAATAACTTCGCCGGCACCCAAGGCAGTAGCAGTGGTTGGGATTGGTTGAATGTGCTGGGCACGTTGTCTACCAGTGCATCAGCGACGAATCCATTCACGATTGATATCGCTACGCTCAACGGCAGTAGCCCCGGTCAGGCCGCCAACTTTAACAGCGCGATAGATTACGCGTTAACCATTGCCACCGGCCAGTCGCTGACGAACTTGAATCTGGCCGACATCGTCCTCAATACAGCGCAATTCAAGAATGCGAGCGACGGCGACTTCCAGCTGTCATTGCAAGGGGGAACCAATCTGGTGCTGAGCTATAACAGTGCTAATATCTCCACTTGGACGGATGTCACTGGCAACTTCAGTAGTTCAAATAGCTGGATTGGCAGTAAGCGTCCGGCTGACGGCACAACAAACGTTGCGCTGTATTTTGGTGGATCGACGGCCATCCCATACACGGCAACCCTTGATTTCACAAACTTGCTGACCAAGCGTATCGTTCTGACCAACAGCAACACAAGTGTAGTTCAGACTGTGGACGGCAATCCATTCACCTTCATTGGGCTGGCTCCGGAGATTAACCAGAACGGTAATGGCGGATTTGTGATTTCGAATAATGTGACGCTGGGTAGCACGTTGTCAGTTGGTGGCAGTGGCGGCGGAACGGTCACGCTGTCTGGAAACATCAACAGCACTGGCGGCAGTGGTAGCCTGACCAAGAGCGGAACATTTACGTTGATTCTCGGTGGTTCCAATACCTACAACGGTGCGACGGTTGTGAATAACGGGTCGCTATTCATTGCGAACAGCTACGGACTCAGTGGTAGCACACTCAGTAACACGGTGCCTGGTGCGGTGGTCTTCACTAATAATATCAGCACCGCCTACTTAGGTGGATTGGCTGGTAGCGTGGATCTTGGCTTGACCAACACATCTGGTGGACAGGTTAATCTCGTTGTGGGTGGGAACAACCGCAGTAGCACCTATAGCGGCGCTCTCAGTGGTACCGGCTCGCTGACCAAGCAGGGCAGTGGCACGCTGACCTTGAGCGGTGTCAATACTTACAGCGGCGACACCATTGTCAATGCCGGTACGCTCATCGCGGGTTCATTGAACAACGGCATTGGTGGTGCCGGCTCCAGCCTCGGTACCAGTAAGAATGTATTTATTACCGGCGGCACATTGCGCTTTGGCATTGGCGCGCTACTGAGTGTGACCAATCCGACTGACGGGAGCATTAACTTCAACGGTGGCACATTGAATGCCGCGAATTTGGTTAACTACGGCCACATTGCCAACTTCGGTAATACGAGTACGATTGATGCGAACTTCTCGAACGCGGCGTATCTCGATGCGACGAACGGAACGCTGGTGGTGAACGGGACCATGTTTAACGCTAGCACCGGGATGATTACCAACAGCGCGACTCTGAAGATTGGCGCAACCGGGTCCGGTTGGATGACTAATGCTGGTAGCGTGGTGATGGCTGGCGGAATTGTGAAAGCCGGAACGCTCAACAATGACGGAACAATCAGCGGCTACGGCACGCTCGGTTCGGCTGGAAGCACGCTCGCTAATACATTGCTGGTCAGCGCGACGAACGGTGTGTTGTCAATCGCCGGCGCGGCCACTGGCACGGGCGCTTACCGCGCTGAAGCCGGGGCAACGCTGTCGTTCAACGCTGGCGGTCAGATTAGCAGCCTCTTCAATACCGGTGGAACGATTCGCATTGCCGGCGGAATGCTGACCAACACCAGTAATGCCTTTAGTAATAATGGTGGTACGCTGGCGCTGGTTGGTGGCGGCTATCGCTCGGCCGTCCAGTTCACCAATACGGGCTGGTTGGTCGGTTACGGCAGCTTTAATTCTGCGGCACCGCTGGTCAACCAAGGAACGATTGCAGTGAATAGCGGAACTCTCACGCCGTTGGTGTTTAATAGCAATCTGTTGAATACCACCTCTGGCGTTGTGCGGGCTGATTATGGCGCATTGCAGGTTAGTGGTGTATTCACCAACAATGGTACGCTGCAATTTATCAGCAGCGTTGGCACATACAATCAGACCGTTGTGAACGATGGTGCGTGGCTCACCCAAAACAGCTCAAGCATCTTTTCGAATAACTTTGTCATCACCACTAATGGCTATGTCAGCGCTTCGGCTGGCAGTCAATACGTGTTCAAGGCTGACTTGCTCAACCAAAGCACGAATAACCTGGCTTGGAATACGCTCGGGACTACACCCGGTAATGGCCCAGGCGGCGGTACTAAGTTCTTGTTCAGTGGATCTGATGTAACGAGTACGCAGACCTTCTACACTCCGGGGTTGTTGCTGACCGGCGGATTCGATGGTGTTCCGTCTAATCCCACGACTGGTGTTCAGAACGTCAGTCTAATTTCGGAGATTGCAGGTTTCTCGAATAACTTCGCCATCGGCCAGCTCTGGTTGACCAATACGATGTTGGTGCTAGAGCAAACCCCGGGGATGCTCAATCACAATGGCGCGCTGTTTGTTAATGACCTGTATCTGTTTGGCGACTCGCAGCTGGTTATCAGCAACGATATGACGGTGTACTTCGTTAACTCAAACGGTTGGACGCTGGCGGATATCACGTTGCTGGGGAACGCGCAGATTCACCAACTCAACTCTCTGGTCATCCCCGAACCAAACGTTCTGCTGATGTGGCTCTGCGGTATGATTACTGTCTGGGCTGCCCGTCGGCGGACGCGGCGGAATAATCAGCAAGCTTGATCTGCCAGCGATCTAGTGCTAGCGGATAGCGCGGCATTAAAAGTTGAACTAAATCGACCGCCGGTGTGTCTGAACTGGAAAACCGAGGATTATCATGGATCAAGGCATTGCTGCACTCAATGAACAAATCAAACACGAAAGTGAGTTCGTCCGGCAATTAACCGGCGAAGTTGGTAAAGTCATCGTCGGTCAGAAATATCTGATTGACCGGCTGCTGGTTGGCTTACTTGCTGATGGGCACGTCTTGCTCGAAGGCGTGCCGGGCTTGGCCAAAACGCTGGCGGTGAAAACGCTTTCCGCTGCTATTCAAACAAACTTTCACCGGATCCAATTCACCCCGGACCTCCTGCCGGCAGACGTGATTGGCACGTTGATTTACAATCCGAAGGACGGCGAATTTCGCATCAAGAAGGGGCCGGTCTTTGCCAACTTGATCCTTGCCGACGAAATCAACCGCGCCCCGGCAAAGGTCCAAAGCGCGTTGCTCGAAGCGATGCAAGAACGACAAGTCACCATCGGCGACCAGACGTTCAAGTTGCCGGATCCATTCCTTGTGTTGGCTACGCAAAACCCAATCGAACAGGAAGGCACCTACCCGTTGCCGGAAGCGCAGATTGACCGCTTCATGCTCAAGATTTCCATCGGCTATCCGAGCAAAACTGAAGAGCGCGAAATCATGGATCGCATGGCCGAGACCGGCAAGCAGTTCAACGTCCAGCCGGTTGTGTCACCTGAGCAAATCCTCCGCGCTCGCAAGACGGTAGATTTGGTGTACATGGATGACAAAATCAAAAACTACATCGTGGACATCGTCTTCGCCACGCGCGACCCGAAATCGTACAAAATTGACATTGCCGGTCTTATCCAATACGGCGCTTCGCCGCGCGCCACGATTTACCTCGCGTTGGCGTCGAAGGCGTACGCGTTCCTGCAAGGCCGCGGTTACGTCACGCCGCAGGATGTAAAAACCATCGGCATGGATGTCCTCCGTCATCGCGTCATCGTCAGCTACGAAGCCGAAGCCGAAGACCTGACCAGCGAGTCGGTAATCAAACGCATCTTCGACGAAGTGCCGGTGCCGTGATTCCCAAAGAAATTCTTCGCAAAGTCCGGCAGATTGAAATCCGCACGAACCGGGAAGTCACCGACGTGCTTGGTGGTCAATATCATTCTGTCTTCAAAGGTCGCGGCATGGAATTTGAGGAAGTCCGCGAATACATGCCCGGCGACGAAGTTCGCGCCATTGACTGGAATGTCACCGCCCGCTTCGGCCATCCGTACATCAAAAAATTCAAGGAAGAGCGCGAGCTGACCGTGATGCTGGTGGTCGACGTCAGCGCGTCTGGTCAGTTTGGCAGTGGCCGGCAATCCAAGAATGAACTCGCCGCTGAGCTCGGCGCCGTTCTCGCATTCTCCGCTATCCGCAATAACGACACGGTGGGTGTCATTCTTTTCACCGACCGGATCGAAAAATATATTGCGCCGAAAAAAGGGCGCCGGCACGTCCTGCGCGTCGTCCGCGAAATCCTCGCGTTCCAACCCGCCGGCACCGGCACAGACCTCACGCAAGCGCTCGACTACCTCAACCGGGTTCAATCGCGCCGCGCCGTCACGTTTGTGCTGTCCGATTTTCAAGATACCGGCTTCGCTAAAAAGCTCCGGCTTGCCGGTAAACGCCACGACGTTATCGCGCTTAGTCTGCGCGATCCCCGGGAAGAAGAATTGCCGGCGGTTGGCCTTGTCGAACTCCGCGATGCCGAGACCGGCGCGCGCGCCGTGGTGGACACTTTCGACCGGCGAGTCCGCGCTACATTTGCCGTCAAAGCTAAGGCCCGTCTGGAAGCATTGCGCGAGATGTTCCGGTCGGCGAGCGTGGACCACGTCGAGATCCGCACGGATACCGATTACATGCGGCCGCTCGTTAAATTCTTCCGAATGCGGGAGCGGCGCGCTTGATGGAAGACATCCGCGATATCAAAGGTTTCGTGCCGGTACCGCATGGATGGCTCTGGCTAGTGCTGCTCGCTCTAGCGCTTGTGCTGCTGGTTGCTTGGTGGCTGAAACGGCGCAAGCCGGTATCGGCGAACGCACCTGCAATCACACCGCTGTCGCCGTTGGAAATTGCACTGGCGGCGTTGCAAGGGCTCCGGGAGGCAGACTTGCCGGTGGAGAAATTTTATACGCAGCTGTCCGACATCGTCCGGCAATTCATCGAAGGCCGGTATGGCTTGCGCGCGCCGGAGCGCACGACGGAGGAATTTCTCGCCGAAGCCAGCTTGCCGGAACAATACATGGCGCTGCTGCGGACATTTTTGCAGGCGGCGGATTTGGTAAAATTTGCCCGGCATCGTCCTGGTGCGGATGATATGGCACGGGCGTTGGCGGCGGCGGAGAAGTTTGTCCGGGAATCAGCGGCATGAAATTCCACGATCCATGGCTTTTGATGTTGCTGCTGCTCGTGCCGGTCTGGCTCTGGCGGCAACGGCGACTGGCGCGGCGCGGCGGCTTGCAATTCTCATCGGTGTTACCGGCGCAGGATGCGGTATCGGTTTGGGCGCGGATCGGGCCGGGATTGCTGACGACGCTGCGTGGATTGGCGCTGGTGTTGGCGGTGGTTGCGCTGGCGCGACCGCAGCTTGGGCGCAGTGAGAGCCGGGTGAAAACGGAAGGCATTGACATTGTGCTTGTGGTGGACATTTCCGGCAGTATGCAGGCGGTGGATTACGAAAAGAACGGGCGCCATGCGACACGGATTGAGGCGGTCAAGGATGTGGTGCGCGAATTTATCCGCGCGCGGTCGAATGACCGGATTGGCTTGGTGGTATTCGGTACGCACGCATACGTGGCGAGTCCGTTGACGCTCGATCACGATTGGCTCGACCGGAATCTCGACCGGATCAAGGTCGGCTTGGTGGAAGGCAATACCGCCATCGGCGCTGGTCTCGGCGCGGGTGTGAACCGGTTGCGCGATACGAAAGCCAAGAGCAAGGTGGTGGTCTTGTTGACCGACGGTGGAGAAAATGTGCCGAAACCACCGGCGCGCGATGCGGCCAAGGCTGCGCAGGAATTTGGCGTGCGTGTTTACACGATTGGCGCGGGGTCAAATACCGGTGAGCCGGTTCCGGTGGCAAATGCGCAAGGTCAGGTCGTCGGTTACACGGTGGCGGATTTGGATGAAGGTTTGTTGAAGGATGTCGCGACGGTTACCGGCGGGCGATATTTCCGGGCGGCGGATACGGCGGCCTTGCGGGAGACGTACGA
Organism: Verrucomicrobiota bacterium; assembly: GCA_037146675.1. Taxonomy (GTDB): domain Bacteria; phylum Verrucomicrobiota; class Verrucomicrobiia; order Palsa-1439; family Palsa-1439; genus CAINDI01. Next base: position 11,195 of record JBAWWR010000030.1, on the reverse strand, counting down.
GCAGATTGACAAGCTCGAGAAACGTACGATTGAAACGGTGAAATACGAGGAGTGGACGGAGCTACTGCGCTGGTTTCTCGCACCCGGTCTCGGGTGTCTGTTGCTGGCGGTGGCGATGGAGCAGACGCGCTTGCGGAGGTTGCCGTGATTCAGTTTGGTAATCCAACGGCGCTGTGGTGGCTAGTGTTGGTGCCGGTGCTGGCGTTATTTCTGGTGTGGGCTTACCGGGCGCGCCGCCGGTCACTGGCACGATTTGTAGCGCAACCACTGGCTGACCGGCTCACGCAAAGCGTGCGGCTGGTCGCGCGCCGGTGGAAGGCGGTGCTGCTCGTTGCGGGAATTCTATTTGTCGTCGTGGCATTGGCGCAGCCGCGCTGGGGTTATGAATGGCGCCAAGTGAAGCGCAAGGGTGTGGACGTGTTCGTACTGCTCGATGTGTCGAAGAGCATGTTGACCGAGGACGTGCGGCCAAACCGGCTGGCGCAGGCGAAGTTTGCGGTCGAGGATTTGTTGGCGAAGTTGCAGGGCGATCGGATTGGGCTGATCGCGTTTGCCGGCACGGCGTTCGTGCAATGTCCATTGACGGTGGATTACGACGCGTTTCGGTTGGCGCTCCGGGAAGCTGATCCGCGGGTGATTCCGCGCGGCGGGACGGCCATCGCGGCGGCGTTGCGGACGGCGTTGAAGGCGTTTGAAGCCGGTGAGGGGCGCGACCGGGCCGTGGTCATCATCACTGACGGCGAAGCAACCGAGGGCGACGCGTTAGCGGCGGCGGAAGAAGCGGCAACGGCGGGCGCGCGGATTTATGCGATTGGTGTCGGCTCAGTCGAGGGTGAGCTCATCCCGGTGCGCGAGGACGGGAAGGGGATGGAGTTTTTGAAAGACCGGGAAGGCAAGGTTGTGAAATCGCGGCTGGACGAGGAGACGTTGCAGCAGTTGGCGGTGAAGACGCAGGGGATTTACGTGCGCAGCGCGGCCGGCGACTTCGGGATGGAGACGGTGTACGAGAAAGGTATTGGGCAACTTCAGCGTCAGGCCCACGAGGAGCGTTTGCAGAAGAGATACTTTGAGCGTTTTCAGTGGCCGCTCGGTATCGGCGTGGTGCTGCTGGTGATCGAGATGTTTGTGTCGGACCGGAAACGCGTGGTGGTGCTGGCGTTGCTACTGCTGGCTGGCGTCAGTCAGGCGGCGGAGAATTGGCCGGTAACGTACAATCACGGCGTGACGGCTTACCGGAGTAACGATTTCACCGCCGCCGTCGCGACGTTTGAACAGGCGACCGCATCGACTGATCGACCGCTGCAGGCGAAGGCGCTTTACAATCTCGGCAACGCGCGCTACCGGCTCGGCCAAGCCGCTGAGCCGCAATCACTCGATCAGGCAATTCCGATTTTCAAAAAATCTCTGCGAGCGTATGAAACCGCGCTGGCGGCCAATCCGCAAGACGCGGACGCGAAATTTAACCGCGACCTGGTGAAGAAGAAAATTGTGGAACTGGAGAAGCAGCAGGAACAGCAGCGCCAGCAACAATCGCAACAGAATCGGCAAGATCAGCAGAAGCAGAAGAACGAGCAACAACAGCCAACCGGCAAGGATGACAAACAGCAACAGCCGCCATCCGAGCCGGAGCAGCAACAGACTAAAAAAGGATCCGAGCAGGGCAAACAACAGCCACCACAAGAAGCCAAGCCATCGGCCGGCCAAGAGAATTTCGACAAACAGCGGGCCGCAGCCATGCTCGATAATCTCCGTGAAGATGAGCGCAATTGGAACTTTTTTCCGGAAATGCAAATGCAAGACTTGAAAGATAAGGGCGAGACGGCGAAAGATTGGTGAAATGCGATTCGCTCTTGCCATCTGGTTATTGCTAACAGCCGCGCGGTTGCACGCCGAAGTGACGGTCGCGGCGTCGGTGGACCAAGCGCGCATCAGCTTCGGGGAATCGGTCACGCTGTCCATCAACGTCAACGGCGCGCAAAACGTCCCGGCACCGGCCATCCCGAAAATTGACGGGCTGAACTTTGCCGGGCCGGGTTTGAATCAAAGTTTCTCGATGGTCAACGGCCATGTTAACCAATCAGTCAGTCTCGTCTATCAAGTTACGGCGGCGCGCACCGGTGAGTTTACGATCCCGGCGCTGACTGTGAATGTCGGCGGCAAAACCTACCAGACCGAGCCGATTAAGCTGACGGTTGGCAAGCCGGGTGTTCAGCCCGAACTTCAACAGTCGCTCTTTGCCAAGGTCCGAATGAATTCGCCGCAAGTCTTCGTGGGGCAGACGGCGCCGTTAGACGTGATTTTTTTTGCGCGTGCCAGCCTGCCGGTGCGCGGCCTCAACGGGTTTAACGCCGAAGCTGACAGCCTCGGCTACAAATACAACGGCAACGTCAAGACTGCGAGTCAGGTCATCAACGGCGAGTCATTCAACGTTTACATCATCGAAGGCGCCATCTCGCCGACGCGGGCCGGGACGCTGAATTTTGGTCCGTGCGTGATTAAAGCCCAACTCACCGCCCAGTCGCGCAACCGGTCGATTGTTGATGAAATGTTCGGCCGCGTGGAAGTGCGGGAAGTGCCGGTGCCGGTTGATGTAGTGGCGCTCGAAGTGTTGCCATTGCCTGTGGATGGACGGCCGGCGGATTTTGCTGGTGCGATTGGCCAGTGGAATCTCGAGATGGACGCCAAACCGACCGAAATCGCAGTCGGCGATCCGATCACGCTGACGGTCAAGCTGACTGGGATCGGCAACATTGACACCGTGCCGGCGTTGTTGCTGAAAAACCTCGACGATTTCAAAGCCTACGACCCAACTACCAAGACGACGAAAAACGAGTTGAACACGACAGGCGAACGCGTTTTCCAGCAAGTGCTCGTGCCGAAGGATACGGCGGCGACGCAGTTGCCGGCGGTCCAGCTTTCGTACTTCGATCCGCTGGCGAAGGCTTACCGGAGTGTTACGCGCGGACCGATTCCGATCAAAGTAAAAGCTGGCGCCGGGAATCACGCGGCCATCGTCAACGGTGCGCTCCGTGCCCGGCCCAGCGAACGACTCGGACAAGACATCGTTTACCTCAAGGGCACCGCCGGTCCAGTGCCGGCACCGGTTTTTGCCGGTACGCCGGTGTTTTGGATTCTGAATCTGGTGCCGGTTTGCGGACTAGCCGGTGCGTTGGTGCGGCGGCGCCGGCGCGAGAAGTTGACTGCTAATATCGCCTACGCGCGCCGGAGCCGGGCCGCCAAGCGTGCTCGGAAAAAGCTCGGGACAGCGGCCGGTTACGAAGAAGTCCAGCGCGTTTTGCAGGAATATCTCGGCGACCGGCTGAATATTTCACCGTCCGGGATCACGGCGTCGGTGGTCGAAGAGCGGCAGTTGCCGGCACAAGTGCGCGGGATTTTTGAGGCGTGCGATGCGGCGCGATTTGCCGGGATGGCACAGGATGTAGCGGCGTTGAAACAACAGGTGGAGCAGGTAATTGATGAATTGGAAAACCATCGGCGTTAGCCTTTTTTTTGCGACGGCAGTGCTGGCTGGTGACGAGTTCAAGTCGGCGAGCGTGCTGTATGATGCCGGCAAGTATGCGGATGCGGCGGCGGCTTTTGAGCGGATCACGCCGAAAACGGCGGCGGTATTGTTCAATCTCGGCAACGCGCATTTTCGGTTGGAACAGCTGGGGCGCGCGGTGCTCGACTATGAGCGCGCCCGGCAGCTCGCGCCGACCGCCCCGGATATTTTGGCGAACTTGCGGTTTGCCGAGGAGCGGCTCGGCGTGGCGGAGGTGAACTTGCCGACGAAGCCGGGCGCACGGTTTTGGGAATCGATTACCGGCAGGCGCACGATTGGACAATGGGCACGCCATGAAGTTGCTGGCGTGTGGTTGACGGTGTTGTTGCTTGCGGGCGCGATTTGGTGGCCGCGGCTGCGAACTGGGCTGGTTATTTTTGCGGTGGTTGCCGGCGGATGGCTGGTGCTGACTTCAGCGATCTTGGTGTGGCGGACAACGGCGCCGCCGGCGGCAATTGTGTTAACCGGTCAGACTGAAGCGCGATTTGCGCCGCTGGAGGATGCGACAGTGCATTTTCAGTTGGGTGAGGGGACGAAGGTTTGCATCCGAGAAGACCGCGGGCAATGGTGGCTTGTCGACCGCGCGGATGGTCAGCAGGGCTGGATCAAGTCTGACGCGGTGGAACGGGTTCTGGTGCGACCGTAATTTTGACTGGCCTTGCGCCGGGCAGGGTTTCAGCCTAGTATTCCACACGATGGAAACGGAATTGATGACACTCAAAGAGGTGGCCCAATATTTACGCTTGGCGGAAACGACGATTGCACGCATGGCGCGGGACGGCGAAGTGCCGGCGCAAAAGTTTGGCAACGGTTGGCAATTCAGTCGCACGGCGGTGGATGCCTGGAAGGCGACCCGGTCGGTCAGTGAGCAGCGGTTACCGGTAGAAGCGACGGGCTTGTCAGAACCGCTGACCGTGGCCGGTGCGATGAGCGCGGACCACACGAATCTCGCGTTGCAAGGCGCGGATAAGGACGCCGTGCTGCGTGAACTAGTCGGCATGGTCATTGACCCCGGCAACGAGCGACACGCAGAATTGTTTTTTCAGGCACTGAAGGCACGGGAGGATTTGTGCTCGACGTGTGTCAACGACGGCATTGCAATTCCGCACGCGCGCAATGCGTTGGTGGGCTTGGTGAACAAACCGCTGCTGGCGTACGGCCGGCACGTTGCCGGTGTGGATTTTGGGGCAATGGACGGGCAACCGGTGCGGCATTTCTTTTTACTTTGTTCGCCTAATGTTCGTGAACATCTCCAATTGCTGGCACGCTTATCACGCGTGTTGCACAAAGCGGATTTTCGGAAGCGGCTCGAAACGGTGGACTTGCCGGCGGACGTAATCGCGTTGGTGCGCGACGCAGAACAAGCTAACTCGGTCGCTTAATGCCTATGCACTTTCCTGTTGTTCGCCCACGCCGACTGAGACAGAACGCCGCCCTGCGTGCGCTGGTGCGCGAGACAGAATTGTCAGTCAGTCATCTTGTCCAACCGTATTTTGTCCGGGCCGGCCGCAATCTTCGCAAGCCAATCAAATCGATGCCGGGACAATTTCAGTTTTCGATTGATCAGCTTGTCCGGGAAGCCGAACACGCCTATGGGCTCGGCGTGCCGGCGGTGATTTTATTTGGTATCCCGGAGCGGAAAGACGAAAAAGCCAGCGGCGCTTACGCGGCGAACGGCATCGTGCCGGCCGCAGTGCGGGCGTTGAAAAAGGCTTTGCCGGAGTTGCTGGTCATCACGGATGTGTGTCTTTGCGAATACACCAGTCACGGCCATTGCGGCGTGGTTCGGCACGGCAAAGTTCTGAACGATCCGACGTTGGCGTTGTTGGCAAAATCGGCGGTCGCGCATGCGGATGCCGGCGCGGATATCATCGCGCCGAGCGATATGATGGACGGACGTGTGGCGGCGATTCGTGCGGCGCTCGACAAAGCCGGTCATCTGGACACGCCGATCATGAGTTATGCGGCGAAGTTCGCATCGGCGTTTTACGGGCCGTTCCGGGAAGCTGCCGAAAGTCCGCCGCAGTTTGGCGACCGAAAAACATATCAGATGGATTTTGCCAACGCGAACGAGGCGCTCCGTGAAGTCGCGCTGGATATCGCCGAAGGCGCGGACATCGTGATGGTCAAGCCGGGCTTGCCGTATCTGGATTTGGTGTGGCGTGTGAAAGAGAAGTTTGGCTATCCGGTCGCCGTGTACAACGTCAGCGGCGAGTACGCGATGCTCAAAGCGGCTGCCGCTAACGGTTGGCTTGATGAGAAGCAGGCGGTGTTGGAAATGCTGACTGGATTCCGCCGGGCCGGCGCGGATATCGTTTTAACCTACTGGGCCACCGCTGCTGCCAAGTGGCTTAAGTAAGAGCGCTTACTTTACACCGCTGAGTTTGATAGCGACGAGCGTGAGCACGGCGAGCGCTAGTACTCCCAATCCAAGAACGATCCACACCAACGGATTGCGCTGAGTACTTTTCTTTCTGGCAAACGGGGAGGCCGGGCCAAATGCTGGCGGCGGTGTGCTGCCAGTTCCTACTTGCGATAAATCGATTCCGGCTTGCACCTGTGGCAATGGCTGGCTGGTTTTCTTGGCGTCGGATTCAAAGCGCATTTCGACTGAGCCAAGACGGACCTGGTCACCGTTTTTGATTTTGGATTCGACGATGCGCGTCCCATTGACGCGCGTGCCGTTGGTGGAATTGAGATCGCGCAGGTTGAACTCGCCGTTTTCGGTGAGCAACATGGCGTGGTGATGGGAGACGGTGCCGTCTTCGAGACGGATCATGTTGTCGAGCGCGCGCCCGATGGTGCAGCGCTCTTCAGCGATGTCGATAGCTTTCCCTTCGAGAATCCCAGATAAAATATAAAGTTTTGGCATCGGTCGTTAGTTCCGGCATCTGCCGCGAATGTGTCGCATGATGCCAAAGCCCGCAGTCAAGTCAATGGCAATCTCGCATCATCGGCTGCGGAGACGGTCCCGCAGGCAACTGTACCGGGTGGCGGTTTTGTTGTTGTGGACGGCAATCGACAGCGCCTTCTTCGAGCCGATGAGGATGACCAGCTTCTTGCCGCGGGTAATGGCGGTGTAGAGCAGGTTGCGCTGGAGCAAAACGTAGTGCTGCGTCAAGAGCGGTACGATTACGGCCGGGTACTCGTTGCCTTGCGATTTGTGGACGCTGATGGCGTACGCCGGCACCAGTTCGTCGAGGTCAGTGAAATCATACTGGACTGGCCGGCTGTCAAATTCGACTACAAACTCCTGTTCGACTAGGTCGAGTTGCGTGATTCGCCCGAGGTCGCCGTTGAACACGTCCTTGTCGTAATTATTGCGAATCTGCATCACTCGGTCACCGACCCGGTACGTCCGCCCGTACCGCTGCAAGGACGGACCGGTCGGGTTCAGCGCGGTTTGCAGTTCCCGGTTTAGATTTTCCGAGCCGCAAACGCCCTTATGCATTGGCGTGAGCACTTGTGCTTCCAAGCCGAACTTGCGTGGCACCCGGTCGCTGCACAACGTCTTGATCGTCGTCACGACTTTCTCGGGGTCTTCTTCGTGGATAAAAAAGAAATCGCTCTCGGCCGGTGCGTCGAGCCACGGCAACTCGCCGTCATTGACCCGGTGGGCATTTGTAATGATGGCGCTGGCCTTGGCTTGCCGGAAGATTTCCGTCAGCCGTACCACTGGGATGACCGCCGATTCAATCAGGTCGTGGAGAAAGTTGCCGGGGCCGACCGACGGCAATTGATCCACGTCGCCAACGAACACCACCGACGCACTGGCCGGGATCGCCTTCACAAGCTGGTAGGCGAGGGGAACATCGAGCATCGAGGTCTCGTCAATGACCAGCAAATCGCACTTGAGCGGCCGGCGCTCGTTGTGAGTGAACCCGCCTTCATGCGGGGCGTATTTGAGCAGCCGGTGAATTGTCTGAGCCTGTGTGCCGGTCGCCTCGCTCATCCGTTTGGCCGCGCGCCCGGTCGGCGCCGCCAACAAGACCGCGCATTTCTTCGCCTGCAAAATTCGGACGATGCTATTGATAATGGTCGTTTTGCCGACGCCGGGGCCGCCGGTAATCACGCACACCTTGGAGGTAAGTGCGGTTTGCACGGCTTGTTTTTGCGCGTCAGCCAGTTCGATGCCGGTCTGTTGTTGAACCCACGCGATTGCCTTCTCAAAGTCAATTGCCGGTAACTCCAGTTTCGCTCGCCGCAAATCGGCTAGCCGTATCGCCACAGCGCATTCGGCACGGTGCAGACCGGCCAGGTAGATGAACTCGCCGTCGCCGACCGTATCGCCGCCGACCAACAAGAGTTCCAGCGCGGTATCGACTGGTTTGATTTCCGTTTCCAATAATTCACCGGCGTTCCGGATCAATTCTTCACGCGGTAGGCAAGTGTGGCCGTCGCTGGCGGCGCGTTCCAGGGTGTGTACGAGGCCGGCTTTCAACCGGTGAATCGAATCGGCGGCAATGCCGAGCTTTGAGGCGATGCCGTCGGCCGTGCGGAAGCCGATGCCGGTAATGTCTTTCGCCAGTTGGTACGGATTTTCGCGGACGACGACGATGGCATTTTCGCCGTATTGCCGGAAGATTTTTGCCGCGTGGGCGCTGCCGATGCCGTGGCCTTGCAGAAAAATCATGATGTCCCGGATGCTTTTCTGCGTCGTCCAGGCTTCCTTGATTCGCTTGGCGCGTTCCGGGCCTATGCCTTCCACTTCGCGCAGTTTGCCGGAGAAATTGTCAATCACCTCCAGTGTCTGTTCGCCAAACTTTTCGACGATGCGGTCAGCAAACTTCGCGCCGATCCCTTTGACGAGCCCGCTCCCAAGGTATTTCTGAATACCGACGATGGTGCGCGGCAAAATCGATTCGAATTTCTCGACGGCAAATTGCCGGCCAAACTGTTTGTGGTTGACCCATCGTCCTTGCGCGCGGACGGTTTCGCCGAGGTTTAACGCCGCGAGATTGCCGACGATGGTCACTGGCTCGACGCGGCCGCGACCTTCCGGCAAGAGGTGCGCGACGGTGTAATGATTCTCCTCGTTGGTGTACAGAATCTTCTCGACCGAACCAGCGATCGTGTCGAGCGGATCGGTCATGGCGTCGGTGGCACAACGACTTCAAAGCTGGAGCCGCGGATGCGGCGCAGTTCTTCGTTCAATACCGGGATGCGTTCGTCGGGCGCGACGGAGATCGCCCAGTCGATGCCGTTGTCGGCGACGAACATACCGTAGGTTTGAAGGCCTTTGAGAATGGTTTGCACTTCTGGCGAAAAACCGGTCACGTCAAAATCGCGACGCAAACGAATCCGTTCGCCCATCCGTGGCAGGTTTTCGTCTGTGAGTTTGCTGGCGAAGTGCGTTGCCGGCGCGACGTAGGCGCGGCGCGTGCGGCGTACAGTCACTCGCAAGGCGTGTTCGATGACGCCGCGTTTGAGTTCGTCGTACCGGACGGTGGCCGGGAAGATTGGTAAACCGGCGGCGTCGGTGCTGGTCCAGCCGTCGGGGCGAAGTTTGTTGGTTTTTAAGTCGAAAACCGAAGTTTGCGCCGCTTGCCAGCCTTTGTCGGTCTTCTTGAGTTGATAGAACTCGTAAAGCATCCGGTTGACCGGATCTAATACAACAGCGTGCCGGTCGTCGTTGAGGTTGAGTTTATCGCGCTGCACATCGTCGAGCGTTAGGTTGGTATATTTCGGTTCGCTGTGATAGTAGCCGGGCCAGCCTTCGATCGGCGTATTATCGGCGACCGGAAATGGGCCTTTGTCGGATTCATCTGGGTAGGCAACAATTTTGACCGGTACACGTTTTTGATCTGGCGGCACGATCACAAACGCCATGTCGGGATTGTAGCGCATCGGTCGGTCAGCACCGATACTGGCGATGATGTTGCGGGAATTCGGGTGAACTGGCCAATCTTTGACGACTAGATTCCACGGGTTGTCGGGCGGATAAACTTCCAGCGCGCTGAGAATGGCGTCGGCTTCGGGTGTGTTGAACATGACCGGCGCGTGAATCTCTGGCATCTTCGCGGCGCGGATGCGTGCCAAACGCGCTGGATCGCCAGTCGTTGGTCGGTATGGAATTGCGGCTGCCGGTACGGGCGTTGCAACTGTGGTCGATGCCACCGGTGCTTCGGGTGTGATAGTCAGGTCAACCAGCTGGTCGCCAATCTTGCCTTTCACGCGATACACGCCGCCCGGTGCAAAGAGATTGCCTGTCGTCGGCAAGGTTGGGCCGGCGCTTGCCGGTGGCGCATCGTCACCGGTGAGACTGATGTCGCCAACAAAGAGCGTGATTGGTTTGTCGGTTGTGTTGGCTAGATACCAGCGTACGATTTTCTCGAAGTCGGGCGCGGAGCCGTCAACATTGGCCATGCCGCTGATGGCGACCTTCAAGTCGTTGCGGCCGGGCGCGATCCGCAGGGGAATGTCCATGCGCGTTTTATAATTGGTGGACCGCTGATGCTTGATGTTGAAACCGAGCGTGACCGGTTCGGAGGATGGGTTGAAGATGGTTAATTCCACCTGTGTGAACGGCCGCCAATTTGTGACCTTGGCCGCGCTGTCGCCGAAGCTGTCGCCGGCAGGACATGCAACTTTTAGCGCCGGGCCGCCTAATCCTTTGCACTCTTCGATGTTGAAGAACGTCTTGTCACTGCCGGTATCTGACGGTTGTTGGCCGTGCGTGACGTCGAGTAGCATTTCTCGGCGTGCCTGTGTGACGGGCGTCCACCACGCCAAGCCCAGTACGCAACCGCCAATCAGCATCCGTTGCAAGGTCGTCTTCATCAGTTTCCTTCGTGGGTTAACTCCGCGATGGCTTCACAATGCTGTGTCTGCGGAAACATGTCAAACGGCGTGACGCGCTCCAGCCGGTAACCAAACTTGCAGAGCGTCTTGATGTCGCGCGCCAACATTGGTGGCGCACACGAAACGTAAATCAATTTGCGCGGCTTCTGCTCCCGCAATGTTTTCAAGACCACCGGTGCGCAACCAGACCGTGGCGGGTCGAGAATCAAGCAGGTTTCGTCCAGCTTGCATTGCCGGAGCGTGTAGAACAACAGCCGCTCTGTCTTGCCGGGATAGAAGTCGTACCGGCTCAAGCCGAGGTTGGCGGCGTTGGTATTGGCGGTTTTGATGGCGCGCGCGTCATCTTCGATGCCGTAGACGTGCTCGGCAATGTCGCCAAGCATCAACGCGAACAGACCGATGCCGCAGTACGCATCCACCAAGACCCGGCAACCACTCGCAGCGAAGGCTTGCCGGGTGTGTTGCAACGCCAACTCGATGACTTCCCGGTTGATTTGGAAAAACGAGCCGACCGGCGCCAGCAGTGTTTTACCGAGAATGACTTCCTCAATGAGTTCGTCGGGGACCGGGTCGGTAAACGTCCAGACTTTACCGGCGGAATTGCAGCGAATCGTCAGATGTTTGTCCACCGCCAACGGCCCGGTCAGCTTGGCGTTTACTTCGTCGCGGGCGATCGGGCAGCAGTCCACCGGGATGATCGCGCGGCCGCGCTGTGTCCAGAACCCCGGCTTGCCGGGGCCGTGGACGACGAGCTTGTTCCGGTAAGCATATTCGCGTGGCGAACCGACAACCGGTGCGATGGGCGGCTCCGACAGCTTGCCGATGCGCTGGA
>JBAWWR010000029.1:0-22809 GCA_037146675.1 Verrucomicrobiota bacterium | reverse complement strand
CGCTTGGGAAAAGACTGCGCTGTAGCACTACGACGCACCAAGTAAGCGCAATGTCTGAAACACTAGAAATGACCCCGAGTACGCCAGCACTGTCATGTACGCCAGTTGAAACGCCGGCCACTTGAAGCTGTTGGTTTCGCGACGTGTGATCGCTTGGGTCGAGAGACATTGCATCGCCAATACGTAGAAAACTAGTAAGCTCGCGCAGGTTGCCGTCGTGAAGACCTTGCTCCCATCAGACCGTTCAGCGCGGCGCAGTGAATCGTAAAGTGATTCCGGGTTCTGTTCGACCACCTTCTCACCCACGCCGTACACCACTGCCAACGTCGAGACAATCACCTCCCGGGCCGCAAACGAACTCAAAATTCCGATCCCAATCTGCCAGTCAAAACCTATTGGCCGCAAGACCGGCTCAATCCACCGTCCGCACCGGCCCGCCGCGGAGTTTGCCAGCGCCGCGTGCGCCGTCAGGCGTTCGGCTTGTTCTCTCAACGTCACTGAGTTTTCTGTCGCCGCGCGTTTTTGGAGTGCGACAACTTCGGGCGGCGGAGCAATCTTCGGGTACGTCGCCAGCACCCACAACAAAATGGAAATAAACAAAATCACTGTGCCGGCCTTGCGCAAAAATACCCAGGCCCGATCCAACATCATCAACGTCGCCGTGCGCAGGCTCGGTTTTTTATAACTTGGTAGCTCCAAAACCAACGGACGTGTCTCACCCTTCAGAATCGTCCGCTTCAACACCAAGGCCGTTCCAATTGCCGCCAGCAATCCCAGTGCGTACGCACCGGTAAATATCAGTGACGCCCGCCAAGCATTGTGTGAAAACAATAGCGCCGCTAACATGCTATACACTGGAATTCGTGCCGAACATGAGATTAGCGGCACCGCTAGAATCGTCACCAGCCGGTCGCGCTTGTCTTCGATCACGCGCGTCGCCATGATGGCCGGCACCGCACATGCGTGCGCCGATAGCAACGGCACAAAGGCCTTGCCAGGCAAGCCCACTCGGCGCATCAACCGATCCATCACAAATGCTGCGCGCGCTAGATAACCGGTATCCTCCAGGAGTGACAGGCAAAAAAACAACACGCCAATCTGTGGTAAAAACACCAGCACCCCACCTACCCCGCCCACCACGCCTTTGACCAGTAGATTCCGCAAATCACTTTCGGGCATCCGGTGTGCGATCCACGAGCCAATGTGGCTGAATAACTCGTCAATCAAGGCCATCGGAATATGCGCGATTTGAAAGATCAGAAAGAACACTGCCAGCATCACTGCAAAAAACGCCACCACACCGAAGACCGGATGCGTAAACCACGCGTCGAGTCGTTCTGTCCAAATATTCGGCTGACCAGCGCCAGCATGCACGCACCGGCTCGCCACGCCATCCGCCCACGCGTACCGATTCTGAAACCGACAACCCTCGCACGCGCCGCACGGGTTAGCCGGTCTGGCGACCTCCAGCTGACGGAGCGCTGTGCATAGTTCATTCAAACCGTGGCCGGTGCGCGCAACGACCGGCACAACCTGACACCCCAACTCGCTGGCCAAAGCGACGGCGTTTACACGGGTACCGGCCGCTTCCGCGAGGTCAACCATGTTCAGTGCCACGACTACCGGCAACTTCATCTCCAGAATCTGGCCGATGATGAACAAGCTCCGGTTTAAATTCATTGCATCGGCTACGACGATGACACCGGTTGATTGACCGCTCTTCAATGCGTCGAGCGCAACGCGTTCATCTTCGGAAGACGCGTTAAGATCGTAAAAACCCGGCAAGTCCAGCAACTCGACCGGTTGCCCGCCGAGTTCAAATCGCCCGAGACGGTGTTCGACTGTGGTGCCGGGATAATTCGATGTCTGCGCGCGCAGGCCAGTCAGTGCATTGAACAGCGTCGTCTTGCCGCTATTCGGATTGCCGGCGAGTGCAAATTGCATCTTACCGGTGCTCCATGAGAATGTGTTGCGCCAGCCGAGCTGACACGCCAACGCGTGCGCCAAGAAACCGAATGATGAGCGGATTACCGTGCCGAACGACTTCCACCTCGCGTCCGATACACAAACCCATTGCCATCAGACGGTGCAGCGCGTCGCCACTGCTTTCGATATGGCGAACTACCGCGCGTGAGCCGGTAGGTAATTGGTCTAACCGCTGGCGATGTACTGGTGTTGTCGTCGTCATGCTCGCCGCCCTTGCCGAAACTGTTCAAGCCAGCGGGCCAAACGGAGCCCGGTGCGTTGACTGAGTAAATGCTCGATTTTACAGCTATCCACCTCGGCGGAACGCTCGGATACACCAAGGACCGTTGTCAGAAACGATTTGACCACAGTCTTTTTCGCGCGAACATTCCGCACAATCACGCGGCCAACCGGAGACAACTTCACCATCCGATTCTCACCCGTCACGACCAAACCGCGTTTCTTAAGCGACCGGAGATTGATAGAAACAGTACCTCGCGTGACACCAAGGTCGTGAGCGATATCTGTGACCCGCGTCCAGCCGCCGCACTTTGTGCCGAGTTCCTGAATTGCACATAAATGATGTGCAGCACTGTGCGTCAGCGGGTTGGCTTCGAATTGTTTCCACGTTTCCACCACGGAAGTATCGCCGGTTTGTTTGATATGTCAAACAGTACCGACACTCGACTTTTACCACCGGGCCGGTATGCTGTCATAGTGCAATATTTGGTGGACGCGTTTCTGGATTATGTGACCGTCGAGCGTGGGCTGGCGACTAACACCCGCCTGTCCTACCGGGAAGATCTTGGTGAGTTTCTCGGCTTTCTGCGCCGGCATAAGATCGATCAGGCGGCGATAATTGACCGTCAACTCATAACAATTTTTCTGCTGGAACAACGCAAACCCGGCAGCACTGTTCGTGGTCACACCCGCATTACCGGTCTCTCGGCTCGCAGCGCGGCGCGGCGACTTGCGGCATTGCGGATGTTCTTCCGGTTTCTTGTTCGCGAGAAGTTGCTGGCCGCCGATCCGACGCAGAATATCGATACTCCAAAACTATGGCGGGAGCTGCCGCAGGTACTGGACTACACCGAGGTCGAACGGTTGCTTAATGCGCCCAAGCTAGAGACAAAACTCGGGCTACGCGACAGGACACTACTGGAACTCATGTACGCCAGCGGTTTGCGCGTCAGCGAAACCGCCAGCCTGAGACTGGGTGAATTGACGCTTGATGCTGGCTTTCTCCGGACCACCGGTAAGGGTAATAAGGAACGAATCGTGCCAGTTGGAAAAACGGCCGGTGACTGGTTACGGCGGTACCTTGCCGAGGCGCGGCCATGGCTCGGACGCGATAACTGTGCGCAATCTGAAGTATTTCTTACCACGCGCGGCAGACGGTTAAGCACCAAAACCATCTGGTATTTGGTCAAGAAACACGCCCGCGCCGCCGGTATTACCAAGAACATCAAACCGCACATGCTCCGGCATAGCTTCGCCACGCACCTGCTCAACAACGGCGGCGACCTACGCGTGATTCAGGAAATGCTCGGCCACGCCGACATTGCAACGACGCAGATTTACACGCACGTGGATCAGGTGCGCTTGAAGGATGCGCATTACCGGTTTCATCCCCGGTCAGGTCGTGGTCGCTGAATTTTGGACTCGATTATCGCATTGGCATTCGCTAGCATTCGCTTATCGCAGTTGGATTTCTGACCCGAACTGGTTCGAGGCCCAAATCCCACCGCAAATCAAGCGCAGTTTCATGCAAGCACAACAATTGCAGAAAACAATCGGACATCCATTCAAGCATCCGGAACTGTTTCAGGAAGCCCTCACGCATCCGTCGCTTGCCCACGAACACGCTGACAGCAAGATGGCGGATAATCAGCGATTGGAGTTTCTCGGCGACGCCGTGTTGCAGTTAATTTTGACAGATTTGATTTATGCCATGTACCCGGACTTCCCAGAAGGCAAACTAACGCAAGTCCGTGCACACCTTGCCAATCGGCATACGTTATGTCGGCGCGCGCAGGCGCTCAACCTCGGTGATTATTTACTGTTGGGCA
This sequence comes from Verrucomicrobiota bacterium, assembly GCA_037146675.1. GTDB lineage: Bacteria > Verrucomicrobiota > Verrucomicrobiia > Palsa-1439 > Palsa-1439 > CAINDI01. The sequence goes on along the minus strand of JBAWWR010000029.1, from coordinate 18,775 downwards.
AAGGCGAAGAATCCAGCGGCGGCCGGCATCGGCTCTCTAATCTGGCTGACGCGTTTGAGTCGTTGTTAGGCGCAATTTATCTCGATGGCGGCATTCGTGCGGCGCGGAAATTTGTGCACCGACAATTCGCCGGTGAGCTGACCCAACTTAAGGAAGCGACGCCCCGGCAAAATCCGAAAGGCCGGTTGCAAGAGTTGCTGCAAGCTCGCTCGTCGGCCAACCCGCTTTACCGGGTAATCCACGAATCTGGTCCTGACCATCATAAAGATTTTGAGGCCACGGTCGAATGGGAAGGCCGCGAAATCGGACGCGGGAATGGATCAAGCAAAAAGCTGGCAGAAATCGCCGCCGCTGAAGCCGCACTTACTGCGCTCGACCCGTTACCGGTCTGAGGTCGGCATCAGCCGCTTGTACAATGTCCTCAGCCGGCCTGTCGCATGCCGGTAATCAGTCAGAAATGCGCCGGCATCCTGGAAGCCGAGGCGTTTGGCTAGTATCGTCTGCTCGTGTTCATGCGCCGGTATGTGCGAGACGTTGCTGTTCTCGACGCGCCGTAAGGCCGCCTCGATGCGGCGCAAAAACAGGTAATGCCGACGCAGCTGCACCGAGTCATTCTCCTCCACTAGACCGAGCGCGGCGAGCCGGTTCAATGCCGCGAGCGTGTGCGCGGTGTGCAATTGTGGATGGGTAGCGCCGTGGCGTAGTTGCAGTGTTTGCACTAAAAACTCCACGTCAATGATGCCGCCCGGCCCGGTCTTAAACTCCAACTCGACATGCTGTTGATTGCCGCGCTCGGTTTCAATGCGGTGTCGCATTTGGCAAATCTCGGTCACCTGCTCCACAGTGAGTGGGGTTGCGTAGACGTATTCGTGAATCATCCTGATAAAATCTGCTCCGAGCGCGGCATCACCGGCTACAACGCGTGTCTTAATTAACGCCTGCCGCTCCCAGAGTTGCGCCCGCTGCCGGTAGTAATCACGGTGCGCGGCGACGGGACTTGCTAGCACCCCATCCTTACCGTCCGGTCGCAACCGCGCGTCCACCTCAAACAACTTGCCGGCCGCAGTCGGCCGCGCCATAAAATCAATCACCCGCGTCGCCAGCTTGATAGCGTCGGTGTCCGCGCCAACAAATAGCACGTCTAAGTCGGCACCGTAGCCAAGTTCTTGCCCACCAAACTTGCCAAGGCCAATAATGGCAAACGGCAACTTCTTCAGCTTTAGCGCCCGGCACTCCTCAGCCAACGCAAACCGCAGACTGACCTCCGCCAACCCGGTCATTTCGGCCTGCACTCGCTCGACGTTCAGCATTTCCATCACGTCGCCTATGCCGATTCGCAACATTTCGGCGCGTTTCCAAATTCGGGCCACTTCCGCTGCCGGTAATTCGACTTGCCGGGCAGTTTGTAAGCCCGCTTCCATGTCCGCCATGTGCCGCGCTTCGCCAAACCCAATGCCGCGACAGACTTCATCAAACAAGTCGGGTTGCTGTACCAGCGTATCGGCAAAATACTTACTCGCATCGCCTAGTCGTAACAGCATCTCAACCAACTTCGGGTTGCGCGTCAGGAGTTCGTAAAGTAATCCGCGTGAGCCATACGCGCTGACAAATTTCTCAAACCTCGCCAGCGCAGCGTCCGGCTCGGCGAGCTTACCGGCTGTGGCGCAGATGACCGGATACAAACGCGAGAACAGTTCCTTCGTACGCGGCGAGACGTGCGCAACACCGGAACCGTTGAGGAGGATTCCCATCGTCTGCGACGCCGCGCCGGCATCGACAAATCCAGCCCGCGTCAGAGTTGTTACGTCAGTCATGCTGGCATTAGTTAATGACGGTGATGCAGCGGCGGAGGTGAGGATGGCTTCGTAAATCTTCCGGACTGCGCCAGTCTGCGCGTTTTGCGCGGTGTGAAATTCCGCCACCGTGGCGAATCCAAGACTGCGCGCGAGCCGGTATTGCGCGTTTGCCTCGTCCGGGATCGTGTGCGTCTGTAATTCCATTTCCATCTGGAGCCGGTGCTCGACATTGCGAAGAAACCGGTAGGCAACAGCAAGTGTCGTGGCCGCCGGGCCCTCTAGCAGCCTGGCTTTGGTGAGAAGTTGAAGCGTGCGGAGCGTGCTCCGGTCGCGCAAGTGGGGCTGGCGGCCGCCGTGCAGGACTTGAAAAGACTGGACGATAAATTCGATCTCACGGATGCCACCAATGCCGAGTTTGACATGCCGGGTCAGCCGATCGTCACGGACAATTTCGGTCTCGATGCGTTGCTTGATGGCGGCCATCTGCTGCACGACTTGCACACCGGCATGGCGCGCGTACACAAACGGCTGCACCATTTGCACAAACTCGTCACCGAGCTGCGCGTTGCCGGCGACGCACCGGGCTTTGATCAGCGCCATTCGCTCCCACGTCTCGCCCCATTCGGCGTAATAGCTTTCACAGCCTTCGAGTGACCGGACCAACGGCCCGCTCGAGCCTTCCGGTCGAAGGCGCAGGTCAATGCGAAAGATCGTGCCCTCATTGCTTTTGGAACCAACTTCCCGAACGATTTCCTCACCGAGCTTCCGGCAAAAGTCGTGCCGTGACAGTGCCGGGGTTAGTTGGCCTTCCTCGTCGTAGACAAAGATCACATCCACATCGCTGGAGTAGTTCAACTCCTGACCGCCGAGTTTGCCCATGCCGATGACCGCAAACTGCACTCCCGTCGTTTTGAATTCCCGGCACATTTTCTCAAACGCAACGCTGTATACGGCCTGTAAACAAACGTCGGCAAGATTCGACAATTCAAGTGTCGTCTCCTCGACCGGCGCTGAGCAGTTCAAGTCTCGCACGCCGATCCGCTGCATTTCGCGCCGGCGAAATTGGCGAATCACGTCGTACTTGCCCCGTGTCTGCCGCACCGGCATCAGCAAGCGATCCAGCTCCGCTGTCAGCCAAACTTTTGGACGCGGCGCGCGTAGCGTTGTCGGTGCAATGAGAAAGTGAAAGTAGGCGGCGTTACGCGCCAGCGTGTCGGACAACGCCTGCGAGTGCGCGAACACTTTCACCAGCAAATCCAGCCGGTCGGGCGCGGTTTGCAGATAATGGTAAAACATGCTCGGATTCGGCAAGGCGGCCGTCAACCGTTCGAAATTTAGCAGCGCTCGGTCCGGATCGGCAGACGCAATGCAGGCGCGGACCAGATGCGGAAAAATTCTGCGAAGGCTAGTGCGTTGCAATTCGTCGTCGGCCAGACGGACAATACCGGCGTAAACGCTGGTCGTGTCGCAAAAGCCGTGCTGGCGGAGCAATTGTTGTGCGGCCGATTTCGACGGCGGCCGCGCTCCAATTAGAATCGTAAGTGCTGAACGCGCGGTATGTCTCACTGCTTCACTGCCGTTTCTTTTGTAATAAGTCTTTGGCCGATTCAAGAGTTTTGCGTTCTTGGCGGGTTAGACTTTGCATACCCTCGCGCGAGATCTTGTCGAGAATGGGGTCAATCTCAGTGCGGATGAAGTCCTCACGCGTTGTCGGGCTGGAGGTCGACTTCGGATACCGGCGCGGCTGAGTGGTTTGCAGCCACTGCAACCAGCGCGGCGTTGTGCCATAGCCGAGTGCTTTAATGAAGACGTATCCGACCGCCGCACCGCCCAGATGTGCGAGGTGAGCAATATTCGAAGTCTGATGCGTCAGTACCGGCACCAAGTCGACCGCAATGGCGATCAGCGCAATATATTTGGCGCGCAGTGTGACCGGTAGGACAAAGAAAATCAAAAAGGTCAGCTCGCGTTCCGGAAATAGCGTAGAAAACGCAATGACGCAGCCCAATACTGCCGCCGACGCGCCGACGAGCGGACTATGTTCGGCCAGATTGCATACCAACCAAAATGCGCCACCAAATCCTCCGGCTAGGAGGTACAGCCGGGTGAATGCTTTCGGCCCGATAAAACTCTCCACTTCCCGGCCAAACCACCAGAGCATCAGCAAATTGAAGATGATATGCCAGATGCCGTCGTGGACTAACAGATACGTCAACGGTTGCCAGACAAAGCCGTGCGCTACCCGCGCCGCGTTCAGCCCAAAGATGAACTGCACAACGCCGACTGGCGTGCCGTCCTCACCAGCAAAATCCAATCGAAAGAGCTTGCATGCCAATTGCGCGATGAAAACAAGCGCCGTCAGCCAGACGATGAAGTGCGTGACCGATCCAAACCGACCAAACCAACCGCGGAACGAATCCGCAAACCGTTCCCGGCTGCGTCCGATCTGCGATGGATGCCAAGTATGGCGCATGACAGTGTCAGCCTAAAACAACTTCCCGCCCACCGCAAACCTGAAATGTCAGGCGGCGCTAGTTGACTTTGTAGCACTCAAGGCAGTGCTTCTTACCACTGGTGCCTTGCAGTTTGTGCTCGGGCTTGATGCGCTTCCCGTCCGGGCAGGTGTCTTCATCGCTTGGCAAAGTTTTAAGGACATGTGAGCCGATGCACAAGTGGAAATGCCGGCTCAGACCCTGAACCACACGAAATGACACGAAACCGGTAACCCCGCAATCAATCAAACTTCAAACAACGCTGTCGTCCGCTGCGAGACGGAGATTCTGATGGTGCGGAACAACTAGAACCAATTACCTGCCTATTCGGTTTCGCATGGTCAGGCGGTTTCCATGCGGCTGCGAAAGAAATTCTCTGTTTCCTTATCCGCAAAGTAGACATAACAGCCCTTCATGGCTCGTGAGAATAAAACCCGGTAAGTGTTCTTAACAAGATTTATAAAAGCTCCTTGCGAACGTTTTACAACTGTATCAAACGAATACTGCGGCTGACCGATCCATCCTTTGCCTGCGCGATAAATTAAATCAGGCCCAACAATAACTCCTGCGACGTCGAACTCAAAACCTTGGGCGGTATATACACAGCCAATCTGGTCAATGCCGCGAGGGTCATAAGCCCACAATGATGCTTTAGGAATTCCACGTGCTAAGCGTCCTGCATCCGGTTTCGCATTCCAAGGACGCTGAAAGTTGTCCAATACTACATCCTCGACAAGACTGCCGTCTTTTTTTGGGTCAGACCATTCCCAGCAAAAACCAGCTAGTAGACGCGCTGTGTTTCCTTTTGCAAGTTCACTTCGGATGGTGCTATCGAGTGCCTTGGGAGAATCAACTATCTCAAACTTGAATTTGTCATTAGAGTTCCATAATACGTTCGGCGTGCGTTCAATCTCTAAAGTGTTCTCAATCCAGTTCACAAAGCTAGCCGAGCCAGCGCAACGGAATTGAGTCTCAAGTGTATAATCGTAGAGTCTAACTCCATGTTTGTTCGCTGCGTCTATAATGGTAGAAGCGGAGCCTATCTCTCCGGGGCGCACAACTTGACGATCGTCAATGAAGAAGACGAGAGATTTACCGGCATTGAATAGTTCATCTATCTGGGTGCGTTTAGTCCTTTGGTCAGCTTTTGTCCATTGGTTGTTGCTCGTCTTTCGTATCCGATGCGATTCATCGCAGATCAAAACATCAATCTCATTGAAGTCCGACTTCATGTAACTATTGAAATAATTGACTTGGGCATCAGCGCCATTACCCACGATCCTACGAAGCGTTTCAGTGAACGCTTTCGATCCCGTGACATAATGTGCATTCAATCCCTCACGTGACAATGCCGCCAACAGGTTCAATGCAATAACCGATTTTCCAGTCCCCGGGCCGCCGCGAATAATAATCGCGGACTTTTGGCGATGGTGGAATGCCTCGCGTGCGGCAGCAAGAGCGCGCTCAAAAGCTACTAGTTGTTCATCCAGCAGTACGTAATCTGACTTCCCATCCAGTACCCGCCCGACGTGATCCAGCAGCTTCTTGCTAGGGCGAAATCTGCCTTCAAGGATCCTCCTCAGAGCATGTTGGTCGTCTCCAGTGACAAGTGCCTCGCGTAAGAAGCCGGTTAGCTTCGGAACGTCATCCCCGGTGAAGACCGGACAGACATCAAAATATTTGGAGTATTGCGGCGCGAACAGTGGGTCATCTTTTTGTGGAGTATAATTATGAAGATATGCACAAGCTCTGAGCCCAACAGGAGAAGAACCCTCATAGAATGCAGGCTGATAGTCCGACAGATAACGCCGGTATTGTCCGACCTGCGCAGATGGATGCAAAACATCGCGATTCGCCCCACCCACGAATGTAACAATCGACTCGGCATCACCTGCTTCACACTTCTCCCACTGCTTTAACTCAATAATTGCTGCTTGGTCGTTCAGCAGGCTGTCCCGACCGGTGATAAGGCAGTCCAAGCGTTTCGAAGTTAGGGGAAGTTCGTACTCAAGCAATACGCCATGTCCCTTGAAACCACCATTCTGAAAGACCTGTGAGACAGCCCGCAAAGAATTGCGCCAAGAATTCACTTCACTTGGTGAGGCTTCACGGCGAAAGGTAGTGAAATAGGCAGTACGGAGTTTGTCAGCGATACGGTTGTGTACTGAATCGGCAATGAACTCCTCACTCGTGCCGGCGTAAAGTCTCATATCAAAGCTCCGTGTATTTAACTGCCGACCCGCGGGCTTTTGCGACCGGGTATTTCGCCTCATTCTTTGTAAGTTTCGCATCAATAGCGGAAAGTAGGTCGATGCCAAGGTTATCCGCCATCTCCAAGAGATAAACTGTGATGTCTGCTATCTCCTCAGCAATCTCACCCTTTGCTGCCTTCGCATGTGCATCACTCTCTTCCATCGATTTCCACTGGAAATGCTCAAGGAGTTCGCTAGCCTCCAAACTAATCGAGATGGCGAGATTCTTTGGGTTGTGAAATTGCATCCAATCGCGGGCATCTCGGAAGGCGCGGATGCGAGCAACGGTTGAGGTAAAGTCGGTCATGCTTTTCCTTTCTTTGCGTTGTATATTTCCAGCGCTGTGAGAAATGGCTTTTCTAAGTCCATACTGACATCATGCTCGGGTGCGAATCGCTTAAATCCAGCGAACATGAGGCACATCAGGTGTAGACCTGAGAATGATTCTCCCGCTAAAGTTTGCGGGCGGTATTTCTTAGTGGAATCGGCATAGTCCAAACCATTTCGGCCAATCAACGCGATTTCTAAAGTGATTTCCTTAATCTTTTTTATGGGCAATTGTTCATATCTTTCGAGTGCATCGAGTAAGAAGAAGACAGCAGCCGGATGATTCTGCTTTAGTAGTTCCGGGTTCGTAGTTCCTACAGGCTTCTCAGACTGAGTCGCCTGTTGACGGCCAGTGTCTGGTCTCCACTCATACCAATCTCGAAGACCAAGCATATCGGAGAATTCATCAACCAAGATATATTCATCACCCGGTCCGAGTTGGTGATGCCGTGTGCGCCAGTGGCCTGCAAGCTTCTTAGACAATGCAAAAGTATCGTGCTTTTGATATACGGCGGCAAAGTTTGTCGCACTTGCGTTGAGCTCGTCTAAGAGGATTGCATATGCGCCGTTCAAAGCCGTTGTCGCTTGTAGAATCTTGCGAGGCGTGAGTTTCCGGACTTCCTGATTCATGGTCGAATTCTTCGCATCGACAGCCATCTTTCCCAAAGACACAAACTGCGCGTATTGGAGATCAGGAAAGCGTTCTTGCAGGTAGTACTCAATAATCAGATCGAGTGGGCAGTTAAAAAGAAACCGGCATGTTCCTTCCACAAGCTGCAATGATACCTTTGTTATGGAGTCGTGCGGGTAGCCTTCCTTCTCCAATCGCCGAATATCATTTGCTATGCTGCGGATTGCTGTTTCACGCGAAGCAGCTGTCGTTGCAAAAAGTTTATTCTTCGAGTCACGTCTCGCCAGTGATTCGAGACGAATGTGCGTCAACTCATGCGCGATGAGATGCTGCGCGACAGGGGGGGGGGCTGACGGAGTATGCTTAATGACGTGATACTCGCGTCCGTATTTCCATGCCATTTGCGCTACGCCTGTCGTACCTTCAGGCATTTCTTCTTCTACAACACGAACAGGAAATCCTGATAGCGTTTCAACTTCAGCGCGGTAATTTTCTACAGTCTTGAAGGTTTCCGATTCCAATTTATTCGCGAGTTCGTTCTCAACCTGCACAATCAACTGGCGAGCCCCATTAAAGACGGGTGCAGAACGTGAGTCTTGGAATTCCCCTTGTTGAAATAGCGTCTTCAAGACCTTATCAGCAGGAAGCAACTCGCCGAGTCTCTGTAGAACAATTGCCTTACCATAAAGTGCATTAGCGAATTTCGGGTGTGCAGCAATGGCCGCGTCAAAGCATTTAATCGCTTCATTAGGCTGGCCTTGTTCCATCTTGACCGCAGCTAAGCCATTCAAAGCCCATGGGTCATTTGGTTTTGCATCCAAAGCGCGCAAATGAAATTTTTCTGCAGTTGCAAAATCCTTATCGTGTTTGCTGTAAAGATTCGCCAGTACAACCCAACTCCAGCAATCTTTCGGGTCTAGCCGGAGAACTTCAATCAAATGGTTCTTGGCTTCGTCGAATTCTTCCAGTTCTACATAGGCCATCGCAAGATCACGCCTTGCGCGCAAAAGTCCGGGGTCGAGTTCAAGCGCGCGTTTGTAGATGTCGACAGCCTTCCGGTAGTTGCCTTCGCCGGCTCGCTTGCCAGCACGCTCGCAAAGACGGACAGCTTCCTCCGCATCTGCCACCGCCGCTTCAGGCAATTCGATGGTCACAATCTCGCCGTCAACACGGATGTTGGCTGACTTCGGGAAGAACGCAAAGCATCGGCGCACCGCTGCCTCCACTTCGGCAGCGGACATCTTGCTTGGGTCGATATTCTCAAGCCCCGGGAAGTCTTTCAAACTGACTACAATGGCATTCATTTAGTTCAGCAGTTTCGGTGGCGACATCCTATCCGCCGAACTCAGTACCGGCAAGCCATCCAGATGGGATCACCATGCTCAGGAAGCGCGGATCAAAGTTTAAGGCTTGCTCAACGAAATGTTGGTAGATGGGAATGTCACGCGTGCCGCCGTCGCTCGCCAATTGATACGGTGGATTTCCAATGATGACGTCGAATTGCATGTTGCCTCCAAAAATCTCGGCGAGCCGAGTCTTGATGTTGTCGGTGTGAATGAACGCGTAGGCGTGGGTTTCCAGTCCCGCCGCCCGGTCGAAAACGGATTTGCCCGCGCCGCAATACTGGCACTTGTCGCCATCCCAAGTGTGTTTGAGGCGCTTGAACCAGATGTTGCCATCGTCGCCGGTGAAGGCTTTGGCGATGGAGTGTTTGCCGGTGGCGTGCTTGGAGCAATACACGCTGCGCCGCGCGAGCAGGCTGGTGATTTGCGTGATGCCGATGCCGAACACCTGCCGGGTCAGGATGTGATTGACGCGCTTTTCCAGGTTCGGAATCTCGTGCTCCAACCCCTTGGTGAGGCGGCTGGTAATCTCGCGCAGGAACACGCCGGATTTCGTGCAGGGATCAAGGAACTTCACCGTCTTGTCGGCCCAGATATTTGCACCCTTGTTATTCGCACCCCACGCCTCGGCCAGCGTGTCCAGCATACGGTTGGCGAACTCCGGCGGCGTGAACACCTCGTCGTTGGAGAGGTTCGCGATGCACGTCAGCACGTCCGGGTTGCGGCTGCGCAGGGCAAAGCTGGCCTGAGTGCTCATGGCTTGTCCCCTTGCTTTGGCAGCTTCTTGATGGCCCGGTCGAAGTCGGACTCGAACAGGCGGTCCTGCACGACACGGTATTTTTCAAATTCGCTTTCGGCAAACGCCTTCGCCACCTCAGCCGTGACCTTGCCGGGATGATGGAGCAGGTCGCGCTCATTGAACTGGAGGAACGCGTTCAGCTTCGTCGCCCAATCCTGCATCGTCATCGGGACGCCCCGCTCGGCCTGGTCCTCGGCGTAGTCCAGATACATGGTCACGATGCGGTCGAGCGCCTTGAGTTCCTTTTCCGTCAGGTAGTTTTTCGCGACGACGACATCCGGCTTGAGGATTTTCCCGCGCGGCGCGTTCTTCCACGTCGTCAGCCCCATGCGCTCCTTCTTGCTGTCGGCGCGCTCGACGATCAACTCCGCCGCCGTGTGGCCGTGGATGGCGAAGTGGAGCTTGTTCTGCACGGTGGCGAAAAAGGTCTGCGTGGTCTCCGCTTCCGCGCTGTAGTCCATGGCGGTCGCGTAGATGTCGGTGATTTTTTGGTAGAACCGCCGCTCGCTGGCGCGGATCTCGCGGATTTCCGCTAGCAGGTTGTCGTAATACTCCCGGCTCAAGAACGCGCCGTTTTTGAGGCGCTCTTTGTCCAGCACGTAGCCGCGAATGGCGAAGTCGCGCAGGACGGCGATGGCCCACTGGCGGAACTGGGTGGCGCGGGTGGAGTTGACTCGGAAGCCGACCGCGATGATGGCGTCGAGGTTGTAGAAATCTACGTTGCGGGAAACGTCCCGGTTGCCCTCCCTTTGAACTGTTCGGAAATTCCGAACAGTTGCCGCCGCCGCGATTTCGCCCTGTGCCAAAAGATTGGCGAGGTGCTCATTGATGGTGGGAACGGTGACCTCGAACAACGCCGCCATCAACTTCTGCGTCAGCCACACCGTCTCCTCGGCCACCCGCACCTCGATGCCCGCATCGCCAGCCTGGCGGGTGAAGATGAGAAACTCGGCGGTGCTGTTGCGGATCTGGAGTTTCTTGTCCTTGCTCATGGCATTGCCTCCGGCGTGCCAGCGGCCAACTCGCTCACCGTCATCGGTGGGTAGGTTTTAGCCGGTGTGAAAATCTCGTGTTTGCCAAGGTGGGCGAAGAGTGAACCCTCAGCGCTGTAGGCCGATGATTGGGTGAGGCTGTCGTAGCGGAAGTCGCGCCGCTGGAACCGGCCTTTGCCCAGATAACCCCACTCGGCGAAGGTGATCGGCCGGTTGCCCTGGGCGCGCATCGTCAAGGCGTCGCCGTGGACGAGGTTTTGCGAAAGCACGTAGAACGCGGCGCGATATGGTTCGTCCGACGGAGAGAGGCTCAGATACTCGGCGAAGATTTCGAGCAGGTTCGCGCGGCACTCGGCAATGTTGTCCGGCAGCAGTTCGATGGCGTAGAGGCACATCAGCGCGAGCAGCGCGTAGTGCCGCCGCTCGAAATCGGACTTGCCGTACTTGAGTTCCACGGCGGCGAGCTTGCGACGGAGGATCTGCACGAGGAAGTTGCCATCCCCGCATGCCGGCTCCAGGAAGCGCGAGTCAATGCGCTCGGTCTCGCCCTTCACCAAGTCGAGCATTGCCTCGACCATCCACGACGGGGTGAAGACCTCCCCGTGGTCGGCGACGCGTTGTTTGGATTTCACCAAGCTCATGAGTATATGCGGTCGGAGTATATGTCTTTCGTGGCGTCTATTCCCGATGGCGCGATCCGTTGCATAAAAGTTCAGTCCGGCATTTTGCTGCTGCCGGAGTTATACTGCAAGGGGCGGGCACTGCGCCAATCTTCTTTTCGGTAGATGCTGGCGAAGCCCTCATGCCGCAATCCGCGCTCCGCAATCGGCATTCGGCAGTCTTCGGTCTTCAGTCTTCGGTCCTCAGTCCATCGCCTTCCGTCCGCCATTAGCCATGGAAATCCACAGTCCGTTACCAGCGGCAACTTTGCCCCCAAAGGGGCACGGGCTTCTGGCATTCTCGCGCGCATAAAAACAGCGTCCGCCAGCACCACAAATCTGTGTTTTCCTTAGCAAACTTGCAGTTTCTTTCCAGGAGGAGTGTCGGCAACGCTTCCGGGAGTCTTACAAATCGACCTCCGCTATCCCGCACCGAAAAAAGCTGTCTGCAAAACTCGTGTCGGAAACGGTTCCCCTACTCCCGACCGATGACAGCGGCTTTTTTTGATTCAGGCAAACCGCAAATCACAAGACGGCTGCCAGCTCGCGGATGAAGCGCTGGTTTTCCGCCGGTAACCCGACGGACACCCGCACCCAGCCCGGCATCTTATAGCCGCGCATCGGGCGCACAATTACGCCGCGTTCTTGCAAGGCACGAAAAACTTTGTCGCCATCGCCAACATTGACCATCACGAAGTTGGCACAACTCGGCACGAACTCCAGCTTGCGCCGCACAAACTCTTTTTCCAAGTACGCCAACCCGCGTTGGGTCAGCGCCTTGGTCTTGCGGATATGGCCAGTATCGTCCAGCGCCGCCAGCGCGCCAGCTTGGGCAATGGCGTTGACGTTGAATGGCTGGCGTACCCGCTGCATCAGAGCAATGCAATCCGCCTGCGCTACGCCGTAGCCAATCCGCACACCGGCCAGCCCGACGATTTTGGAGAAGGTGCGGAGGAGGACGACATTGTGCCGTAGGGCGTAAGCCACCGAGGCCGGCGGGTCAGCAAGGAATTCGATGTAGGCTTCGTCGAGCACGCAAATGACATGCGCCGGCAAGCTTTGGATGAACTTGGTCAACGCGGCATTCGATACACGGGTGCCGGTGGGATTGTTCGGGTTGGCGATGAAGACGAGTTTGGTCTGACCGGTGATGGCGGCGCGCATGGCCGGCAGGTCGTGGGTGTGGCCGCGGAACGGCACCTCCACGCATCGCGCTTGAAACAGCTTGGCCATGATGCTGTAGATGACAAACGCGCGGTCGCCAGCCACGATCTCGTTGCCGGGCGCGACAAAGGTGTGAAACAGGAACTCGATGACTTCGTTGGAGCCGGTTCCGAGAATGATGTTGTCGCTGGCAACGCCAAGCTTTTTGGCGATGGCTTGCCGGAGATAGAAACCACCGCCATCGGGATAAAGATGCGCTGACGGTAAGGCCCGGCGCATGGCGGCAACGGCTTTGGGCGATGGACCGAGTGGGTTCTCATTGGAGGCGAGTTTGATGATGCCGTCCGGTTTTAGACCGAGTTCCCGCGCCACTTCCGTAATCGGCTTGCCAGGTTCGTACACCGGCGCGTCACAGACATATTGATTGGCAAGAGTCTTGAAGTTCATGGCATTAATCTATTCGGCAAGCAGTTTGGTAATTTCCGCTTCGAGGTTGTCGCTAGGGTCGTCGTTGCGAATGCGGCCTTGCTTGTCCAGCAACCACATCGTCGGGAGGCCTTCGATGTGGAAGCGGGTGCTGAGTTCGTTTTCCCAACCTTTGCCGTCAAAGTATTGCGGCCACGGCATGCCATTGTTTTTCGTAAACACCATCAACTGTTCCTTGCTTTGATCAAGCGAGATGCCGACAACTTCAAAACCTTTATCGTGGAGTTTTCGGTAAGCCGCGACGAGGGTTGGCACCTCGCGCCGGCAAGGCGGGCACCAAGTTGCCCAGAAATCCACCAACACCACTTTGCCGCGCCATTGTGCCAGATCAAACTTCGTGCCATCCACGGCGGTGAATTTGATTGTCGGCGGTTTCGCATTTACGAAAAGCAGCTCAGCCTGTGAGATGGTGTCAGTTCGCGCCGCGACCACCGTGGCTAGCGCGAGTAGTGGAATCAAATGTTTTAACATTATTGACTACCGTCCGATGGCCAGCATCCGCTCGATGGGTACCAATGCTTGCCGGCGAACATCTTCCGGCAGTGTGATTTCGGGCGTCATGTTTTCGAGCGCAGCAATGGCGTTTTTGAGCGTGTTTTTCTTCATGTACGGACACGCGCTGCAATTACAGCTATCCGTCGGCCCCGGAATGAATGTCTTGTCAGGAATCTCTTTCTGCAGCCGATGCAGCATCCCGACTTCGGTCACGATGATGAATTCATTTGCCGGCGAGCTCCGGCAATAGCTGATCATCTTTTCCGTCGAGCAGACCACGTCGGCCAACATCCGCACGGCGGCAAGACATTCCGGATGCGCAACAATTTTTGCCGCCGGATGCTGTTGCCGGAGTTGAAAGATCGCCTTGTGCGTGAACAACACGTGCACCTCGCACGACCCCGGCCAAAGAATGAGCTCCCGGCCCGTCTGCGCCATCACCCACTGGCCGAGGTTCTGATCCGGCACGAACAGGATTCGCTTCTCTTTCGGAATCGAATCCACAACTTTCACTGCGTTACCGGAAGTGCAAATCACATCCGTCAACGCCTTCACCGCCGCCGTGCAATTGATGTACGCCACGACGACCGCGTCCGGATTTTCAGCCCGCCACCGCGCCAAGGCCGGCGCCTCGCACGAATCTGCCAGCGAGCAACCAGCAGTGAGATCCGGCAACAACACCGTTTTGCTGGGATTCACAATCTTCGCCGTCTCGGCCATGAAATGAACACCACAAAACAAAATCACATCCGCCATCGTGTCGCGGGCGTGATACGCCAAACCAAGTGAGTCGCCGACAAAATCCGCCACATCCTGAATCTCCGGCACTTGGTAATTGTGCGCGAGAATGACGGCGTTGCGCTGTTTCTTTAATTCGCGGATGCGGTCAATCATCTGATTGAAGTTAGCCGAAACCGCTAGACAACTCAATACCGGACGCGCCAGAGGAATAACCCGCGCGCCGGTGCCGTCTCCACTAACGCAGTGCGTCGCTTACCGGCAATCAGTTCACGGAGTTGCGCGACCGTCAATCTCCCATCACCCACTTTCACCAATGCGCCGGCAATACTGCGCACCATCTTGTAAAGAAAACTATCTGCCGAAACTGTAATCGTCACCAACTGTCCGCGCCGAGCGATTGTTAATTTGCGAACCGTTCGCATCGGTGTGTCGATCACCCGCCTTGGATTCGCAGACAACGCCGTGAAGTCGTGGCGCCCGATAATCAACTTCGCCCCCCGGCGCATAGCCGATATGTCCACTGACCACGAATGCTGCCAAGCATACCGGCGCAAAAACAGATCGGCAACAGTGCCGGTATCAATCTGGTACCGGTAAACTTTCCCTTTTGCCGAGAACCGCGCGTGAAATTTCGCCGGCACGCGTTTGATGCCGGTCACGCGAATATCGTCCGGTAAGTTCGCATTGATGGCGCGGATCAACGTGGCCGGGGAATGACGCGTGATAAATGTCGCGTGGGCGACCTGCGCGCGGGCGTGCACGCCGGCATCCGTCCGTCCTGAGCCGTATACGCGAACCGGCGCCCCGACTATCTTCGCCAGCGCGGTTTCAATTTGCTGCTGAATCGAAATCACGGTCGGCTGCATTTGCCAACCGCCGTAGGCCGTGCCATCGTACGCGATGGTGAACCGGTAATTACTGCTCGGCATGCGCATCAAGATAACTCTGGAGCATTAATTGTGCAGCGAGTTGATCGACTTTCTCTTTGCGATCCTTGCGCCGCACATTGCCTTCGATCAAAACACGCGTTGCCTGCGCCGATGTCAGCCATTCGTCCCAGCATTCCACCGGCAACGTCGTCGCCGCCGTTAGCGCCGCGATGAACTTGCGGGTCTGTGCCGTTTGCTCACTGGCAGTGCCGTTGAGCCGGCGCGGCAGACCGATGATGAGCTTGACGGCGTTGCGTTCAGTTGCAACGCGCAAAACCTCCGCGAGGTTGGGATTAACATAGCCGATGGATTGCGCCACGATGCCGGTCTCATCGCTGATGGCCAGGCCGACGCGTTTCAGCCCGTGATCCACGCCAAGAATTCTCATCGGCGCGACTTGACCGCGTTGACCATTGGCGCGACGAACTTCGCGCCGTTGCCGCCCTTGGCAATCTGGTTGACGATGGCGCTGCCGACAACGCACGCATCCGCCTGCACTGCGACCGCGCGCGCTTGTTGCGGCGTCGAAATCCCAAAACCAACCGCGACCGGCACATCGGTGTATTTGCGAATCTTGGCAATCATTGGCGCGATGGAATTGGAAATCGTTTTCTGCATTCCGGTCACGCCTTCGCGCGAGACGTAGTAGATGAATCCACCGGCGTGCCGGCAAATCTCCGCAACGCGCGCTTCCGGTGTTGTCGGTGCAATGATGTAAATCGGATGCACTCCAGTCGCACGCAACGCCGCTTCGTAGCAACCGGCTTCTTCCGGCGGCAAATCCAAAGCCAACACACCATCCACACCAGCCTTTGCCGCGGCTTTCGCAAACTTCTCCACGCCGTACCGGTGGATGAGATTAAAATAAATGTAGAACACCACCGGAATCTCGCACCCGCTCCGCCGCAGCCCGGCAACTGTCGCGAGCACGCGCGTCAAAGTCGTACCGCTGTTCAAGGCGCGCTCTGCGGCAAGCTGGTTCACGACGCCGTCAGCGAGCGGATCACTGAACGGCACACCAAGTTCGAGTACGTCCACACCAATGCGTTCAAATTCGCGCGCCAGCGTTGCCGTCGCCTTCAGGCTTGGGTCACCGGCGCTGATGTAAACAATGAATCCCTTTTGCCGCGCAGCGCGCAGGGCGATAAATTTTAGGTCAATTCTATTCACGAGAGTTGTGTAGGTAAATAAACCGCAAGCCTTCCAGGGTCAACTGCGGATTCACATGTTGAATCGCCGGCACCTTCTGCGCAATCAGATTGCCGTAGCCACCGGTCGCCACCACAACCGCCAGGCGCAGTCCCGGTTCGCGGCGTAATGCCCCTAAAATCTCTTTCACCAATCCCCGGTAACCGACCACCGCCCCGACTTCCATTGCGGTCACCGTGCTCTTACCGACGACTGATCGTGGCTCGCGCAAATCAATGTGTGGCAACAACGCCGTGTGCTCGTGCAAATAATCGGTCATCGCCGCCAGCCCGGGCGCAATCACTCCGCCGATGTATTCCCGGCGCGAGTTCACAATGTCAAACGTCACCGCCGTACCAAAGTCCACGACAATTGCCGGCGCACCGTAAAGTTTGGCCACGCCGACCGCGTTCGCCAGCCGGTCCGCGCCAATTTGTTTCCGATTCGGATACCGGATCCCGATGCCTAAATCGCACTCCGCCGAAACTTCGATCGTGGGCGCAGACAACCAGCGGCGCAGCTTCCGTGTCGCCGCCGGCACGACCGACGCCAAGACTACGGCCGTGTAAGCGCCAATCGCACGCGGAATGCCAGTAATTCGCGCCGTTGGCACGCTAACGATCCGGCCAATGCGCCGGCCATCTGTGACGGCAAAGTCAGTCGTAGTGTTGCCGGCATCAATTAACAAAATCCGTTTCATGTTCGTTCTAAAACTAAATCCGCTCCGAGCACGCGCTCAATCTGTCCATTGTCACGGCGAATCAACAATGCGCCATCTTCATCCAATGCCTGCGCGTGACCTTCGATGCGCCGCTCTCCCATCCGCACAGCGATCTGCTTGCCGAGCGTCGTGCACAACCGCGCCCACTCGGCGCTGATGGATGAAAAATCATCCGCGACCTGCGCATACAACGCATCCAACTCCATCAACAATCGCGCCGCCAACCCCGGCCGGTCCGCGCACGTCAGCCCAGACACAAGCTCGCGCAGTTCAGCTGGGAAATCTTCGTCCCGGCAATTCACATTCAGCCCAATTCCGAGAATGGCGACATTTTGCCGCGTTTCAGTCAGAATGCCGGCAATCTTCCGACCATTCAACGTCACATCATTCGGCCATTTGATCCGCGCCTCCAAGCCGGCCACACGCGCCACCGCCACGCTCGCGGCAATCGTCAATCGCGGCAATGGAAATTTCGGCCGCAGCAGCACCGAAAACCACAATCCTTTCCCACGTGGCGACACCCAAGCCCGGCCATGCCGTCCGCGTCCTTTCGTCTGCGACTCCGCAAACACAACTAATCCTTCACGCGATTGCACCAAGCGCTGGACGGCGTCGTTCGTCGAGGTTGTTTCCTCAAAAACCAAAATCTCGCGACCAATCACCTTCGTTTGCAGTCTGGCGTGTAAATCGTCCGCCATCAATCGTTCCGGCCCATTCGCAAGCCGGTAGCCGAAATGCGGATGCACTTCGATTCCGTAACCGAGTGCCTGCAATTCTGCCAATTCAGCCGCCGGTAAGTCTAGCCGCACGAATTGACCGGGATTCTCATGCAATACCGCAAGTTTTTTAATAGTGATCGACATGCTGTCATTCACCGGTCGTGTTAGTCATCTCCAGCGAAAAATCCACGGCGCGCGCAGAATGAGTTAGTGCGCCAACGCTGATATAATCCACGCCGGTCTCCGCAATGTCGCGCACCGTTGCCAAGCGCACGCCGCCACTGGCCTCGAGTTTGGCGCGACCAGCCACCAACCGGACTGCTTCACGGAGTTCATCGAGTGACATGTTATCGAGCAAAATGTGATTTGCGCCGGCCGCCAGTGCTGCCTCGACGTCAGCCAACGTATCAGCTTCGATAATCACCGAAATGTCTGGTTGCCGGTGCCGCGCCGTAGCCACAGCTTGCGCTAACGCCGTCGAGCCAAGTCGGGCGAGGATCAGCCGGTGATTATCTTTGATCATCACCGCATCAAACAAACCCAACCGGTGATTCGTCCCGCCGCCGGCGGCAACCGCGTATTTCTCCAGCAGGCGCAACGTCGGCGTTGTTTTGCGGGTGTCGAGAATCTGCGCTTTCGTACCGGCCACAGCTTCGACAAATTGCCGTGTCAGCGTGGCGATGCCGGAGAGTTGTTGAAGGAAATTCAATGCCGTCCTCTCGCCAGTCAGAATTGCACGCGCCGGCCCGGCAATCTCACAAACGCGTTGGCCGTCTTCGACAACCGCGCCATCGCGAACGAGCAATTTCACATTGCCGGCGAGTTCCAGGAATACAGCGTCAACGAGCGCCAAGCCGGCGACGACGCACAGTTCTTTGGCGATAATCGTGGCCGTGCCCGGCATATCCGCCGGAACGCTGACCTCGGTGGTGATGTCACCGGCACCGACATCCTCAGCCAGCGCGGTGCGGACAATGTTCTGAATTAGCTCTACCGGCAACGTTGTCATTGTTTTGGTCGGGCTTTCTTTACCACATTCAC
>JBAWWR010000028.1:0-22961 GCA_037146675.1 Verrucomicrobiota bacterium | reverse complement strand
CGTGGCAGAAAGAAGAGTTCTACCGGCAGATTGTTCGCGAGACCGGCATCCAAGCTTTGCCGGGCGTGCGCGAGTTTCTGGAACGGTTAGACGCCGCCGGCATCTCGCGCATCATCGGTTCGTCCACGCCCCGCGAAAACATCGAGCTAGTAGTCGAACTCGTCGGCCTGCGCCAGTATTTCCAACAAATCGTCGCAGCTGCCGACGTCACTCACGGCAAACCGGATCCGGAGGTTTTTCTGCTGTGCGCCCAGCGGCTTGGTCGCCCGGTAAATCAGTGTGTCGTCTTTGAGGATGCGCACGTTGGGATTGCCGCCGCGCGCGCGGCGAAAATGAAAGTCATCGGCGTGGCCACGACACACCCGGCAGCAACCTTGGACGATGCGGACCGGGTCGTGCACCGGCTGGACGAACTTGAGGTCGCGGATGTGGCGCAGTTGATTTAATAAGTCGCGCGGGCTGCCGGTAAGCGCATTGTCAAAACGGTTGTCGCCAAGTATCATTCCACCCAATGGCAAGCTCCGAAGAATGGTTCACTCGCGAGACGCTGTTGAAACGCGTGCGCCGGCAGCACGATCAACAGGCTTGGGAAGAATTTACCAAATATTACCGGGGATATGTGTACGGAATCGCGCGGCGGATGGGGTTGAACCATCACGACGCAGAGGAAGTCGTGCAGACGGTGATGCTCAAATGTTGGCAGAAGTTGCCAGAGTTTGAGTATGACCAGCACCGGGGCCGGTTTCGCGGCTGGCTGTGTACGGTTGCCGGCAACGAAGTTAAAATGTTGTTCCGCCGGCATTCGCATGGTTTGGACCGATTACCACCGGATAAGCGGGCTGAAGTGCAGGACTATTTACAGCAGGTGGATGCTACGCCCACTGAGCAGTTAATCGAACGCGAATGGATCACGTAC
Source organism: Verrucomicrobiota bacterium (assembly GCA_037146675.1). Lineage (GTDB taxonomy): Bacteria > Verrucomicrobiota > Verrucomicrobiia > Palsa-1439 > Palsa-1439 > CAINDI01. Next base: position 22,045 of record JBAWWR010000028.1, on the reverse strand, counting down.
ATCACCACGCTGGCGTGGCAGCGGATTGAGGGTACGGTCGGCGCGAAAGAAAAACAGGCGTTTGAGTTAATCTCCAAAGGGCAATCGGTTGAGGACGTGGCGCGCGCGCTCGGCCTGACCGTCAGCAGTGTGTACGTCTACAAGAAGCGGGTGCAGGACCGGTTGCGCGAAGAAATCGTGCAGCTCAACAACGCGCTGGACTGACCGCCGGATCTATTCGGCCACGATTTGAGGCGGTTGCCGGCTTTGCGAAAGTACGCGTTCCATAACCGGAACTTGTTTTTCGGCCACGATTATCTTTTCTAGTTTCTGTAGATTGCGAAGTTGCTCCGGTCGGATGTTGCCGCAATTCACGAGGCGTAGTTCCGTGATTGGCAGGTTGAAAAGTGGCGTGAGTTCCTTGACCGGTGTATCGGTCAGGTTGAGCACTTGCAGGCTCGAATTGCGCAGCCAGCGTAATTCCGTGACGGCGGTTTCAGAAAGATCGAGCGTGGCGATGGGCAACCCGGTCAACGGTAACAGTTGCACTACTTGTTTTCCGTGAAGTTCCAACACGAGGCCGTTCTCATCCGTCCGGTATTGGCAGACAAAATTGGTTACCGGCGGATTGAGGAGGCTGAGCACGGTACGAATGAATTCCAAGTGTGCGGCGTCAACTGGTCCGGCGCGGTTGACGGTCTGAAACAACTGCCCCAGCGCAAGCTCCTGCAGTTCGACGCTCAGCGCGTTGGTTTTGCTCGTGATATCTTGGACGAGTTGCAATAATTGCGCATCCGGCAACGCCTCAGGCGGCGTGATTAAGGACCGGTATTTGTCCGCGATCTCACCGGCGCGTAACGCCTTGTCGCGCTTTGTCCGGCGTGCGTAGTTCGGCAAGCGGTCAAACGCCTGCACAGCTTCGGCAAACTCCTGGCGGCCGAGGTGTAAAAATCCTTTCCGGATCCACGCCTGCGGCAGACTGCTGTCCAGTGTCACAATCAGATTAAGTTCAGTCAGCGCCTCGTCATACCGGAGCGTGCGAGTCAGTTCTTCGGCGCGGTTGAGCAACTGCGGGATCGCCAACCGGCCCAACCGAAGTTTTTCCGACTCCTCATCCCGCAACCGCACCAAGGCGTCCACTGCCCGCCGTTCGCTCTGAGTGATCTTGATGACAAACACGCTCAGCAAAACCGTGATCGTCACCAGACTGCCGGTAATGACGGCAAAGACCGCTTTGTGCCGCTTGACCAGCAACCAAAACAGTGCTCCCAGTCCGACGTTTTGTGCCGAGACCGCATAACCTCCGAGAAAGGCCCGGACATCACGCGCTAGGGATTCCACCGTTTGATACCGGTCATGAGGTGCCAGCGTCATTGCCTTGGCCACGATCGCGGTCAAAGCGGCCGGCGCTTTACGTTGCGGCCACTGGCCTTTCACCAAGGCTTTCAGCACCGCGCCCAACGCAAAAATATCAGTGCGTTGATCCAGCGCCGTGAAATCGCCGCGTTCCTGTTCCGGCGCCATGTAGCCGGGCGTGCCCCGCACCGCGCCGTCGACCGGCACTTCGCGCAATAATTCCGGCAACACCACTGTGCTGCCGGCAAGAATCTTTGACAGCCCCCAATCCAGCACCAACACCTCACCAAAACTGCCGACTTGGATGTTGGCCGGTTTGAGGTCCAGATGAACAACGCCGCGCGAATGCGCAAACGCCATCGCATGACAAACATTCTGAAAAATTTCCAGCCGTCGACTGGGTGGATATTGCTTCAAGTACGCCGCCTCACCGGCGTTGAGGTGCTGGAGAATGTCGTGGAGATTCTCGCCACCGAGCAGCTTCATCGTGAAATACGGCCGCTTGCCGGCGTCGAGCCCAATCTCGTGAACCGGTACGATATTGGGATGCTCCAACGCAGCGGTGATGCGCGCTTCGCGGAGAAAGCGCCGCTCTTGAGATGACCGTGGCGCGTCCTTGCGCAACATCGCCAGTGCCACATCACGGTCGGCATTGCGGTCGTGGGCGCGCTGAACCAGTTTCATTCCACCGGCACCAACTTGCCCGGTCACATCGTATTTTTCGCCTAGTGTCGCCGCAAACAAATCGGCCGGCGCCGGCCCATCTGCCGGCAGCGCCGCCTCACTGCCGCCGCTGGTCTTGCTGCTCGTGTAATACTGCGACAGCCAAGTCAGTTCCTCTTGGCGCGATTCCTTACTGGTCATATCATCCGCTTCCGGCATACCCACATTCTATAACCGCAAAACCCGGTCTTGAATACAAAAGTTCGCTGCCGATTGCCACACGGCGCAGCTTGTGCTACGGTGCGCCCGCCGTGGACAAAACCACCAGCCCAGTCGCCAAAATCAACCCCCGCTACCCGCAACGCCACTGGCTACAAAAAGCCGCGACGATTTTGCGGACCGGCGGTCTTGTCGCTTTTCCCACCGAAACTGTGTACGGCCTCGGTGCCGACGCACTAAACCCGGCCGCCGTCGAAAAAATCTTCCGCGCCAAACAACGCCCCGGTTGGGATCCACTCATCGTCCACGTCCGCGACCTTGCGATGGCGGAATCGCTGGCGCAAGATGTGCCGGCAATCTTCCGTCAACTCGCCAGCCAGTTTTGGCCGGGACCATTAACGATGATTGTGAAAAAAGACGCTCGCGTACCGGACGTCGTTACAGCCGGTCGTCCCAACGTCGCATTGCGATTACCCCGTCATCCGGTCGCCGCCGCGTTGCTTGCCGAAGCAAATTTGCCAATCGCTGCGCCGAGCGCTAACCAATTCGGCCGGCCCAGCCCGACTCGTGCCGCGCATGTCGTCGCCGACCTCGGTACGCGCGTGGACTTGATTCTCGATGCCGGCCCGACGCAACTTGGCGTTGAGTCTACGGTGCTTGATCTCACGCAGTCGCCGCCGGCAATCTTGCGCCCCGGCAGTGTGACGCGCGAACAATTGGAAGCGCTCATTGGCCTGGTTACGTTAGCGCCGTGTGTGGCCGACGAACTTGCCCGACAAGGTTTAGCCGGTCCCGGCATGACCCAGCAACATTACGCGCCACGTGGCCGGGTGGAATTATTTGAAGGTGACCGGCAAGTCGTAACCGACCGGCTGGTAGCACGTGCCGCCGAACTCCGGCAGCGCGGTCACTGCGTGGCCGCAATCGTTAGCGATGAGATGTTGCCGGCAGTCGAGCCGGTCGTGGAGCTTGTCGCAAACTTCGGCCCGTGGGGCGATTGGGAACACTTAGCGCACCGGTTGTTTGCGGCGTTCCGCGTTTTTGATACGCAAGGTGCGGTGGTAATTTTATGCGTGATGCCAACGGCAGAAGGCATCGGGCTGGCAGTGCGCGACCGGTTGCAGCGTGCAGCTGGAATCTTGACGGAGCGTGCCGCTAGAGAGTAAGGTTCCGACGCTCGTTGCGGAGAGGTGGCAGAGTGGTCTAATGCGCACGCTTGGAAAGCGTGTGGGGTCGCAAGGCTCCCGCGAGTTCGAATCTCGCCCTCTCCGCCAATTTCATGTTCCAGTGCTGAGCGCGATACCATTGGCCGAGAACGCCGCGTCACTCGTACTCGAGGCGGATAGCTAATCCAGGGCGATTGCTTCTTCGATCACAGCGAGCAACTCGGCACGCCCTAACCGATCCGTCGCCGAACAAGTGAGAATGACCGGCGATAGTCCGCAGTATTTTGAAATGCACTCCTTGAACGCATCAATGTTCGCCTGCACCTTAGCGGCCCCGACCTTGTCGATCTTGGTAAACACGAGGACGAACGGGATTGAGTTGCGGGCGAGCCAGTCGACGAATTCCACATCGATCTTTTGCGGCGGTAATCCAGAGTCGATTAGCGCGAAGACGCAGTACAGGTTCGGGCGCTGCTGAAGGTAATCGTTCACCGCCACGTTGAACTGGACCTTGTCCTTGCGCGCTACCTGGGCAAACCCGTAACCCGGCAAGTCCACCAGCCGCCAGCTCTCGTTCATCGTGAAAAAGTTGATCTGCTTGGTCAACCCCGGCGTGCGTGAGACGTGGGCTAGTTCCCGCTTGCCGGCTAAAAAATTCAGTAAGGAAGACTTGCCGACATTCGACCGGCCGATGAAAGCGAATTCCGGGAGCGACTCGTCCGGACACGAATCCAGATCCGGTGCACTGCGGTCAAAGATGGCGGATGAAATATTCATAATCAAAAAACTACTGGCACAGTGTCGCAGCAATTCGGTTTCAGCGATACAAGCAATTTCAGAAGAACGTCCGTTCAATACTCGCGTTCGCAGTACGCCGTTTGATCCTGAGTTTACGTACCCGCGCCTCGTCTTACTCAGCTTTACTATTTCAGAAGTTGCTCGGTGCCGTCTAGCTTGCGCCACGCGTAGAAGACATTCTACTTGGAGATTTAGGAACTCAAGGTACTGGCGGCAGCCAAACATCTCTTGTTGGCCAAGAAATAATCCAATCAACGCCCAACGCCAGCGAACTTAAGCCTTTCGCATAGTTTTTACCGCAACTCTGTTGACACGCTTAACCGCGAGTGATACACGGAGCCCAATAAGGAGGTCGTACCCTGGTAAGCCATCTTCACCAGCGTTTGAGCAGTCAGAAGTCCAGGCAAGGTGTCTTTTCTTCCGAGCGCTCCCACCTCACATTTAAGGAGGCAGTCATGGATAATAGTTTTCGGTTTCTACGCAACACACAGGTCATCATTCTCGGGTTATGCATTGCCGGTGCAACCATCGGTTCCAGTATTATTCTGTCGTCGGCATTCTTGAAGTTTCAGAAGGCCACGCACGAGGTCATTACTGTCACAGGCTCGGCGAATAAGTCGATTACCAGTGATTACGTGGTATGGAGCGCCAGTTTCGACGTGCGGGATGCGGATTCGGCCAAGGGTTATAAGCGGTTGAGTACCGACCTCGAAAAAGTGAAACAGTACCTCCAAGCAAAAGGTATTAAAGGTGATGAATTAACGATTCCACAGGTTGGCACGCAGCAGTTGTACAAAAAGGACTCGCACGGCAACGACACCAACGAGCTGATTGATTATCGGCTGAACCAGAGCGTCGAAGTGCATTCCGCCAATGTGACCAATGTGACCGCGATTTCGCGGATGATTACCGAGCTGATCGATCAAGGGGTGCAATTGAACTCGGGCGCACCTGCCTACCACTATCGCAAGCTGGATGAACTCAAACTAGAGATGCTGGCCCGTGCCACTGAGAACGCCAAGCAACGGGCCGCAAACATGGCCACTGCCACAGGCAATCATATCGGCACCATTCGTTCCGCAAAAATGGGGGTGTTTCAGATTACGCCAATCAACTCGAATGAAGTGGCGGATTACGGGGTGAATGATCTCAGCGCTCTGGACAAGAAGGTGACGGCGGTGGTGATGGCGACGTTCGCAATTGAGTGAGGCAGGATATGAAAATCTGGTCAGTATCGCTGTTAGGCGGTTGTTTGTTAGCAGTGAAATCGCGGTAGCTGAACAGGAAAATAGTTAGAGAGTCGAGGCTGATCTGCAACTGCACTCAACTGCAACCTTAACTAGCCCTCGACTCTCTACTGCAACCTAGTCCTGATTGCAATAATAGCAACTGCTAGTTAAGTAAATTCGCATTTGCTAGTGATTTCAGCTTGAATTCACTAGGGGTTTCCACTGCCGTTAAATACACACTTCACCTGATTGTTGTTAGGACTGGATTGGCTATGGTTGCATCAGCCAATGGATTTGCGGTGAGACCTAATACCGCCCTTGCCAGGAGTTAATCATGAAATGCAAATTTAGCACCGAGAACAAATCACCTCACGTTGAGGACATCAACTCCGACTTGAAGCAGCAATTTCACTGGTGTCCGCCAACTTGGGCGGGTGGCCTGGTAGAACCCAGCGTCAACACCGTCGCTTGCAGTTCACTACGCCAAAGACGACACGGCACCGGCGCAGAAACCTAATTTCAAAATGAAATCTACAAAATCATATAGGAAAGGAGGTGAAAAAGAATGAAAAAGTTCATGAATAGCCTGCTAAGTAAATGCGGCAAGCGTTCCGGCCAGAGCTTGGTGGAATACACCTTGGTCCTCGCGCTAGTGGTCATTGTTTGTATCGTCGCGTTGACCTTGCTCGGCAATAACACCAGCGCCAAGGTGGCGACCGTCGCCACGGCAGTCGGACAATAGTCATGTCACCGGATGCGGCAACGAAAAAACCCTGTTGCCCCTCCCTCATTGGGAGGGGCAGCGGGCAGATGTTGGGCAGGAAAAGGTTTTACGGTGAGGTTTAGTGAGGCAGAATAGCGGTAGGGGTACGGTGAGCCCTACCGCCGTTCTTACTAGAAGACAATTTGTCCACCTGAGCGCGCACCGACGAGCACCCACCGCCCGCATTCTACTTGGCATCTGAGCGACTGTTGTCGGTGAGAACGTGAATTTGGTCACCCTCAGCTGTCCGGGTGCGATCAATGGTGCCGGCAGGAAGTTCGATGACGCAGGTCGCGTTTTTGAGGACACAAGCCCGGTACGGTGGAAGTGCCTGGATGACGCGCAGCACACGAAAGTCAGCTCCGAGGCCGACGATATCAATCGCAAACCGCATCCCGAATGTATGCACCCCAGAACAACGATCCAGCAACAAGCCCTCCCCCACCAACAACGTCTTGCGATTGAGTAAACCGATGAGGCGCTTCCAAAAAGAGTTGGCAACTCGACACCGGTCTGCGAGTACGATGTCTTTTGTGGCGTTAACGATAACCATGACGACCGCCGGTTTTTGTACTACTTGAACAGAGTTTCAGCCATCCGCAGCATTCCGGGCGCAAGAACCACCAACAACAACGCCGGGAAGATGCATAGAACCAATGGGAAGGTCATCTTGACGGGCGCTTTCATGGCCATTTCCTGTGCCTGTTGCCGGCGCCGGGTGCGCAACGACTCCGCTTGGATCCGCAAAGTGTTTGTGATGCTTGAGCCGAGCCGGCTGGCGTGCACAATCGCCGTCATAAAAATCTTCAAATCCTCAACTCCTGTTCGACTTCCCAAGTCTTCGAGCGCTTCGAGGCGGGGTTTCCCGAGCCGAATCTCATTCAGTGACTTTGCAAACTCTTCGGCCAACGGCCCGGTCAGCTTGCGCATGGCATAAGCCAGTGATGCATCAAAACCAAGTCCGGCCTCCACCGTGATCGAAAGCAAATCCAAGGCGTACGGCTGGGCCAGCAGAATGGCCGCTTGCCGCTTCTGAATGAACGAACTCAATAAAAACTGTGGAAATATATACCCGCCGGCTGTTCCGGCAATCAGATACAGGAACACCTTACTAGCCTGCACCGACCCGTCGGCCCCGTTGGCAATGCGCGTGCTCAGCAATAAGAAAAATATAAAGCAGAGCAACACCGCCCCGCTAATCCAGCAAAAACCCTGAAACTGCGGCGCGGTCAGACGCGTCTCAAGATTCGCCATAACCAATCGTGCCTGAGTTCGTTGCATGACCCGGACTGGCATATAGTCGTGTAACAATCGTGACGCGCCGCCGCCCACCGGAGCGAGTACACGCTGAAGAAACGGCGCCCGCAGCTCCTCATCCCGAGTCTTGTTGGTCTCTTCAAAAACCCTCTCGACCCGCTGTTTGAGCAGCGTCTGCGGACGGCTGTAGTAGAATCCCGCCACCAACACCATAATGGTGACAAACACAAACGATAGAACAATGGTAATCTCGATCATAATTACACCTTGATGGAAACGATTCGGTAGATCCATACCGCCCCGATGCCCTGCATCAATAAGGCCATGCCAACCGCCACCACTCCTTGCGAGACCGACCAAAAACCCAGCTGCATCATCGGCGCATTCAATACCGGCTCAAAGTACGTTGGGTTGACAACCGCAATGATTCCGCACAGAGCAAACGGCAACACCGAGACCACGATGCCTGACAGCCGACCCTGCGCCGTCAAGGTGCGAATATCACCGCGAATACGGAACCGCTCACGAACCGTTTCCGCAACCCTCTCCATCAATTCCGTAAGGTTCCCACCCACTTCGCGCTGGATGAGATAGGCGCAGACCACGATCTCCATATCGGCGTTGGCGACTCGTTTTGACAGGCTCATCAACGCTTGATCCACCGTGCTGCCGATCTGAATTTCTCGCAAGGCCCGCTTCAACTCCTTCGCCATCGGGTCGTCCATCTCTGCGGCCACCAATTCAATTCCCTTGATAAAGCTGTACCCGGACCGCAACGAACTGGCCAGCAGCATGAGCGCATTGGCGAGCTGCCGGGAAAACTTCACCCGCCGGTCATATTGGCGCATCCGCATCACACCCATCGGCGCCAGAAACCCAATGAACCCCAAGATCAAAGCGCTGTGCGTAAACCCGAGTAGTTGACTCCCGACGATCAGACCGACAACCATTAACCCGCCCTGCAAAATGACAAACTCCACCGGCCGCAATGGCATATCGGCCTGATTCAAGTTCACCGCCAAATTTTCCAGATACGGCCCAAAGACAGCAGCCAACTGGTCCGTCTTCTGGGCCCGCCGTCTGCCCCCTTCCGTCGCTGTGCCGGCGTCGCCTTCCGCGCCAATTTCCACATACGCGTCCACACGGCTAGCCAACAAAGTCTTCCGCCGGACCGCCAAACTGTACACCCCAATCACCAACAACGTGATTGCCATCCCGACCAAGAGCACGATGAGTAAATCAAATGACACGGTCTAGGCCTCCTTGGTTCGTAATTGCGTAAAGATCTCCTTGGGCAGGCTCACGCCGCGGGCGGTAAACCACTCCATATTTTTCGGCACCATTCCCGTCGGTGACAGCTGGCCCAACACCTTGCCCTCCGCGCTGATGCCTTCCCGGCGAAACGCGAATAAATCCTGGAGCACCACCACATTGCCCTCCATCCCGTGAATTTCGCTCACAGCGACCACCTTCCGAGTGCCGTCGTTCATCCGACTGACATGCACCAGCAAATGCAACGTCGATGCGATTTGCTCCCGAATCGCCTTGGATGGCAACTCCATCCCCGTCATCATCACCATCGTCTCCAACCGCGCCAGCGCGTCGCGCGGCGTGTTGGCGTGCACCGTCGAAATCGAACCCTCGTGCCCCGTGTTCATCGCCTGCAACATGTCCAACGCCTCACCGCCACGGACCTCGCCCACCACAATCCGATCCGGCCGCATCCGCAATGAATTCCGCACCAGATCGCGAATCGTGACCTCTCCGCGCCCCTCAATGTTCGGCGGCCGCGCCTCCAACCGCACAACGTGCTTCTGATTCAAACGCAACTCCGCTGCGTCCTCGATGGTCACGATGCGCTCCCGCACCGGAATGAACGACGACAGCACATTCAAAAGCGTGGTCTTACCGGAACCCGTCCCACCCAAAATCAACATATTCAACTTCGCCTTCACCGCCGCCTCTAGGAATGTCGAAGCTCCCGCCGTCAACGTGCCAAACCGAACCAAATCCTCAGCCGTGTACGGGTCCGTGGCGAACTTACGGATCGTCACCACCGGTCCGTTAATCGAGAGTGGCGGCAGAATCACATTCACCCGTGATCCATCTGGCAGCCGTGCGTCCACCATCGGGCTAGACTCGTCCACCCGACGTCCCAGCGGGGTCACAATCTTGTCGATGACATTCCGGATGTGGTCATTGTCCCGGAACTTCACCTCGGTCAGCTCCAGCTTTCCCGCCCGCTCGCAATACACCTGATCCGGCTGGTTGACCATTACCTCCGTCACCGTCGGATCGTGCAACAGCGACTCGATCGGGCCGTAACCCAGAATCTCATCGGCGATTTCCGTCACCAACCGGTTGCGCACTTGCCGGGAATACGGCATCCGGTCCAGCCGCAACTTCTCATCCACCAGCTCCTCGACCCGCCGCCGCAACATGTTTTCGTCGCCCCGCTCCAGCAGCTTATGATCGATGTTCTCGATCAGGTAGCCCAGGATGGCATTCTTCGAGTCTGCGTAAACTTGGCCGCTCAGTTCAGTTCCGGGATTCACGATGGATCACCTCAATTAAAAAAACATTCCAAAAAAGGGTTTCGACTTCTTTGCGGCCGCTCCCACCGTGGGAATCAGCGCGTCCGCCAATTTCACTACCTCGCGCGACAACGAATTATTCGGCGCAGTAACCACAAACGGCTGACCCATGTTCACCGATCCACTCACCAATTCATTGTCATTCGCGAGGTAAGCGGCCAGCGGGAACTCCAAGAGCACGGCGACTTCCTTCTCGCTGATTACTCGGCCGACTCCGGAACGATTCACGACCACCCGGATTCGTTCCTTCGCATAGTTACCGGCAACCAGACTCTTCAAATACTGCTTGGCATCCCGCAACCGCGGCAGGTCGTTGCCCACTACCACGAGGATGATATCCGCGAAATCCATCGCGGCCAGCGTCCCTTCCGTATTCGCCGGCCCGCAGTCCGCAATGGTAATGGCGTACTTGTTCCGCATGCCTCGCAGCACGCTCTGCACCACCGCCCGCGACATCCCGTCACTGTCGTAGTTGCCTCCCACCGGCGCCGGCAACACGTGCAATCCTGAGCCGTGCGGCATCATCGAACTCTCCAGCATATCCTCATCAACACCCGCATCGTTCGTCAGCAGGTCCGCCACCGTCCGTTGCGGTACCAAGTCCAACAACACCGCCACGTCGCCGCCGACAATATTCAAATCGGCCAGCGCCACCATGTTGTGTTTCTTGGCCAAGGCGACCGCCAGATTCGTCGCAATCACCGTCTTGCCGGTCCCACTCCGGGGGGCGGTGACGGCGATGACTCGGTTCTTGGCCACCTGCTCATCCGACTGGCTGCTGGTGAGGGAAGCCTGCCGGGTGCGGACCACGCGCCGAATCATTTCCACAACGCGATCGTCGGAAGTGTTGTGGGAGATGAAATCCTGCACACCGGCCTGCAACATTTTGTGCCACACCTCTTCATCCGTACAACTGTCCAGCATCAGAATGACACCAATGTCACTGGACCTTTCGCTAACTTGGTGGACCAAATGCAGCCCGCCCTGGGCCGGGATATTTTCCTGAATAATGAGCACCTGCGGGCGTTGGCGCAACGCCATGTCTAGGCACTCCTGATTATTCTGTGCTTCGCCCACTACCTGAACGTCGTGATGCCCGGCCAACAGCTTGTGCAGTCGGTCCCGCTCAGCCTTCTGGTGGCTGGCGATGATGATTGTGATGGGGGCTTCCATATCAACCGGTCCTTTGGGGTCGCTTAAATCCTCGTGGTGTTATTGCGTCACCGGCCGGCCCGAACCATAATTGGTGGTCGGCGGTTGTTTGGGCGCCGCGGGTTCCACTGGCTTGGCCGGTACGGGTTCCGTTGGCTTGGCCGGCGCAGGTTTCGCTGGCTTAGCCGGCGCAGGTTTGAAATGGGGCGTGGGCTCGTCGCGCTTGGGAATCTCTAACAATTTTTCCATCGACTTGCTGGTATTCCATTGGGTCATGAGTGGCGTCTGCGCGGCGGCGGCGGTCGCCGCATCCACATCTTTCACCACCATTGGCGTCATAAAGAACAACACTTCCCGCTGGGATTGCGCCCGGTCATTGTGCCGGAAGAGATAGCAAAACAACGGCACGTCCGCCAACCACGGCACCTTGCGCAGAGCGTCCCGGGTGAGATTGTTTTCGAGCAACCCGCCGATAACGATGGTCTGGCCGTCGGCCACTTGCAACGTGGTGTCGGCGGTCTTGGTCCCGATGATCGGCACTGAGACCGAGCCTTGTGACACGATGCTGGCGATTTGGCTGACTTCCGCGTGCACCACCGTGGTGATCTGGTTTTTGCTATCGGCCGTCGGCTTGATCTTCATATTCACGCCGATTTTCTTGTACTCCACCGACACGGAATTCGGGAGCACTTGCACAATGGGATATTCTTGACCCACCAGAAAGCTGGCTTCGCTGCCGCTCTTGGTCAGGAGCGTCGGCTCCGACAGCAAGCGCGCACAGTTATTGTTCACCAACATCTGCAGCACCACGTCCAGACTGCCCTTCGCCGCATCACCGATCGCACCGGCTGACGCGGTGGCGCTGGCGCTGGCCGGCTGCACAAATCCGTGCGGAATCTGCTGTATCAATTGATCCATACCGCTAAATGCCATCGCATATTGGACCTCACCAGCCGGTCCGAACCACCGGAACCCAACCTGCTTGGCGGCCTCCGACAGAACCTCAGCCACGCGAATCCGAATGAGGATTTGCCGGGGTTTCCGGACTTCGAGCAAATTGACCACTTTCATCTTACACGCCTCAGCCACTTGCACTGCGCGCGCCAACTGCAGCTCATCCTCCACCTGCCCGTCGAGAACCACCGAGTCGCCGACCTCGCGCACATTAATTCCCGGTCCGGTCATCATCGTTCGGATTGTCGCCGCCACCAGTCCGTTGTTCACCTCGATCCGATAGACCTCCGTCGGTTTGTCGGTGGCGTAGCAAATACTCAGCGATGTCGTGCCGGCCTTTTTGCCGATGACGCTGATCTCGTGTTCCGACAGCGCCACCACATCGGCAATCGCCGGGTCGGCAATCGCCAGCTTGCTGACCTTACTGACTGGCAGAGTGACCGCCTCGCTTACATTCACAATTAGCACCGTGGGCCCGGCTGCCGCCGCCAGCCGGCTGGCGCCCCCCAACAGGAGCAATCCCAAAACCGCTCCCACCACCCACCGCCCAAACTGTTTTTTTGTCGTGTTCTTCATAATCCTCATCCTTGCGCTTTATTGGTCTGTTCTGTTTAACGACTGGTTACTGCACCATCTTCCGCACTTCAGTGCCGCGGATGATTGTGATCTCGTGGAGTTTTTCCATGGCGGCGATCGGCGGTGCGAGTGGCGTCACCGCCGGACTCACGTCGATCTTGACCGGCGCTGCTGCGGGCAGGTCGTCGTCCATCCGTATTTTTCCCATCGAGATGTCTTTCACCGTCACGCCGGGCGTATTGATCAGCGTGGTGTCTGCGGGCGACCGCAGCGATACGCGCAACTGGCCGGCCACCGCCGCCGCGGTCAACCGTTCCGTATCTTCTGGGGCCACCGCCAAGGTCATGGATGTTTTGGCGCCTTCGGCCGCTGTCGTTTCCATCTGGCCGATGTTGACCGCCAACACCGGCGCGTTCTGCAGAATCATTTGCGTGGTTTCCATCCGGGCGTCGGGATCCCGGTACGTGGCGAGCACATCCACCCGATCGCCGGGCTTGATCATCTGGCCGACGGCAATGACTTCACTGGCGGCAATGGCAATCGCCCGTTTCCCCGCCGGCACACGAATGGCCAAGCCGGGAATCTCATTGGCCACCATCAAATCTCCTGTGGTGATCTGCGCGTTGGCGTGAATGCTGTACCGGGTGATTTTGCCAGCCACCAGCCGGCTGTCACGAATGGCACCCGGCGAAATCAGTTCGGGCGGTACAGTAATCAGGAGGAGCTTGCTCGGGCTGACGTTGGTGTACGCCGGGATCGCCTCCTTGGCCACCACCACCGTCACCCATTCCGACCGGTACGTCTGCGCCTGCCGGCGCAGGTAAACATAAAACAGAATGGTACTGGCCATGCCTAGGATTATGCCCGTCATAATAATTCGTCCGCCGCCTGTGATTGTCGCCATTTGAACACTCCTCACTTCCGCTGGTTAATTTTTCCCTCACCGCTTTCCGCGTTCCCTCACTTCACTAACGCCACCGCATTCACGCCCACCGCCACCGGCGGCGCGCTCGGATTGATTTCTTGCCCGGCAAAAGTCCCAACGTATCGGCCCGTCACGTTCCCGCCTTGCGGGTCATCCAAAGCCATCACCCAAAATTGTTTCACCACCACCGTGTTGCCGTTGTAACCGGCGCTGTCAGTGACCGCGATAATCGCCAACCGTTGACTGGGAATGATGGGATTTGCTGGATCGCAGTTATAGGGTGGTGCCCCGGCGAGGCGGGCAGACAGACCTTGATCGGTCGGGCCAACTTTAACCCCATTAAGGACGCTATACACATCGCCAATGCGAACCGTGCCCTGGTAGCCGTAGTGGATGGTGTCTCGGAATGCCGAACCGCTATTTCCACCGGGTAGACTGATCGCCCCAAACTTCCCACTGGCGCCGCATTCGTTACCACTACCGATGTCTTTGGTTTTCAAGACCACAGTATCGCAAGGATGCGGAGTCGCGGTTCCAGTTGCGCAGGTAAAAAACGGCAGAATCCCATACGCGCTCGTTGCCGACGCGACAATGGCGGTTGATTGCGCTTGGACCGTGATTGTCGCAAACCCAAACATCCGCGCAAACACGGTCGACACTGGCCGCTGGACCGCCACCTGCACTGCCGGGACGGCATTGTTCCCAAAGCTCGCTTGGTTGGCCGTAAAAGTTTTCGCCGCCGCGTTCCACACTCCCGGCGTGATGGAGATAATTTCGCTGGCGAGCACGCCATTCTGTCCGGCCAGCGTGGTTCCAATACTGACCACGGCACTGACAGTGCCGCCCGCCGACCAAGTCGTTACCGCGCCCATCGCCGTTGCATCTGCCGATTCCTGAATGTAATTTTTCTGCACCTGACATTGCCCCACGTCGATTGCCAACGCGGCAAACCCCAGCAAGGCCACCATGAACAGCGCTAACAAGACCAAGGCCGCCCCGCTTTCCCCACCCGCACGCCGACGCAGCCGCAGCTTTTTTGAGACCGGCTGTTGGCGCATCATAATCTCCGGTAGACCGCTTGCGCGGTGATTGGCAGTGTGTTCCCGGTCGCGCCCGGCACCACAAAGCTGATGTAGAGCGGAATTGAATAGCTCAATATCACCTTGTAAGCGTCGTTCGGGGCAACCAGTTGCACGCTGGTCAGGCTGACTGCGGTCAGGTGCGTCGTGTCGAGCGACGGCTGAATGGCCGTTTGGGCAATCGCCGTAGGATTATTGGTACTGGCCCCGGTCAGCGCCAACGTGCGCGCGGTGATGTGCGCGCCATAACGCAGGGTCATATACGCATTAAAGATCAAGCCATACTGAATGATGGCAAAGAACACAAACGCCAGAATCGGTACGATCATGGCAAATTCCACCATTGCTTGTCCCGAACAGCGGAGCCGATCGTTCTGTCTGAAATGTTGTGCCTGATTATTCATCGTCATCCGTAACTCGCATTCGTTTCGCCTACCCGCTGCCCCGCCCGGTTTGGGCGGGGCAGCAGTGCTTTTTATTCAACACCACTACCGCAACCGCCGGGACTTATTTGAGCTCCGCAGCGACGCTGGCAACCTTGGCGCTGGTGTTCGTGCCGAGCACGGTCACCGCCGCGATACATACAATCACCACAAGCGCGAGAACCAAGGTGTATTCCACCAGGCTCTGGCCAGCGCGCTTGCCGTTTTTCCTATTCGGTCTGTTAATATTCTTCTCCACTCTCTCACCTCCCTTCCGGTCGACTGTTGTCGGTTTCATTTGCAAACGCCGGTTCGGCACCGGCAGATTATTTCGCCAGCTGTGCGGCAACGCTGGCGATCTTGGCGCTCGTGTTCGTGCCGAGCACGGTCACCGCCGTGATACACACAACTACTACGAGCGCGAGGACCAAGGTGTATTCCACCAGGCTCTGGCCAGTCCGTCGGTTGGACGGTTGCAGTGTTTTATTTGTGGTTCCATTCATACGCTTGTCTCCGATCTGTTTTGGTTGTTTGCGGTTGCTTGCTGACACGAAAAAAGCATTGGCAATGCTGGCCGGCTCGGCCCAGCCGGCGGCTGGAGCTGCTGCAATTGGCGAGCGCTGATCCGGTGCAAGTCTTCGTGTCATGCGAAACACTATGCTCACCGGCGCGAGCAAAACAATCGGACTAGCAACCTATTTTTGACTAGGATTAAATCCGATGGCACTCAGCCACTCTTGCCAATTTGGCCGTGCTGGCTGGCTGCCGGCGCATTGCCCGTTGCGCCAAATACCGTGGGCCGCGGTGCAGTGCGCGCGCGATTTCTTACTGTGACAGGCGGAGGAGAACTTTGGAGGCAATCAGTTCAAACATTTCGGTGAGCTGCGCGTTGGACGGCGCAAATAATGCCACGCCATCGTAGGACGTCGGCACGTAGCCGGGCACAGCCGGGTCGTTGGCAATCCGTTGCAAAAATGTTTGGTCGATGTTGTTGCCGAGGCCGATGCAGTAGACAATGATGCTATTCGCTCGCATCGCGTTGGCGATTTTGAGGCACCGGTACTCCGCATCAGCTGTCACGTTCGCCCGCGCTACTGTTTGCGAGGCGCTATACTGGTAGGCATAAAACCGCGTGGGCGAGTACGTGCCGAAGTTGAATTGGGTGCCAGTGGTTGGATCAAAGAATCCCACCGAGGTGCCGCTATCATATCCGCCGAAGTTTAGCAGGGACAAGGTCGGATGCCTGAGCGGATCCTGACTGGTGTTGGCGAAACCATCGGTGAAAAACACACAGACTTTCACCACATTCTCGTTGGGCGGCGTGTACACGCTGACAATCTGCGCAAAGGCGTTCGTCAAGCCGCCCAACGCGAAGGTGGCTCCGCTAAACAGTAACGCATGGGCGGCGCTAGTGATTGCGGCTTTGAACGGATGGCTGATGGCGACATCGTTTTTGACGGCTGAGGCGAAACTCACCATGCCCACGGTGTCGTAGATGTCGTCGAAGTAATTGATAAAGCTGGTGACGGCATCCGGCAACACCGCCCCACCGCCATTGCCGCTCATGGAACCGGAGCGGTCTAGTGCGAGGGACATGACCAGATTGGCGCGGGTGGCTTGGGCGCTGGCGCTGACTTGGAGTGTCTTCCATTGTGGGATCACGCGGATAAAAAACGTGTTGACGGTGGCCGAGGCGCTCACGCTCAGGAACCGGTTATTGTTCGCATCGGTTGTGAATGTGACAATCGGAGTCACGGTACCGGTACCCCAGTGCGGTTGCCCATAGTTCGCGGCGAAGGCGGCTAAGGCAACCGCTTGGGCTTGAGCGACCCCTTGGTAGTAGTTGCGCATGCCCGCCAAGCAACTCGCATCAACCGACTTGGCTAGGCTGGCTTGCGCCATATAGGAGACACCGAAGTCAATGGATAACCCGACAAACAGGAATATAATCGGTATCATCAACGCGAGCGTGACCAGGGCACTGCCACGGCTCAGTCTCAGTCTGGCTAGTCGAAATGTGTCTGACTTATTCATAGCGAGTCTCCTTCCGGGCCTAGAAGTAGGCGACATCATACAATGCAGACGGCAAGGCAAGCCCCAATAGGTGCCCGATTGGTGTCAACGGTGTGAACGGCCAGAAGACCTCGGTGACATACAAGTACTGGTTGGGTTGGGGCAGCGGTACCGCGGTGGCCGGCAGTGTGGCGTGACCGCCCACGCCACCAATCCGGCTCGGCGCGGCGGCGCCGGACAGTCCGCCACCAGCGACTTGTGCCGTAATAATATAAGTCCCGTTGCTATTGAGCACAGCGGAGACGATTACGCGCCCGTTGGCGGTCATGTTCAACGGATATGCATCGCTGATGACGACTGTCACCGTATTGGCTAGCGTGGTGCCGCGGGAAGCCAGATTGGAGCCTTCCCGGCTGAGATTGATGAGAATCAGGCGGTCACGGATGATTCGGCTAAAATCAATCAGCCCAAAAAATAGAAGCACCAAGACCATTGCAAACAACGTGAACTCGACGAGCGACTGCCCGGGATTACCACCTCTCAGCAACCGGCGAAATATTGGCTTAGTCATTGCCATGGTGCCTCAATTCTGTTGGGCCGGCGGGAACGGTTCGTTGTGAAAGTAGGTGGTGACTGTGAACGTATAGGCGCCAGACTGAAAAAACCGACCGATGATCGGCGTCAACAGCGTTAGGTTGTACGTCAACGAAAGTTTGACGGTTTCGCCAGGTCCGCCCGCGCCGGAGCCGGCGGCGCCGCCGGATGTGATACTGCTAATTTGAAGCCCCGATACATTAATGCCCATCGCGTTCTGCTCGGCCACCTGCAAAATGGACGCAACCCGCGATAGTGAGTGACCCGGATCCGCTGGATTGGGCAAATGATTACCCGTGACCGCATAGCGACCGGCAATACGCAATGCGCGCTGTAGCGTCAACTCCGTAAAGAAAAGCCGCCCGAAATCAATCAGCCCAAAAACCAACAAGAAAATCAGCGGCACAACCATTGCATACTCAACAAGTGCTTGCCCACGCCTAACTGGATTACGCGTGACCATCCTCATGCCATCGCTTCCTCAGTTTTATTCTGTCATTTCTAACCGCCTGGGCCGGTTCTGCTGAAACTGGTGGGCGCGGCCGTGACAGGTGGAACTGCTCTTGCGGATGCCGACCCGGTGTAAACCGCTGTTTCATACACCACAACATACTCACCGGCGCTGGTAAAACAATCGGACCAATGCCCTATGCTTTGCTACAACCAAACTCGCGCGCCACCGGCGTACGCGGCTCACCGCCGACGGTAAATCACTGCGGCGCGATCCGCATACACGCGCCGCCACTCGCGCCGGAGCGCCAGCAATTGATTCACCGGGTGACCGGCCGGCAACAGCGTCCAGTCCACCTGATATTTCGTCAGCGTCTCCAACCAGTCTGGCTCGCACTCCACCACCCGGTTGTAATCCGCCAGCAACGCGGCTCCATAAAACTCGTGCCGGCTATCGAGAAAAACTTTCCGCTCCGGCAGCTCCAACAACAGATATCCACCCCAATGATCCGGATTAAACATCCGCCCTTGCCCAACTTCCGGGTGCGCCCGTAAAAATTGTACCGCCTCGGCCGGAAACGCTTCCGGCGCCGGCTCCACCCGCTTCAAGACTCGCGCCGACTCCAACACCAACACCGCCGCCACCACCAACCCGATCCACACTCGCCCGTCACCGGCCCGGCTCACCGCGGTGATGTCCGCGGTCAGTTGCCGGTACCATTGCCCGCCCCGGCCGGCCGCGCCAGTTTGGAGATACCGGCGAATCTGCTCGGCGCAAATCGGCGCGACGACCAACCCAAACACCGGCACGTTCCGCACCGAATGCAGCGCAAAATAGCCCCACACCAGCACCAGCATCACTTCCGTGACCGCCCAGCGCCCACGCATGACCAACAGCACCAGCGCCAGCACCACCAGCTGCGCCTCAAAGCCCCACATATAGGCGGCGTGAAAATCCGGCGCGAGAAATTCACTCACGCCACCAACAAATTCCTGGTGCCGCAAATAATAAAGAATGATCTCGTGCAGCCGCCAGCCGTTGGGATTCACCAACGTCGCCGCCCCGCCCGCCAGCCACACGCCCGCCAACACCGCCGTCCGCCGCCATTCGCCCGGCTGGCCGCCCATCGCCTTGCCGATTCCACCGGCCACGTACACTCCGATCAACACCAGCCCCACCGGAAACGCCCCGTGCAGATTCGCCCACAGCCCCATGAGCGGCACCAAGCTCGCCCACAGCACCCACGCCGGCACCCGCCGCCGGTCAAACCCGCGCAAGAGCCAGTTGAACACCACCACCAGCAAGTGCGTGACCAACAGCGGCCGGGCCAACCAGTGCAACGAACAGGTCAGCGCCGCCGTCAACACCAGCAACGTCGCCGTCAACTCGTCACTGCCCTCCGCCACCAGCTGCCGGCTCAACAAATACAACGTCGTCGCAATCAACAGCCCCGCCACCAGCACCAGCCCGTTCCAGCTCCAGCACCGGCCCGCCGCGCCCCAGACCAGCTCGCTCAGCCATTCCTTGCTCACCACCGCCCCCGCCGGCCGCGTGTACGAAAACGAATCCACCCGAATCACCGTCTGGTGCGCGCTCATCCACGAACCCAGCCGCCAGTGCAAAGCCGCGTCGCCGTCCGCGCTGATCAGCCGCGTCCGCCACGGCGAATACGCCACGCCCCAAAAGAATACCAGCCACAGCACCACTCCCAAACCCGGCAACCACCAGCGCCGGCCGTTCATGGCCACCTCCGGTACACCGCCGCCACATCATCCGTATACGCGCACCGCCAGTTCGCCAGCTCTCGCAATCCCTGATTCAAACAATGCCGGCGCGGCAACAACGTCCACGCCACCGCGCTCCGGTCCAACAGCTCCAGCCAATTCGTGCTCAGATTCGCAATCTGCCGGTACGCCTGAATATCCGCCACGTCCGCAATGAACACCCGTTGGCCCGGCAACTCCTGCCGCACGTAACCTTCCCACGCGGGCAGATTGAACAGCCGCCCGGTAAATTCCGCCGGCTGGCCGCGGATAAACCGCACCGCATTCACCGGCACCGGTTCCGCTGCCAGCGGCCGCCCGGCCAGCAATACCGCCACCGCCAGCGCGCCCCACCCCAACCACCACTTCCGCCCGGCACTCTGCGCCAGCACCGGCGCGGTCAGCACGATCATCACCGGCACATACCGCCGCGCGTAAAAAGCCAAGCCGATCCAACTCACCAGCACCAGCGCCGCACTGGGCGTCAACCGCGGCCGCTGCCACACCAAAAAGAGAAACACCGCCGCCAGCCAAATGAGGAATCCCCGCGCTTCCGCCGCCTGAAAATCCAGCGTGCCGTAGCCGCCCGGCCAGTTCCGTGGCAGCGCGAGAAATAAAAATCGGACCTGCTCCACCAACGGCCGGTAGCCGGCCGGATCGAGTCCCGCCAGCGCCGCGCACAAGAGGCCGGCCCCAGCGAGACGGAGAGTTTTGTGTCTGGCGGTTTGCCGCGCTGGCGCGGTGTCGGCTCGGAGCCATTCCGCGCCGGCGCCGGCGCAATACACGCCCAACAGAATCAGGCCGGCCAATGTTTCGCCGCTCAGCCGCGCCCACGCCGCCAGCAGCACCACCAGCGCGGCCAGCGCCAGCCACGGGCGGACGCCGCGCTCCTGCCAGCGCAGACATTCGTGTCCCACCAGTAAAAATAGCAAATTCCCGACGTGCGCGTCCGCCATTGTGCGTGACAGTGCCTCAGGATGTGGCCGTTGTCCACTCCCAGCCGCGCCTCGGACTAAGTCCTAATCCAAAATCCTACCCAAAAATGAGAGCCGCGTCCGATTTCGCCGGGCCGCGTGATGATGTACCGATGCTGACAACGGATGAGGACCAGTTGGCCGGCGGCGTAGGCGCGCACTCGGCCGTGAGGATGTCGGGTCTGTTGCGGACAATCAATTGAAAGCCGGTTGCGGTGTGAGGTTCAAAGATATGAAATATTTACGGAGAGTTGTTGCACAATTGTGGGCTAACAGCCGGCTCGTGGTCACCCTGCTTGGGACGATGGTGCTCACCGCCGAGACGCAGGCGGCCACCTTCACCTGGGACGGCGGCGGCCCTGGTAGCTGGAAAGGCAAGAAGGACTGGACCGGCACCTCACCGGTCAACGCCGCGACCAGTGATTTCATCTTTACCGGCACGAGGAACACCAACGGACCCAATCAGGATTTTGGTGTCACGTTGCTCTGCGACACCATTGTCTTTGACAGCGCCGCAGGGCAGTTCACACTGGACGGTGGCCAGATTCAATTTGCCGGCACCACCGCCGCGCTCATGCAGAATTCCGCCAACCAGCAAATGATCCTCAACGCGCTCGACCTCAATGCCGCCACGATTTTCGGCGGCACCGGCGCGGGCCCCGTGACATTGGCCGGTGTCATCAGCGGTGCCGGCGCGCTCACCAAGAGCGGCACCAGCGTCTTTGTGCTCACCGCCACCAATTCCCTGACCAGCGGCATCACCATCAGCGGCGGCCAGTTGGTGCTGGCGCGCAACATCGGCTTGACCAATAACACCATCACCGTCAACACCAACGGCGGGCTGGTGTTCAGCAACGCCACGAGCTTCCTCATCGGCGGCCTGGCCGGGACGAGCAACCTCACCCTCACCGATACCGCCGGCGCCGCCGTGACCTTGAGCAACGGCAACAACAACGCCAGCACCACCTTCAGCGGCGTGTTCAGCGGCAGCGGCAGCCTGGTCAAGGTCGGCACCGGCACCTTCACCCTCGGCAACAACAACACTTACACCGGCACCACGCTCATCAGCGCCGGCCAGTTGGTGTTGGCGAGCAATCTGGGCCTGACCAACAGCACGA
>JBAWWR010000027.1:0-23063 GCA_037146675.1 Verrucomicrobiota bacterium | reverse complement strand
ACGTTCGGCAGGATGTGGCGGAACATGATGGCGACCGGGCGCGCCCCGAGCGCTTGGGCGGCGAGGACGTATTGCCGGTCGCGGTGTTTGATGTATTCGCCGCGAATCAGCCGGCACAACCCGACCCACGTGGTCAGGCCGATGCCGAGCGCGACGGCGATGACGCCGGGATCGAAGTAGCGGGATAACGTCTGGCCGCTAGACGTGTGCGTCAACAGGCCGCGGATGACGATGTTGACCGCAAAAATAAAGAGCAGTCCCGGGATGGAGTCGAAGACGGTGTAGGTGTAGACGACTGCGTCGTCGGTTTTGCGGCCGAAGTAACCGGCAAACGCTCCGAGCAGAACGGCAATCGGAATGGCGATGAGCGAAGTGAGGATGCCGACTTCGAACGCGACGCGCGTGCCTTGCACGACTTGCCGGAAGACGTCGCGACCGAGCGCATCGGTGCCGAGCAGATGTTTGAGTGATGGGTCGGCGAAGCGGTGGGTGAAATCCACGGCCCGGTATGGCGCGGTTTGCTGCGCGAGCCGGTAATACCAGTAGGAGCTTTCGGCGTAGAGGGCGATGCCGGCGTAGATCACGATGATGCCGAGACAGACCATGGCGAGCCGGTTGCGGCGGAGTTGGCGCCAAGCGATTTGCCAGAGCGTGGCCGGTTGGGTTGGGGTCGTGGTCATCGCAATTTGATCCGCGGATCCACGAGCGCGTAACAGATGTCGGTCACCAAGCTCGCAAACACGTACACGATCGAGCCGATCATCACAGTCGCTTTGATGACCGGGATGTCATTGGAGTTGATGGCCTCGACGGCGAGATAACCGACGCCGGGAATGCCGAAGAAGGTTTCGAGCAGGAGATTGCCGGTGTAGAGGAATGGAATCGTGATGACCGTGTGCGTGATGATCGGGATCATCGCGTTTTTCAGGACGTGCTTGAACAGGACGGTCCGCTGCCGGCAGCCTTTGGCGAACGCGGTGCGGACGTAATCCTGATACATTTCATCCAGCATCACCGTCCGGTAAAACCGGACTTCGCCGCCCATTCCGCTGACTAGGCCGACTAGGACCGGCAGGATCAGATATTTTACCGATTCGTAACCCCAAATCGGGAAACACTGGAGCCGGTACGCCAGCACGTATTGGCCGACGAGGATGTAGACGAGGTAGCTGATGCTCATCCCGATCACGCACAACACCACCAGCGACCGGTCCACCCACGTGTTCCGGTAATACGCAGCGAACAGCGCGATGGCAATCGCCACCACCAGCTCGATGAAGAAAATCGGCACCGCCAACACCAGCGACGGCACGATGCCATTCAGCATCAACGTCGAGATTTTTTGGTGGCTGGCAAACGACCGGCCGAAATCGAGCGTCACGATCTGTTTGCAA
This sequence comes from Verrucomicrobiota bacterium, assembly GCA_037146675.1. Taxonomy (GTDB): domain Bacteria; phylum Verrucomicrobiota; class Verrucomicrobiia; order Palsa-1439; family Palsa-1439; genus CAINDI01. The sequence goes on along the minus strand of JBAWWR010000027.1, from coordinate 21,669 downwards.
TAAAAGAACCACTGCGAATCGAAGAGATGCGTCCAGCCTTGCCGGCCGGCGGCGGCGAAGTTCACCCACTTCGGCAAATCGAGGCCGAGTTCCGTTCGCAACGCCGTAATTTCGTCTTTCGAGGCGTGCCGGCCCAGCATTTGCGACGCCGGATCCCAGCCGACGACGTGGAACAGAAAGAATGTGACCAACGCCACGCCAAACACGACCGGGATCACGTAGAGTGTGCGGCGGATGATGTAGGCCAACATGGTGCGCAACTTTGTAACGCGGCAAGCGAGGCTGGTCAATCTTGGAAACTTGCGGGACGGTGGCCGGCGTGTTAGGAAGAAAATATGTGTTGGTCATTTTCCATCGGCCGGATCGCGCTGCACGGCGAATTTGACACGGTGGTGACATGAACCGGCGTGGCCTGTTGTTAGTCTTGGTGATGGGCGTTTTGGGATGTCAAACACCGCAACTCGACCAACGCCTGATAGAATTGGTTGGCGCCATCCGCCATGAGTACAAACCATCCACCGAATTCCATACTTTAAGCGTGCAGCAAGCGGGCCAACCGCTGGCATTGCCGGCCACCTGTGTGATCGACATCGAAACCGGCAATGGTCATGGTGGTTATCTTTGCTTCATGCGCTTCGAAGTGCGCGGCCGTAAAGTGGCTGTCGAAAGCGCTGAGTATGGACCGCGCTGTATGCGGCCTTCGAGAGCGAAGATCAACCGCGTGGTGGTGGAGCGTAAGGCAGTTGGCCGATTGCTGGAGTTGGTGCAAGTCCTGCCATCGGTCCAACTGACCGAGCAGGAGAACCGTCCACCGCCACGGGAGATCTCCCGGAGGATTAACCCAGATGGTTCCGTACAGGTCACCATGGGACCTCGTAGCGCGGGGTGGTGGTCATCCAATGATTTCTTTGTGTTAGTACGCGTGCGGGATGAACATGGCAAAGTGCTTTACGAAGACGAGTTTGCTGGTTATCCGTCTGGCCACAAGCAGTCAGGTTATCTGCCATTGCAATGCGTGGGTAACGAAGCTTGGGATTGGACAAAGAAACAAACCGGATGGATACCGGTCAGCGGAGCCGCCATGCGCACTAGCCATTGCACTGATGCGTTTCGGCTTGATTGCCAATTCCTCGGCGAGGATTTTCATTGGTGGGTGATGGAAGATTCAGTCGAGGCGCTGGGGTTTTGGGGCAATCGCGAAGTGTTGCCAGTGCTACAGGAGATTCGCGCTACCCACACCAACATCCCCGAGCGGATTGCTGGTAAGATCGATCAGTTCATTGCCAAGCCCGACTACTGGCTCGCAGACGAACCCAAGGATCTAAAACCCTAAAAGGTAATATCCACGATAACCAGTACCTTGCCGGAGAGCAGCCGGCGTGTTAGTTAGAAAATATGCGTTGGTCATTTTCAATTGGCCGGGTGGCCGGGATTTCGTTACGGATTCACGTGACGCTGCTGGTTTTTCTGGGTTGGATCGCTCTCAGCGCCAGCAGCACGGCGGCGGCGCAATGGGAATTGTTGCGCGTCGGTCTGATTTTTGTCTGCATCGGGTTGCACGAACTGGGCCACAGCCTCGTGGCGCAACAGCTGGGCGTGACGGTGCGTAGCATCACGTTGCTGCCGATTGGCGGCGTCGCGGCGTTGCGGCGGTTGCCGGAGAATCCGTGGCACGAAATCGCCATCACCGTGGCCGGGCCGCTGGTGAATGCGGTGATCGCCGCGGTGTTGCTGCCGATTGCCGGCTGGCCAACGCTCCACGATCTTGTGACCATTCCGCACGATGCCAGCGGTCTGGTGCGCGCGTTGGCCGGCACGAACATCGTGCTGGTGCTATTCAATCTCATCCCTGCGTTTCCGATGGACGGCGGTCGGCTGTTTCGCGCGGGACTGGGATTACTGGTGTCGTACCGGCGGGCGACGACGGTGGCGGCGTTTGTCGGGCAAGGGCTGGCGATTGTCTTCATCATGGCCGGCTGGCATTATGAGGCGTGGGTGTTAATGCTGATTGGCGCATTCATTTTCTTCGGCGCCGATGGTGAAGACAAGCTCGTCCGCGCCCGGAGCTTACTGGCCGATCACACCGTCGGCGACTTGATGCGCCGCGAGTTTGCGACGTTGACGCCAGCGGACACCGTCGAGCGCGGTTTACAGCTGGTTTATCAAACTGGGCAGGACGCTTTCCCGGTGCTCAACGACGGGCATTTGCTGGGAATGGTGGACCGGCCTGCCCTGCTGGAGACCGTCAACAAACTCGGCCCACTCGTGCCGGTCGGTGCGGTGATGGATCGCCAGTTTATGGTGGCGCAGCCGCAGGACCGGGCGGCGTTGGTGCAGGACGAGATTTTGAGCGACGGCTGGGGCAGCGTGCCAGTCATCGAGAATGGCCAGCTCGTGGGGCTGCTCTTGCCAGACAATATCAGCCGGTTTCAGCTGGTGCGGGCGGGATTGAAGGCGGCGCGCCGGCCAAACGTTGCCGGGCGTAGTCCAACGCCGCCGCCGGTGATTGGAGCTGTTCCTCCAATTGCAGTTCCGCCACTTCCTGCAGCACCGCCCCCACCAACGGCCCCGGTGTAAATCCCAGCGCCAGCAGATCGTGTCCGGTCACCAACGGTGCCGGTTTGATCACATCCGCCGGCATCGTCGCTAGGGTTGTTTTCAGGAAATCGTAATTATCCAGCTTCCCGTGACTGGCGAGGCAATCGATCCGGTGCAATTCCAATTCCACCGGAAACGTCGGCCGCGCCAACATCCGCTTGAGCTTGGCCTGGCGCATGGACTGCACGTGTTGAAACCGCATGTGGCCGCCAACGCAAAGCGTGATCTGCTCAATCTGATCGTTGGAAAAGCGCAATCGCCGGAGGATTTGTTCCGCCAAAGCCTGACCGGCGATATCGTGTTCGTTGAATCGGATCCGGTCCGGTGCGCGCACAAACGTCGGAGGCTTGCCGACATCGTGGAGCAATACGGAAAACGCCAGCACCACGCCCGGCTCCGCCGGTAAGTCGTCGAGCATCATCCGGGTGTGCGTGAAGACATCGCCTTCGGGATGAAATTCCACCGGTTGCTCCACGCCTTTCATCGCTGCCACTTCCGGCAAGACTGCCGCCAGCAATCCGGTCGCTAAAAGTAATTCCAGTCCGGCACCGGCATTCGGGCGCGTGAAAATTTTAATCAGCTCATCCCGGATGCGTTCAGCGCTGACGACCTGAATCTGCCCAGCCATCTCGCACACCGCCGCTTGGGTGGCCGGCTCGATTGCGAATTGCAGGTTGCTGGAAAACCGGACGCAGCGCAACAGGCGCAGTTTGTCCTCGGTGAAGCGTTGCCGGGGTTCGCCGACGCAGCGGATCAGCTTGCGATCGAGGTCAGCGCGACCGCCGACGAAATCGAGGATTTGATTGGTGACCGGATCCAGAAACAAGCCGTTGATGGTGAAGTCCCGGCGTTGCGCGTCTTCTTCCGGCGAGCCGTACCGGACGGCGCTAGGATGCCGGCCGTCGAGATAGGCGGCGTCGCAACGGAACGTGGCAACTTCAAACTGGTGCCCGTCCTCCAGCACCAGCACCACGCCGAACGCCGCGCCGACCGGGATGGTTTTCGGGAACAGTCGTTGCACTTCGGCCGGCGTGGCCGACGTGGCGATGTCAAAGTCCTGCGGCTCGACGCCGCGAAGCGTGTCGCGAACACAGCCGCCGGCAAAGTAGGCGGTGTGGCCACTCTCACGCAGCCGGTGGACGATGCTGGTCGCGGTCGCTTTCATTTAGTGGCACTGACTCTGGCCGCGTTTTTCCAAATAGCGCTGGTGATAATCCTCGGCCCGGTAAAATTCGTTGGCCGGGACAATCACGGTTGTGATAGGACGTGGAAACTTACCGGATTTTTCAAGTTTGGTTTTGGATTCTTGCGCGGCTTTTTCCTGTTCGACGGTGGTGAAGAAGATGGCGCTCCGGTATTGGGTGCCGACATCCGGGCCTTGCCGGTTAAGCGTGGTCGGGTTGTGATTTTTCCAGAAGATTTCGAGGAGTTGGTCGTAAGTGACTTGTTGGGGATCGTAAGTGACGCGAACAGCTTCAGCGTGACCGGTGCGATCGGTGCAAACGTCCCGGTAAGTTGGGTTTTTGGTCGCGCCACCGGTATAGCCGACTTCGGTGACGAGAACGCCTTTGGTTTGCCGGAACGTTTCTTCCACGCCCCAGAAGCAACCGGCGGCAAAGACAGCGGTTTGCGTGGCGGTAAATTTTAGCGAAATGGAATTGAGGCAATACCGGCGGCCAGTGGGTTTCGGGCCGTCGGGGAAGACATGCCCGAGGTGGGCGTCACAGCGGGCGCAAAGCACCTCGACGAGTTCCATGCCGTGACTGTGGTCGCCGACTTCGGTGACGTAGTCGGAGTCAACCGGTTGGATGAAACTCGGCCAACCGGTGCCGGAATCGAACTTGGCGGCGGAACTGAACAGCGGCAGGCTGCAGCACACGCACGAGTAGATACCGGTTTGGTGGTTGTCATAAAACGCACCGCAAAATGCCGGCTCGGTGCCTTTAGCGCGGGCGACTTTGTATTGTTCTGCAGTCAGGAACTGCTTCCATTCGGCGTCGGTTTTAATGACTTTTTGCATGGTGTTGGTGGCTCCCATGGCCAGCAGGCTGACCGCAATCAGAATGACGTGCTTCACGGGACTTGAAGATGGCACAAGCCAGCCCGGCACGCAACCGGTCACTCGGCTGTTTCAATCTGCGTTGCCGTCGGGATATCCTTGCGATGCATCAGGAAAAACACGCCACCTACGAGGCTCCAGACCAGTGTGGCCATGTAACCGAGCAGCGACAACGACAAGGCCTGCACTGGCAGCATGTTCACCTGCGCAAACATGCTGACATACATACCTTCGCGAACGCCAAATCCCGAGAACGAAATCGGCACGGCAGACAGCGAGTTAACAATCGGCAGGTAGAGGAAATAGTCGACCAACCCATTTTCGGTAATAATGTTAAGCCCCCTAGCGACACAAACAATCGCCAGCATGGATAAGAAATGAACACCGACCGACTGCAGTACAGTCTTCGCCAAAACACCGGGATGCGAGACATAGACCCGGTAGGCGTTGACCATGCGCTCCAACATGTCGTACTTCGGTAACTTCTTCAGCCAAGCACGCAAGCCTGGGAATTTATCAGCAAAACCTTTCCAGAAGCCGAGAATCGTGACAACGACAGTCGTTACCACAACCACGAGTGTAAAAATGCTGAAACCGATGAGCCGGTTGTCTTCAAAAACGCGTTGGTAAAAGATGCCCATCATCACCAGCGCGATCACAAACAACACCAGCAAACCGATCAGTCGGTCAACAATGACCGTAATGACGGCTTCGGCTTTTTTGTGGTTCGTCTCATGCGCGACGTACCAAGCCTTAATTACATCGCCTCCGGTCGAACCGAGCAAAAAGGCGTTAAAGAACATGCCAACAAAGACAATGGACATCGCCCGCGAAAACTTCAAATCCAGTCCTTGCACTCGCAAAATCAACTGCCAGCGAATGGTCCCGAGTATGCAAACAACACCGACGCACAGCACGGCTAGGAAAAACCACTCGAGCCTAATAGTTCGAAACACCGTTCCCAAGACCACCGGACCGATGCCCCAAATAATCGGCAAACGTTGGCTGAGCGGCAGCACTTTTAGATTAATACCAGCTTGATCGCCGGTCGTTACGCAATGAGTGCGGATAGCTTCGATTTGATTCGGCCGCAACCCCAGCTGGAGCACCGCGGCACTATCGCCGGTGACGAGCGGCTTCAGCTTGTCTGCGGCTTGTCCCTCGAATATTGAATTAAACAGGTATGCCAGAATCGCCACGCTCACCAAGACTTGGGCACACATGATCAGTTTGTTTTTCATAGAGTCGTTGCCGGTACCCGTAACATTTCCTGCGTTTTCAGGCAAGCCTGTTGCACCTGCGCGGTTGTCCAGTGCGAATGGATTTCCCACACCAAACTCATCTCGCGGGTCAAAAATGGTTGCAGCCGGGTAAAATCAAATGTCCCAAATCCCGGCGGCTGATGATCAAATCCCGGCGGCGCGAAATCTTGGAGGTGTATCCCGGCGGTCTGCCCCCGGTAACGTTCGAGCAATGTCTCGTGACCGGCCAGACCGAACAACTCCTTCGTCGCCGCGTGACCGATATCGTGCCAGTACGCGACAGCCTCCGGGCTGTACCGTTTAATTAATTCGCCAATTTCATCCTCGGACGGAATTTGTTCGATGCCAAGCCGCGTTTCCAATCCGAGACGGATGTCTAGTTGCCGGGCGTGTGGCACAATCACATCGAGTGCCCGCAGCACTTGCTCAAAATACTTCGTGCATTTCTTCGCCCGACTGGCGAGTGCCTTGGCGCGCACACGCGCAAACTTCGGCGATGCGCCGCGGTTCTGTTCAATCAACAGTAGCAGTTTCTCCGTGTACCGGCGCATCTCGACCGTACCGAGATGCAATACCACTACCGGCGCGCCGAGACTGGCCGCGAAGTCCAGCGTGCGCAGTGTCTGTCGGATCGCCAGTTCATGCTCTGACACATTCCGCGAGCTGGGCCGGTAATAATCCGGAGCCGGCCCGGTTACGCTGAGCGGTAATGGGCAGAAATTATGCAGCGAACTGATTTTGATCTCACCGGCCTTAACGGATTTCTGGATGCCGTCCACCAACGATAACCGGATCGCGTGGCTGAGTTCGGCGTATTCAAAGCCGAGTTCACAGATTTCGGCGAGCATCGCGCGCCCATCGATATGGCGCCCTGAGTTCCAGCATGTTGAAAATGAAAACATAAACAATTAAGGCCAACGCTTACCAGTTGGCTTGCGTTGGCCTCATTGAGATCCAGAGGATCAAAAGCTACTCATAAACGTGCGCGGGGCTTTTGCTTTACGCCGCTTTTTTTCGCTTGGCTTTTCAAAATGGCGGTGTGCCCGGGCTTCCCGCAGGGTACCTTCACGGTCGAGCTTGCGTTTCAAACGTCGCAACGCCTTTTCAACCGGTTCGCCTTTCTTTAGTTTTACTTCTGACAAATGTTCTCAGCCTCCTCTCAATTGGAATTTGGCGTGCATAATACGGACGTTGGGGCAGTCTGTCAAAGCCTATTGCGCGACAGCCAGGTGCTGGTCAAATACCGCCAACCGCCGGTAATCATCAGCTGTTAACTGCTGAATTAACTGCCGTAAGACTGCCGGATGTTTAGCCGCCAAGTTGGTAAAGAGAATCGGCTGGCGCATCACGAGTTCAAAGTTTTGATCTACCGCTTGCCGTAAAAAAATATAGAACACATGCGCCAGCACTGCGGCAATTGGATTGTCAGCTCGCACAAACAATTGACCGCCATACTCAATTTCCGTCGGTGTGACTTGGTGAAAATCGACAACCACCACACCTCGGCCGCGCGCTGTGACTACACCACGTTGCGCGCCTTCAACGTAATAAATCCGCCGATTCTCACCACAAAATACTGGTACCAACCAACCGGCCACATCTGAATGATTATCCGCCACCAAGCGCCCGTCCGGCATCATTACCGGCCGATAATTAAGCATGCCAGCTTGCTCAGCCAGCATCGAACAGACGTCCAAATTATCCAGCATGAACTCAAAATCCTTAAGTTGGCCGGTAAACCTCCGCGGTGGATATTGCCGGCGTAGCGTGTAGTGCGCTGTGACCGGCTGGACTAACAACTGATTAGCTGGCGTCATCAACTCCAGCGGAATCGGCAACGGTGGCTCTGCCAAAACCGATCCCGCGGCTAAAAATACAATCCAAACCCAGCGCATTTGTTCAGCTTCGTTCGAGAAATGTTTTCAATGTCACTGCCAACGTCGGTCCAATTCCCGGCGCTTTGACCAACTCATCAATGCCGGCGGCACGCAACCGTTGAATCGACCCAAAATACTTCAACAGCGCCACCTTCTTCTTGTCGCCTAAACCGGCAATTTCGTCCAGCACCGATTCCTGAATTCGCCGCTGCCGAAGTTTCTGGTGGTAAGCATTGGCGAACCGGTGCGCCTCATCGCGCAATCTTTGAATCAGGTGCAACCCCGGCGAATTACTTGGCAAGCGTAATGGTTCCGCTAAACCTGACATATAAATCTCTTCCATCTGTTTCGCTAAACCAATTACCGGCACCGCCACACCCAACACCGCCAACGCCCGGACCGCCGCGCTCAACTGCCCGGCCCCGCCGTCCACCATCACCAAATCCGGCATCGCACCGCCTTCGGCCAGCACCCGAGTATACCGACGACTGACCACTTCCGCCATCGCCGCGAAATCATCGCTGCCGGTAACGGTTTTAATCCGGTAATGCCGGTAATGCGCCTTGTGCGGTTTGCCATCCCGGAAACAAACGGCCGAAGCCACCGACAGCGTGCCGGAAATGTTCGAAATATCAAAACCTTCAATGTGTGCCGGCACGACCGGCAATTCCAACACGCGCTGCAATTCCTCCATCTCGGCCGCCGGCACAATTCGCGCCGGCAAGTCGCGCGCAAACTTACGCTCCCGGGCCGTGCGCGCAATGTCTTTCAAGCTGCGGATCACATCGCGCAACTCGGCGGCTTTCTCGAACTTCTTACCGGCAGCAGCGGCGGCCATTTGCCGTTCCAACTCGACCAGCGCTTCTTGATTGCGGCCTTCGAGAAAGTCGCACGCCAGCATAACGCGCCGCAGATATTCTTCGTACGACAAATCTTTGAGCGGCACCGGCACCAAATACGTCGAGTATTTCAAATCTTTTGCTGCCGGCGCGCCGGTCCCATGCACGAGCACGCCATATTTCTTGCGCGCCCACTGCATCGCCAGCCGCACTGCAGCGGCATGGGCAAACGGCCCGAAATACCGGGCGCCATCGTTTTTCTTAAGCCGCGCAAACTTGAAACGTGGGTACTCTTCGTTCAAATCGACCTTGACCATCAGGAATCGCTTGTCGTCCTTGAAAAGCACGTTGTAGTGCGGCTTGTATTCCTTGATGAGCTTGCCTTCGAGCAGCACCGCCTCCGGCTCGCTCGCCACGACAAACACCTCAAAATCGGCAATGGAATCCAGCAGCGCCCGTGTTTTTAGATCCCAGCGCATCTGCCGGGACGGTTGAAAATATTGTCCGACGCGTTTCCGCAACGACCGCGCCTTGCCGACGTAAATGACGCGCCCCAGCCGGTCCCGCATCAGATACACACCCGGCCGATTCGGCAGCTCCCGAACTTTGGCTTTGAGATTCACCGGCTCCTCAAACGCGACTGACGCGCCACAGCAACCAGATGCCGAGGAGTTCAAAAATCAGATTCGGCGTCCAGAGAATCGCTTCCGGAAAGTAGCCCGGCCGGTCGCGGAGCGTGTTGGCGACGACCATCGTGAAATAATAAATCAGCGCCAACACAAGACTCAACGCGATGCCAATGGAGGTTTCGCGGCGGCTGGTCTTGATTCCGAGCGGGATGCCAATCAGCGTGAACGCCACGCAGGCCACCGCGCCAGCCACGCGTTGGTGCGCTTCCATCAATGCCGCAGCCGGGTACACGCCCGCAGCTCGTCGGCGCGCAATTTCGTCGAGCACTTCGCCAAACGCGAGGTCTGGTAGTTCCCGCGCCGCACGCGCTTGCCGGAACGCCTGCTTGATATCCAGCTCGACCGGGTAATGATCGGCGGTCGTACCGGACGTGATCTTGTGGATGTTGCTCGGATCTTTCTCGTCGCGCAAATCACCGGTCACCTTGTAGAGGTCGAGCAACAGCTTACCTTCCGCCGGCTTGCCAGTGACGATCCCGGTCTGCGCGCGCAACCGGGAAATCACCTCGCCTTTATCGTTCAACGTGAAAATCTCGACATCCCGAATCGTGTTCCCTTTTTTGTGCGCGACACGGATGACGTAGCCCGGAAAATCTTTGATGTACGCATTCTCCTCAAGCAAAGCCATCGGGTTGTTCGTGCTGAGATGCAGGAACAATGTGCGAAATTGAAACCCACACTGCGGTGCAAGCGACGCCGTCACGTAAAAGCAGACCCCACCCAGTAACGCCGCCAGCACAATCACCGGCGCCGCCACGCGCCCCAGTCCGACCCCGCTCGCGCGAATCGCCGTGAGTTCGTTGTCCGCGCTCAGCCGGCCAAACACCAATAGCGTTGCCGCCAGCATCGCCATCGGCAGCGTAAAACTCAACACGTACGGCAGCATCAACACGATGAATTGCGCCACAATCGCCAACCCGACCTGCCGGTTGACCAGCATTTCACTGAGTTGCCGGAGAATCCGCGCCAGCAACAGCACGAACGTGAACACGCCCAATGAAAAAATCAGCGTGATGCTCAACTGCCGTGTGATATACTTTGGCAGAATTTTCATTAACGTGCCTAGAAATAACAAGATTTCCACGCCGACGCCACGCAAACTTTTCCGTGGTGCTTTTCAGCCCGACCTCGAAACCGCCCTCGCCCAAGAAATTGCCGCCATCAAAACCGCCCACGGCCCGCTCGCGCCGGTCACCGTCGTCGTCCCCACACGTTTGCTGGGCCTTCACCTCCAGCGCACGCTCGCCCGGCAACTCACCGGCCACGCCAATCTCCGTTTCCAATCACTCACCGAGCTTCTCCCCGGCAATCAACCATCGCCGCTTGCGCTTGAACTTCTCTGCCGGCAACTCGCGCAGAGTTGCGCTGGCTACTTCGCGCCTGTCCGCGACACGCCCGGCTTCGCCACCGCGCTTCTCGCCACATTCACCGACCTCCAAGAATCCGGCCTCGCCACCCTTACCGGCACGACCGCTAAACACCGCGAAATCGCCGCCGCGTACCGGAAGTTTTGCGAATGGCTGAAGCCGCCCACGCCAAATCCGCTCCCACAACCGCAAGTCTTTCTCTACGGTTTCTACGACCTCAACATCGTCCAACGGCAATTCATCCAGCGGCTCGCGCCCGCCGCCATCTTCTTTCCGTCCGCTGCCCACGCCAATTACGCCCAGCCGCTTTTTGATTGGTTCATCGCCACCGGCTACCAGCCGGTAACTTTCCCAAGTTCCAATCGCCAATCCCAAATCTCGGTCACCTCCGCCCCCGGCGAAACCGCCGAAGTCCGCGAAGTCATCCGCGCCATCTTCGCCTACCTGCGCGCCAATCCGGAAAAGACATTCGCCGACTGCGCCATCCTCTGCCGGCAGCGCAGCCAATACGACGCCATCCTGCGCGACACCTTACCCGCGCTCGGCGTTCGCGCGTTTTTCCGCGGCGGCCGGCCGCTCTGCGAACAGCCCGACGCCAAACAGTTTCTCCTCTTGCTCGAAACCATCCGGTCCGACTTCAGCCGGTCTGCCGTGATGGAACTCGCCGGCCAAATCGGCGCGACCGGCGACTGGGACGTGCTGACAATCAAACTCGGCATCGTCGGTGGCAAACTCCAATGGCGCGATCGGCTCCGGCGCGCCAACCAGCCGGCTGGCGAACTAACGAATTTCGTCGAAGAACTGTTTGCCGCCACCGACGCGTTGCCCCGGCAAGGCAGTTGGCAACAATTTGTGGATGTGATTATCCCGGCCTTCCAGAAATTTGGTGGTCGCCATGCGCCGGTCATCGCTGCCATCGAAGCGCTCAGCGAATTGGATGCCGTTCAAACGCCAGTCAGTTTTGAAATTTTTGCCGAATTTGCCGGTAAAGCACTCGCGGCCGGCCGCGAACAACCGGAAAAATTCCAAGGCGGCGGCATTTTCGTCAGCGACGTAATGGGCGCGCGCGGTTTGAGCTTCGGATTTGTGGCGGTGCTTGGTTTGGTGGAAAAGAGTTTTCCGCGCATCATCCGCGAAGACCCGTTGCTGCTCGACGAGGAACGCGCCAAGATCAGCGCCGACCAGCCGCTAAAGCGCCGCGGCCACGACGAGGAACGCCTCCTTTTTGATCTCGCCATCGCCGCCGCTCGCGAGCAACTCCTCCTCAGCTACCCGCGCCTTGACACTGGCTCCGCGCGGCCGCGTCTGCCGTCGTGCCTGCTTCGACCGTTCAATCTCAAACCGCATCTCGTCCCGCTCGCCAAGCTGGCGCACGGCGATGACGCGCTCGACACGCGCGAGTTCGACCTGACCTTGCTCCAGACCAAGCACCTGCCCGTCGCGCTCCTCGCCGAAATGTCGCCGCATCTCGCGCGCGGCCTGCCGGCAGAACAATTGCGCTGGGGCGAACTGAAACTGACACCGCACGACGGCCTCGCACCCGCCGCCGGTGTCGCGCTCGCCGAACTGGTCGTCGCGCCGACGCAACTGGAGACGTTCGCCTTCTGCCCGTTCAAATACTTCTGCAAACAGACGCTCAGTCTCAAACGTTGGGAGGAACCCGAACACATCTGGAGCGCCGATCCCGGCGAAATCGGCTCTGCCGTCCACGACATCCTCGAAGCATTTTACAAACAGGCGGCACTCCCGTTACAGCTGAAGTTGCGCGAAACCTATCGCCGGCAGCTACGCGATCTCGCTCGGCAACGGCTCGACGAGTTTGAGCGCGACGGCGTCACCGGCCTACCCGTTATCTGGTCGTTGCGCCGGGCCGCGCTGGTGCGCGATCTTTTGAAATTCCTCGACCTCGAAATTGCGCGCGCCGACGACCTCGTGCCGCGCGAATTTGAGACGGCGTTTGGCCCGACGCCGCTCCACCTCGCGCCGGCGTTGACACTCGCCGTGCGTGGCCGAATTGACCGCGTGGACGTCGCCGGTAACCGCGCCCGCATCCTCGACTACAAAACCGGCAAGGCCTACCACAAGAAGGACGACGCCTTCGACGGCGGCGAGGCGTTGCAGTTGCCGTTGTATGCGCTCGCTGCCGAACGCGCGTTCGGTCTGTCGATTGTTTCCAGCGAGTACGCGTACATCAGCGGCGGGCGCTATGTCCGTTTCACCGGCGCGGCATTGAAAAACCGTGCCGGCGAGCTCACGCTGATTTTGGAAACCTTCGCCGCGATGCTGCGTGCCGGTGAGTTTCCACAATACACCGGCCACAAAAAATGTGGCTGGTGCGATTACCGGCCAATTTGCGGCAACGCCATCGAACGACTGGCCGCCCGCAAGATTGCCGACGAACGGCTCGCGCCATTCCGCACCGTCAAGGAGATCAAATGAGCGACCTCCGCGACCAAGCCGCGCGCGACCTCGCTGCTACCGACCTGCAGACGACTTACCTCGTCGAAGCGGCCGCCGGCACCGGTAAAACGACGCTGCTCGTCAACCGCATCCTTGCCGCCGTCGCCGCTGGCGTTCGCCTGACGGAAATCGCCGCCATCACCTTTACCGAAAAAGCGGCGGGCGAATTAAAGGACCGGCTCCGGACCAAACTCGACGACAACAGCCTGGCCGATCTCGAACGGGCGCAGGTTTCGACAATCCATTCGTTTTGCGCGTGGCTGTTGAAGGAGCGCCCGGTCGAGGCGGGCGTGGACCCGCAGTTCCAAGTCGCCGACCAACTCCAAGCCGACTTGCTCCGCGAGGAGGCGTGGGCCGATTGGTTCACCAACGAAGCCGCGAAGATACCGGAGGAGCGCTCGCCGTTGCGCCGGTTGCTCGCGGTCGGCGTGACGACGGACGCGTTGTGGTCACTTGCCAAACTCGTTATCGAGGAACGCCGGCGGCTTGAAGCGGTGACGCCGCCGGGGAAAACGGGTTCGCTGACGAAAATTGAATCGCTGGTACGTGACATTGAGAAGTTACGCGCGAAGGCTGACGCCGACGATACGTTTGCGAAATGCATCGCGGACTGGTTTGAGCGGTTGGCACAATTTGAAGGCGCTGAACCGTGGGAAACGGAGGCGTTGGTGTTAACGGCGCCGCCACTGCGGACGGAGTTGAAAGGTCAGAAGTGGAAGCCGCACGAGCTGTTTGATGAGGCGAAGGAACTCGGCGAACAGATTGAGCAACTCCGCGGCACGTTCGCCGACGCGCTGTTACGCGACGCGCTGGCGTGGTTGCGTGGGTTCCTCGCGCATTACGACAAGGTAAAGCGCGAACGCGTGCTGCTCGACTTTGACGACCTGCTGGCGAAGGCGCGTGACTTGTTGAAACAGCACACCGAGGTGCGTGCCGATTTACAACGCCGGTTCCGCTGCATCCTCGTGGACGAGTTTCAAGATACCGACCCGGTCCAAGTCGAGATCACCGAACTGCTCGGTGGCGACGTGCCGGGTAGGCTGTTCCTCGTTGGCGATCCGAAGCAATCCATCTACGCCTTCCGCGGCGCCGACATTGAGCTGTACCAAGCCGTCGCCGCGAAGAAAAACAAGCTGACGATTCAGACCAATTTCCGGTCACGCTCGACGTTGCTGGATTGGGTGAACGCAGTTTTTGCTCCGGTTTTGTTCCGGAGCGATTTCCAGCCGGATTATGTCGCGCTCGAACCGGCGGCGAAAAATGCGACGACTCAGCCGGGTGTGTGGCAGTTAGTGCCGGAAGAAAAAGCACTGACGACGAAAAAGGACGTGCGGTCATTGGAGGCTGACGCGGTGGCGAAATGTCTGCAGCACCTGCACGGCCAATACAAGTGGAGCGACATGGCAGTGTTGTTCTGCACGACGACGTCGCAGGAGATGTTCCTCGATGCGCTACGCCGGTACGAGGTGCGGTACCGGGTCATCGGCGGTAAAGATTTTTACGTGCGCCAGGAAATTCAGACACTGGCGTCGTTGCTCTGCTGTCTCGACAACCCAGCCGACAAGCTGAGCCTAGTGGCAGTGTTGCGGTCGCCATTGTTCGGATGGGCGGACGACGAACTGGTCACTCGTAAACTCGAATACCCGGCACTGCTCCGCGATCTGCACGAGCGCCGGCACCAGTTTTCCGTCGCGGGATTTGTCACGGAAGCAATGGCGGCGACGAAGATATGCGAGGCGTTCGCGACAAAACCGGACGGCGAGTCGTGCGTGTTGAATCTGTTGAAGGCGCTGGAGCTGGCGCGCGCGCTGGAGGTGGCTGGGCTGACATCGTTGCGGGCGTTCGCGCGGCGGTTGCGGCGCAGCGTGCTCGATGAGTTCGAGGAGGAACCGTCGCCATCAACCGAGGAAGGCGATGACGTGGTGCGGGTGCTGACGGTTCACCGGGCAAAAGGACTGGAATTCCCGGTGGTTGTGATGGCCGATCTCTGCGGCGAATCGCAAGACCGCGGCGCAAGCCTGCTGTCGGACCGCGCGACGAAACAGGTTGAGTTGCGGTTTGGCAAGTTCACAACGGCCGGGTTCGCGGCGGCAAATGAGCGCCAAGCGCAGCGCGATGCGGCCGAAGAGATTCGTCTGCTCTACGTGGCGGCGACGCGGGCAAAGGAGTTATTAGTGCTGCCGTGGTTCGTGCCGGAGAAGAAACCGGGACGAAGCCGGCACTTAGCGGAAGGGCTGACAAAACTTCCGGCAGGTTGCCTGAGGGTCGTGAACGTCGCGGAGTTGAAGGCAGAACCGACGGCATTGCCGCCGTTGCAGGTCGAGTTGGACGCGGCGGCGAGCGGCACGAAAGCAATTCAGCAACGGCGCGAGTGGCTGGCGGCACGGACGGCGTTGATTGCGCGCGCGAGCAAGCCGGGGACTCGGGTCAGTCCGTCAAAACTCGCGCACGAAGCAGAACCGCACGAGGAGGAACCGGCCGGCGGTGCGCGCGCGGCGGCGCTGGAATTTGGCGTGGTCGTTCACGAGGCATTGGAACGGATGGACGCGACTGGTTTACCTGACGATGCGCGTGTGTTGGTGGAGCGAGCGTTAAAATCGGAATTGTTCGAGCGGGTTAGCAAGGCTGATGAAGTTTACCGGGAATTGCCTTTTGCGGCCGGCATGCTGGACGGCAAGATTGATTTATTGTTCCGGGAAGGTGACCGCTGGGTGTTGGTGGATTATAAAACGGACGCGCAACCTGATGCCGAGCGTTACCGGGCGCAAATGCAAGCTTACGCCACCGCGCTCCGGCTAGTGGCCGGCATCGCAGTTGCGGAGCAGTGGCTGTTTTTCCTAGCCACCGGTGAGCCGGTCAGCTTGGCATGATCAACCGGGTGGTCGGCGGAGCGTCAACCGACGTAAGAACCAGCCGGCCATCACCCACGGTTCATGCGCACCCGGTTCTTCAATTTTGCGCAAGAAGAAGAAACCCGGCACGTGGATCACAATTGCGAGCGCCACCAGCCAATGATAATGCGACCCGTGATACGGACCAATAATCATGTCCGGAACACGGGAGGCAATCCAACCACCAGCCGCCGCTCCGATGGCACCGACGACGCCCATGAACGTCCACGCAATCGCAAATTGCATGGTGCGCGCCTTGCGTTGCGGCAGGGCGTACCAAAGCGTGTTGACCGCCACACTGTAGGCGCTAATCAATAATCCAAACAGTCCCCAATGGATCACGGACAGCCAGCGATAGTTAGCCGGCGTGTAGAAAAAATAGGTCGCCAGACTCCACATCGAAACCACGAATCCAAAAGTCAGCACCGGTTTACCGCCAAACCGTTGCACCAAGCGCGACCAGAAGGGACTCACCAGTGCGCTGATTGCCGTGGACCAAGCAGTCAGCAGACAGAGAAACAGAATACTCATCCCCAAGCTCTCGCGAAACCAGGCAATGATGAACGCCGCATAAACTCCCATCGCGATGGTGCGCGTGGCATTCACAGACATGAAGGTCATGTAATTGCGTTGCGCCAGCGCCAGCCGGATTAATTCACGAATCGAATAACGCTCGTTCTGCGCGGGCACATCCTGCACACCCCGATAAAACCAACCGGCCACCAAGCTGCAAATCAGGCACGCGGCGAAAACGGCCAGGTACATTGTTTGCCGGACGGCGGCGGTCTGACCGTGCGAGACGACCTCAATCAGCCAGCCACCCAGTATCGAGCAAGCCGCTAGGCCGATCCCCGACCACAATCCCCATTTCCCCAAGAACGCGCTTTTCTGTTTGTCCGGCACCGCGTCCGAAAACAACGAATCCCAGGCCGGGCTGTGCAAATGATAGAACACCGCCATGAGCGAGAGACACGCGACGAAAACAATCCGCGCGACGGGATAGCGCTCTGCGGACCCAGCCGCCCACAGTCCCACCACGAGCGCGGGCAACCAGCAGATGGCGTTGGCAAGGAAAAGCTGCAGGCACAAGCGCCGCCGGCTGCGGGTGCGTTCAGCCCAAACGCTGCCGGCAAATTGGGCTGCGAACGCAAAGGATGGCAAGGCGGAGGCCAGCCCCAGTAACCGGTCGTTGGCTTTCAATTCGAGAAGGTAATACACCAGAAAGCCTTGGGCCGTGAGCGTCGATGCCGTGGTGCGCAACGTCCAAGCCCACATTGCCTGGCTGAGTTGCCGGTTATTCCACCCGGGTGCTTGGGCGTCCACTGCGACGCTGGTCTCCTGCGAAGCTGACATTCGGGCATGTAAACGGCAGCTGCTACCACTTGTCGAGCGCGAAAGCACGCGCGCCGGTCGCGGTTTGCTACGCAGGGAACTAAAAGCTTCGTTGGTGGAATAGTCACCAGTGGTAACAGGCAGGGAAGTTTGAACTTGTCTGTTAAAATAACAGCAGGCGGCATTGTCGCCGACCCCACAGATATCGGACTTGAAGAAGAGTGTGTTCAGATTAACTTTAAGTGCATTCGCGGAGCAGTGGTTGTTTTTCCTCACTACCGGTGAGATGATCAGCTTGGCATGATTAAAATTGATTTCCACATCCATACCGGCGAAGACCCATACGATGGGTTGTCGTACCCGGCTACGGCGTTGATTGATCACGCCGCCGCACTGGGCTACGGCGCGATTGCTATCACGCTGCACAGCAAAGTGCTGGAAGACGAACGCTATTTCGAGTACGCCCGGCAAAAAGGCGTGCTGCTAATTCGCGCCTGCGAGTCCCGAATCCAAAAGGTGGACGTGCTGCTGTACAATGTCACCCAGCGTGAGGTGGACGCCGTTCGGACTTTCGAGGATTTGCGCGCCTTCCGGCAAGCTAAGGGCGACGACATTCTGGTGATTGCGCCACATCCTTTTTATCCGGTCAGCCAAAGCCTCCGGCACCGGCTAGTCGAACACATTGATTTATTTGACGCAATCGAACACGCGCAACTGCACCTACCGTGGCTGAACTTCAACCCGCACGCTCTCCGCGTGGCGCAGCAATACCGGAAACCCATCGTCGCCAACTCCGACGCGCACAGCCTCTGGATGTTTGGCCGGCATTACACACTGGTGGATGCTGTAGCGGAGATCCCGTCAATCTTCGCCGCCATCCGGCAAGGTCGTGTGGAATGGCATAGCCCGCCGGTCACGGTTTGGGAATGTCTGAAAATGTTTATGGTTGATCCGTTGCTTCACCGGAAGAAACACCGGATCGTCAGCAGCTTCCAGCTAAACACCTGACGATCTCGGTAAAAGAGTTTAACTTGATTAAGCACTCTCGCGTAAGTGAGTAAATCTTATTAGTGTCGGCTGCGCTCTGTAATACGTGAAAACAATTCCACAATTAAGTTGGACTCTCGACTGCATCGGCAACAACGCGGCATTGCAAGCGGACACTTGCCTGTGCCCGCCACAACGCGGAATGCGCCGCTACTCAATCCGCTGGTTGCGATACTGGTTTGTCTGCCAACTCCTTCAAGCAGAGCGCGCCCACCAGCAACGCCAACTCGCTATCTGCGAGATCGGCATCGGCTCGGGACAAATGCTGCGGTTCATGAATGTCGTCAGCCAGCCGGTCTGGTCGCGCTGGGATGGCGTGGATTGCCTGCTGTTGAGGAACGAACTTAACGCTCTCGGCTACGGATCACTCATCGACGCTAACTTACAAACCGATACCATACCTGGTGCTGCAAACTACGATGTTTTCATTCTGTTGCATATCCTCGAACACCTCTACGAACCCGAGAAAGCGATGGCTCAACTCGCCACGCAAATGCGTCCCGGCAGCATCGTAATTGGCGGCTATCCCTCGGTACCGAATTGGTGTGTCCGATTGCGCGAGCCAACACTCCGCGCACGTGCGCACACGCGAACCTACGGCCATGTTACGGCTTTTTCTGCACACCGAACGCGTGCGATGGCGGCGGCGGCAGGTTTGCAACTTGAGTATCTCACGGGTGCGTTCTGCGTGCGTGCTAGTGGATTTGCAATGGAAGATCGTAAATGGTGGACGCGTTTTAATCTTCTCTTCGGCGCACTATTTCCGAGTTGGCCCGGTGAACTCTATTGGGTCATGCGGAAACCTTTGTAAATTTCCGCGTGTAACCCACCGCCGGCGACCGGCGATCAATCCGTCAAATACAACACCAGCCGTTTCGGACCGTGCGCGCCCATCACTAGAATTTTCTCGATGTCACCGGTGCGACTGGGGCCGGTAATCACGCACAGATTGCTCGGCCAATGCCGGTCGTAGCGTTGCTGCCAGAGCGCTAATGCGGCGATGAGATCGGGAACGAGTTGGTCACGGCGCGCAATCACCAGATGGACGGGCGGCAAGACTGATAGCGCACGACCACCGGCACTGCGCGTGCAGACGGCAATACTACCTGTGCGGGCGAGCAGACAATCGCAGCCGGTCACACCGAGGTCGGCTTCCCGGACATCAGCGTTACCGGTGACTTCGTGAACCGCGCTGGCAATTTTCCTAAAACCGGCCAGAAACACCGGCAGGTCGGTGATAATTTCGCCTTTGAGCGCGATGAATTCTTCCCGGAAACGCGTTTCGAGGTCGGTAACCGGCGGAAAAATGCTGGCGTTAGTTGGTCGGGACGGTGTCGGAGCCGGCTGCCGCAGAGCGGTGCGGATGCGAGCGAGAATGGTTTCGCGGGCGGCATTCATTGTTGGCTCCACCATTGCCGGAAAGTTTGTTGCGGCGGTTCCGGTAAGTCGCGTGTGTCGGTCCATGGCTTGCCGAAGCCAAGCCGGATACCGAGCCGAGCGAGCTTGCCGGCACAAACGTAGCGCGCCGGTGATTGCAAAATCCAGAGCCAGAGTTTGAAAGCGAGGCGTTGCAACGGATTGTCGAGCTTACCGGCGATGGCATCGCGCCGGTTGTGAAGAAGATGATGGTGGAGGTCAATCCGCACCGGGCAGACATCGGTGCAGGAACCGCACAGCGAACTGGCAAACGACAAGTGCGACCATTCGGCCGCACCACGCAAGCGCGGTGTGAGAACGGAGCCGATCGGGCCTTGGTAAGTGGTGGCGTAGGTGTGGCCGCCGATGGTTTTGTAAACTGGGCAGGTATTCAGGCACGCGCCGCACCGGATGCAATGCAACACTTCGCGCATTTCCGGATTCGCCAGCAATTTTGTTCGGCCATTGTCGAGGAGGATAACGTGGAATTCGGTTGGGCCATCGGGTTCACTATCCCGGCGCGGACCGCCGACAAGCGTGCTGTAGCTGGTGAGCGCTTGACCGGTGCCGCTGCTGCAGAGGACCGGCCAGAACAAGCCGAGATCGCTCAGGTGCGGAATCACTTTCTCGATGCCAGCAATCGCAACGTGGATGCGCGGCAGTGAAACGCTGAGGCGGCCGTTGCCTTCATTGGTGGTGAGCGCAATCATGCCGGTGTCGGCAACGAGGAAGTTTGCACCGGTAATGCCCATGTCAGCAGTGAGAAAGTCCTGACGGAGCTGCTGGCGGGCGACCATGGTGAGCTCTTCCGCCGGCGCGTCGGGCGGCGTGCCAAATCTTTCGTGAAAGAGCTTCCCAATATCGGCCTTGCTGAGGTGCATCACCGGCGTGACGATGTGGTACGGCGGCTCGTTGCGGAGTTGGCAGATGTATTCACCGAGATCGGTCTCAACCGGCTGGATGCCGGCAGCTTCAAGCGCAGGGTTGAGGTAGATTTCCTCGGTCGTCATGGATTTGGCTTTGACGACTTTGCGAACGCCATGTTGCCGAGCGAGGGTCAGAACAATTCGTCGGGCTTGCTCGGCGTCTTCGGCCCAGTGGACATGGCCACCATTAGCGAGGACATTGCGCTCGAATTCTTCGAGGTACCGGTCGAGGTGATTGATGGTGTCCCATTTGATTGCGGCAACGCGGGACCGGGCGTTTTGCCAGTCGGCAAACTTGTCTTTGCTGCGAGCGACGCTGACGTCGTAGCTGGAAATGTTTTTCTGGATGATTGCGCGGTGCCGGAGGTCGGTGGCCTTGGCGGCAGCGGCGTTGGAGAATTGTTGCGCGGTGTTCATTGCGCGGCCAACACCTCGGCCAGCGAAATGGTTTTGATTGGGAATTTTTTACGCCGCAGGCCGCCACCGATTTGCATCAGACAACTGGAGTCGGCGCTGACGACATACTCGGCACCGGTGCGCTGGATGGATTCGATTTTGACTTCGTCCATCGCAAACGAAACTAGCGGAAGCTTGACCGAGAACGTGCCGCCAAAACCGCAACAGGTTTCAGCCTGGTCCATCTCGATAAGTTCAAGATCGCGGACGTGCCGGAGGAGCTGACGGGGTTCGTCTTTCAAGCGCAGCTCGCGCAGACCGTGACAGGAATCGTGATACGTCACTTTCGCCGGGAAGCGCGCGCCGACATCGGTGACGCCAAGTTTGCGGACGAGAAATTCGCCGAATTCGAAAGTGTTGACGGTGACCGGCGTGGCCGCGCCGAGAAGTTGGGTATAATTATTGCGCACCATTGACGTGCAGGAACCGGACGGACAGACGATGGCGTCG
>JBAWWR010000026.1:0-23695 GCA_037146675.1 Verrucomicrobiota bacterium | reverse complement strand
GCGCGGCGGCAAGAAGTGGGTGAACTACGGCGGCCACCGGCTCTGGCATGCGCCTGAGGACGAAAAGCGCACGTACTGCCCGGATAATTCACCGGTCACAGTCGAGCAGTGCGCCGGCCAGGTGCGGTTTATCCAGCCGGTCGAGACCATGACCGGCATCCAGAAAGAAATCGACATCAAGCTCGCGCCGAATCGCGCGTGCGTTAATGTCGTCCATCGGTTGCGCAATACCGGCGCGTGGCCGGTCGAGTTGGCGCCGTGGGCGCTGTCGGTAATGGCGCCGGGCGGAACGTGTGTGATTCCGTTGCCGGCACGCGGCACGCATCCAAAAGATTTACTACCCGGCAACATGCTCACACTGTGGCGGTACACTGATATGAGCGACCGGAGGTGGACGTGGGGCCGTAAATACATTTTACTCCGGCAAGATGCGTCGCCCAAATCCACGCCGCAGAAATTCGGAGCGCTCGCACCGGATGGTTGGGCTGGTTACGCGCTTAACGGTCAGTTGTTCGTAAAGAAGTTTGCCTGTGTCGCCGGCGCGAGCTACGCCGATTACGGCTGCAATTTTGAAACGTTCACCAACCACGAGATGCTCGAAGTCGAGACGCTCGGGGCGTTCACTAAGATTGAGCCAGGCCAAGTCGTCGAGCACGCGGAAACGTGGTCCCTGTTCGACAACGTACCGACACCGGAGTGTGACCGTGACGTGGACCGGCACATTTCCCCGCTCATCAAGCGCTGACGAATATTCGATGAATGGCTCCTACTTGCTGGTCGAAGCTGAAGCCTTTCGCCACCGCGGTGGTTGGGTTGTGGACCAGCAGTTCATGGATCAGATGGGTTCGCCATTTCTGCTCGCGCACGGACTGGGCAAGCCGGTCGCTGATGCCGTGACGCAAGTTCGCCTGCCGGCAACGGGAACTTATCGTGTCTGGGTTCGCACCCGGGATTGGGTCGGCGAATGGAAACAACCGAATACGCCGCCGGCGCAACGCGCCGAAGGTTCACCGGGCGCGTTCCAGTTGCTCGTCAACGGCCAACCACTGGCGACAACGTTCGGAACCGATGGGGCGCAGTGGCATTGGCAAGACGGTGGGACGATTGAGATCAAGAAACCTGAGGCGACTCTTGCGCTCCATGATTTAACCGGTTTTGAAGGGCGTTGCGACGCGATTTTATTTACGCAGGATACCGGCTGCGTGCCGAACGACGCCTCGCGCGTGCCGGCGAAAGTGGAAGACGGCGGCGAGTTTGATTTCGTTGTAGTCGGCGGCGGCATTGCCGGTGTGTGTGCGGCGGTGGCGGCGGCCCGGGAAGGTTTGCGCGTCGCGTTGGTGCACGACCGGTTCGTGCTCGGTGGTAACAATAGTTCCGAAGTTCGCGTCTGGCTTGGCGGTGAAACTCGGTTCGAGCCATATCCGAAGATCGGTGAGCTCGTCGCGGAACTCGAGCCGGCCAAGCAAGCGCACTATGGTGCCGGTAACACCGCGGAAATCTACGAGGACGACAAGCGCATCGCATTGTGCCGGGCAGAAAAGAACCTGACGCTGTTCCTCGGTTGGCACGCCAACGAAGTCGATGTCACCGGTGGTGCGATTCGCAGTGTTACGGCGCAGGAGATTACAACGGCGCGGCGCGTGAAGCTGGCGGGACGCTGGTTCTGTGATTGCTCTGGCGACGGTGATGTCGGGTTTCGTGCGGGCGCAGATTTCGACAGCACCGACAAGCAACACATGGGGCCGACCAACGTCTGGAACTTCAAGGATACCGGTCAGCCGTCGACCTTTCCGCGGTGTCTGTGGGCGTTACGGCTGGATGATAAGCCGTTTCCGGGACGCGGCGAACATGTCGGGCAGTTTGCGAAACCGGGAATCAGTTCGCTCGGTGGCTGGTTTTGGGAAAGCGGGTTCGACCGCGATTCAATTGCTGACGGCGAACGGATTCGCGACTGGAACTTTCGCGCGATGTATGGTGCGTGGGACGCGCTCAAGAATGTGGACGGCGCGTATTCAACTTACGAATTGAACTTCGCCGCCTACATTGCCGGCAAGCGTGAGTCCCGACGATTGCTCGGTGACGTGGTGTTGACGCGGGATGATGTGTTGACGAAACGCGAGTTCGGGGATGCCTGTTTTCCCTGCACTTGGACGATTGATCTGCATTACCCCGAGAAGAAATTTCAGCCGGGCTTTGAGGGTGAGGAATTTATTTCCATGTCGATGCACGACCGGTATCCGCAGCCGTTCTGGGCGCCGTACCGGTGCTTGTACTCGCGCAATATTTCCAACCTGTTCATGGCGGGGCGCGACATCAGCGTCACGCATGAGGCGCTCGGTGCGGTCCGCGTGATGCGCACGACCGGCATGATGGGCGAAGCCATCGGACTTGCTGTTTCGTTGTGCCGGCAACACAATGCTATGCCGCGCGACGTCTACGCCAAGCATCTCGACCGGTTTTGCGAGTTGCTAAAACGCGGAGTTATTCAGCCAATAAACTAATTTAATTTCACCCCAACTAAAGGAAACAACATGCCAGCCCCAATCGCCCTTCAATTATATTCTGTCCGCGATCAACTCGCTAAAGGCTTTGAGCCGGTTATCCGGCAATTGGCCGACATTGGCTATGTTGGCGTCGAGCCGGCCGGCTTTCCCGGCACGACTCCAGAACAGGCCGCGAAATTATTCAAGAGTCTCGGCCTGCAAGTGTGCAGCGCTCATTCCGGTTTGCCACTCGGCGATGACAAGAACAAGGTGCTCGACATGGCGAAGACGCTTGGACTTAAGCACCTCGTCTCCGGCAAGGGGCCAGACGATTTCAAAACTGTGGAGTTAATCAAGAAGACTTGCGACCTGTTCAATCAATCCGCGCAAGTTGCCGAGGAAAACGGTCTGACGTTTAGCATTCATAATCACTGGTGGGAGTTCGAGTTGCTCGCCGGTAAGCCGGTCTACAAATACATGCTCGACTACCTCGACAAGTCGCTACTGTTTGAAGTGGATGTGTATTGGGTGACTACGGCCGGTGCCAACCCGGCGGCCATCGTGACGGAACTTGGCAAGCGCGCGCCACTGTTGCACATCAAAGACGGTCCGTGCGTCAAGGGCCAGCCGATGACTGCTGTCGGCGATGGCAAGGTGGATGTCCCGGCTGTCGCGAAAGCCGGCGCGGCGACGGCCGAGTGGATGATTGTTGAGCTCGATAGTTGCGCGACAGATATGTTGGCAGCGGTTAAGAAAAGTTACGACTACCTCGTCGGACAGCGATTTGCCCGCGGCAACAAATGAGTTATCTGCACCCGGATAGTCTGAGTCCCGATCCAACTTTCGGGCGTGCGATCCGGTCGCGTGGCGAGCTTGCAAACGAGCTCGACCTCGAACCATACCGGATTGTGCGGGCCGTGCCGGCGTTGCCTGAGTGGAAACCGCCAGTGCGCTTGCCGGCACCAGCGAATGGGCGTGTCGAGTTATTGCTCGACTTCGGCACGGAGCTGGATGCGGTATTGGAACTCGCAATCACGACCACCAGCTTATGCAATGTCACCGCGTTTTTCGGTGAGAGCGAAGTTGAAGCGGAGAATCTCATTCTCGCTTTCGCCCCGCATCCAATTTTCACATGGCACGTGCCGTCTGCCGGCACGCAGACAAAGCTCTTTGACTCCACTCGCTGGCTGAACAATCCGATTGCCGAGAATACAGCGCGGGGGTTTCGGTTTGTCAGGTTGGTATTTCACGATGTGCGCGACGAATTAAAGATTGACCGGTTGGTGGCGCACGCGAAGTTCACCTTTACGGAACGGCGCGGGGATTTTAGGTGCGACGACAAGCGGTTTCAGAGAGCGTGGCAGGCGTCGGTGTACACGGCGCGGTTGTGCACGCAACCGGACGCACTCTGGGATGGCATCAAACGCGACCGGCACGGTTGGTACGGAGATGCGCGCATCACCGCCGAAACCAACGACGCCGTTTGGCACGAGCCGGTACCGGTCGCAAAAATGCTCGCGTTGTTGCCGACTGACAATTGGTGCAACGGCATACCGGCTTTCAGTTTCGATGCGATTGCAATGCTGCACCAGCAGGTGCTGACGTTTGGGACAGAGGCACCGGGTGTGCGCGACACGTTTGCTAAGGTCCGCCAATTTCTTGATTGGGTAGTGGCCAATCAAACCAACGCTGATGGGTTTATCATCCGCGATGGCACGAAGAAGATTTGGACGTATTTCGAAGAGATCGGTTTTCTCGATTGGTCACCGGTTCCGCTAGGCGGCAGGTTTGAAGAATTATCGTGGCTGCAAGCCAAGTACGTCGGAGGACTGCGTCACGCCGCACGGCTGGCCCAGTGGCTCGGTGATTCCAGCAACGCCCCACGTTGGCAGCAACAGGCTGAGCGGTTGGAAAAACTGATAATCGAACGGTTCTGGCGCGCTGATACCGGCTTTGTTCACACGCTTAATCACGTTGGACCGTGCTTGAGCCTCAAGGAACACTACGCCAAAACGTACGTTGATAAAATCGCGCTTGGCCCCAGCCGCGCGAGCCGGCAATGCAACGCTCTCGCCGTGCTGGCCGGGATCGATTCGCCAGCAATGCGCGCGACAATTCTGCAGCGTGTTTTTTGCAATTCCGACATTCCGCTAATCATTACACCGTATTTCCGCTACTACGAAGACTGCGCCCGAGCGCTGTGCGGCGATCCGGTCGGTGCACTCGAAGATATGGCCGGGTACGTCGGCGACATGGTTGAACGCGAGGACGCCACGACTATTTGGGAGGCGTACGATCCTGCTGTTCGTGACCTGCGGCGGTATTCCAACGGACGCGATGTGACTTGGCACTGGCCGACGAGTTTGTGTCATGGCTGGAGCAGTGGACTCGTGCCACTGACGCAACGTTACCTGCTTGGTATTGAACCGGTGCAGCCGGGATTTGCCGAAGTGCGGTTGCAGCCGGCAACCGCCGCGCGCTGGGCGTTCACGGCCACCGTGCCGACACCGCATGGTGGTATTCATGTTTGGCGCGATGCGGCGAACGCGCCGGTCCATTACAAGTTACCAGCCGGTATTAAAGTTCCGTCGCTATCGGAAGGCGTGATTGTCGAACGCAGTAATTAAACTGGATTTCTTTTAAAATTCACCCTAAACAACAACCGAAAGTAAAACTATGAAACAACCCACAACCATCGGAATCATCGGGTGCGGCGCGATCAGCAACGCATACTTCACCGGCTGCAGGCCGTATCAGAATATTAAACTCGCCGCCTGTGCGGACATTGATCTGGCGCGCGCCGAGGCAAAAGCCAAAGAACACGGCATCCGCGCCTGTTCGGTCGAGGAAATGCTTGGCGATCCCGGTATTCAAATCATTCTGAACCTGACCGTGCCGAAAGCGCACGCTGAACTCAATCTCGCCGCACTGAATGCCGGTAAGCACACGTATGCCGAAAAACCGTTTGGCGTTAACCGTGTGGAAGGCCAAAAAGTTCTCGCGTTGGCGAAAAACAAGAAACTGCGGACCGGCAGCGCGCCGGATACGTTTTTCGGTGGTGGAGCACAAACCGCGCGCAAGCTGATTGACGATGGCGCGATCGGCAAGCCGGTAGCGGCGACGGCGTTCATGTGCGGCCATGGTCACGAGTCGTGGCATCCCAGTCCGGAATTTTATTATGAAAAAGGCGGCGGACCGATGTTCGACATGGGACCGTATTACATCACGGCGTTGGTGAACTTGCTTGGCCCGGTCAAGCGCGTGACCGGCTCGACACGTATCAGTTTCCCGGAACGTAAAATTACCAGTCAGCCTAAAGCCGGTAAGATTGTAAAAGTCGAAACGCCGACGCACTTGGCCGGCGTAATGGATTTCGCCGATGGCGCGGTGGTGACGATCATCCAGAGTTTCGATATGTGGAGACACTCGCTACCGATTCTGGAGGTTTACGGTTCTGAAGGTTCGTTGAGCATCCCGGACCCGAATCATTTCGCTGGAGTGGTCAAAATTGGCAAGGCCGGTGCCAAGGACTGGGAAGAAGTGCCGCTCACGCACCGGACGGATTTGTTACGCGGCAGCGGTTTGGCGGATATGGCTCAAGGAATTGCGACCGGTCGCCCGCATCGCGCGAGCGGTGAACTGGCGTATCACGTTTTGGATGTGATGGCGGCGTTTGAGGAAGCCTCGACGACCGGCCGGCATGTCGAAATCAACAGCACTTGCGAACGACCGGCAGCGTTGCCGGTTGGCTTGCAATTAGGAGAACTCGATTAATATGAAAAAGAAAGCACTGATCAACTGGGGCGGCTGGGACGGCCACGAACCGAAACAATGCGCCGAACTATTCGCTCCGATTCTTGAAAAAGAAGGTTTTGAGGTCCGCATTGCCAATGACCTTGCGGTGTATACCGACAAGGATTATATGCAATCACTCAGCCTCATTGTGCCGGCATGGACGATGAGCAAAATTACCGACGAGCAAGTGAATGGCTTGATGGCCGCCGTGGCGAGTGGCGTCGGGATTGCCGGCTGGCATGGCGGAATGTGCGATTCATTCCGGGAACATACCGGCTACCAATTCATGACCGGCGGCCAATGGGTCGCGCATCCCGACGGTATTATCGATTACACTGTCAACATCATCAATCACCCGGACCCGATTACTAAAGGCATCCCGGACTTCAAGATGAAATCGGAGCAGTACTACATGCACACCGATCCCGGTAGCGAGGTGCTCGCGACCACGACATTCCGCGATCGCGTCAGTTCTCCGTGGGTCAATGGTACTGTGATGCCGGTGGTTTGGAAACGCACATGGGACAAAGGTCGCGTGTTCTACTCATCGCTGGGCCACGTTGCGAAAGATTTCGAAGTACCGGAAGCCAAGGAGATCCAACGGCGCGGCATGTTGTGGGCCGCTCGATGAAAATTGCGGCCAACGCCAAGCTCGTTTTCATTGGCGACTCGATTACGGATTGTGAACGCGCCCGGCCGATTGGCGAGGGGTTGTTCGGCGCAATCGGCAAAGGCTACGTTGCGCTCGTTGACGCCACGCTCGGCGCTGTTTGCCCGGAGAAAAACATCCGGGTGGTGAATGTCGGGACGAGTGGTAACACCGTGCGCGATCTCAAGAATCGCTGGCAGACGGACGTTGTCGCGCTCAAGCCAGACTGGCTTTCCGTCATGATTGGCATCAACGACGTCTGGCGGCAGTTTGACTTGCCACGACAGACTGAAATCCATGTCGGCCCAGAAGAATATGCCGCCACGCTTGATGAACTCGTCGCCAAGACATTGCCGGTCGTCAAGGGCTTGGTACTGATGACGCCGTATTACATCGAGCCGAACCGGCAAGACGGGATGCGCGCGCGGATGGACGAATACGGACGGCTCGTGAAAGAGATTGCCGGCAAACACGGCACGGTGTTTGTGGATACGCAAGCCGCGTTCGACAAGGTTTTGAAACACATCTATCCGGCTACACTCGCGTGGGATCGTGTCCACCCGACGGCAGTGGGTCATATGGTGCTGGCGCGGGCATTTCTCGCCGGTATCGGATTCGAAGGTTAATGATCGCTATTATTCCAAAGCCAGTTCTCGTCGAGGAGTTGCCGGGGCAATCAAAAGCCGAAGTCACGATTACCGGCAATGCCGATCCAGCGCTTGGCAACGAAGGCTACGAACTCCAGATTACGCAGGAAGCTGTGACGCTTGCCGCCAACACGCCAGCCGGTGTCTTTTACGGCCAGCAAACGCTTCGCCAACTCCGTGCCGCCGACGGTTCGCTGCCCTGTTGCCGGATTTGGGACAAACCCCGGTTTAGCTGGCGCGGGTTAATGTTGGATGTCAGTCGGCATTTCTTCACAAAAGAGGAAATCAAGCATTTCCTCGACGTGATGGCTGTCCACAAGTTCAATGTGTTCCACTGGCATCTTGTGGATGATCATGGCTGGCGCATCGAAATAAAAAAATATCCGCGCCTGACCGAAATCGGCGCGTGGCGTAAAGCGATCGGCTTCGGACTGGATGCCGGGGCGAGCCGAAATTACCGGGCCGATGGAAAATATGGCGGGTTTTACACCCGAGACGATGTGTGCGAAATCGTGGCGTATGCGGCGAGCCGGCAAATCACGGTGGTGCCGGAGATTGAGATGCCGGGGCATTCGACCGCGGCATTGACGGCGCATCCAGAGTTTAGTTGCTCTGGCGGTCCATACTCGCTTGATCTCAACGGCGGGATCTTTGGCGGAATCTTCTGTGCCGGTCAAGACGCGGCGTTTGAGTTTCTCGAAAACATCCTCAGCGAAGTGATTGGATTGTTTCCCAGTCAGTTCATTCATATCGGTGGTGACGAAGTCCCGAAAGACAATTGGAAGAAGTGTCCGTGTTGCCAGCAGCGCATTGCGGCTGAGAAGTTGAAGGACGAACATGAGTTGCAGAGCTACTTCATCCGGCGCATTGAGAAATTTATTAATGCCAACGGGCGCCGGCTCATCGGCTGGGACGAAATTCTCGAGGGTGGTCTCGCTCCGAATGCGACGGTGATGAGTTGGCGTGGTGTGACCGGCGGGATTGCGGCCGCCACCGCCGGGCATGATGTTGTGATGACGCCCACCACGCACTGCTATTTTGACTTTTATCAAGCCACGGTAGGGCAGCCATCAGCAGCGGGATACAAGGGCAGCTTGCCGCTGGAGAAAGTGTATGAGTTCGAGCCAATCCCATCGGAAATCTCGGCCGAACATGCTCACCACGTTCTCGGTGGCGGTGGCAATTTGTGGACCGAGTATGTGCCCAACTACGGCCATGCTCAATTCATGGCCTATCCCCGCGCCTGTGCGCTGGCGGAGACATTGTGGTCGCCGAAAGAAAGTCGTAATTTTGCCGACTTTACAGCCCGGCTCAAGGCGCATACCAAACTGCTCGACATACTTGGTGTGACCTACGCGCGGACGTTGGACGCGTAGCATGTCGCTGCCAATCATCCCCAAGCCGGTTCGTGTCGAAGAATTGCCAGGGCGGTCGACAGCCGAAGTCACAATTACTGGCCAAGCTGATTCCGCGCTCGGTAACGAAGGGTACGAACTTCACATTACGCCATCAGCGGTCACGCTTGCCGCCAACGCGCCGACCGGTGTTTTCTACGGCCAGCAAACGCTCCGGCAGCTCCGTGCCGCCGATGGTTCGCTGCCGTGTTGTCGAATCTGGGACAAACCGCGGTTCGGTTGGCGCGGGTTGATGCTGGATGTAGCGCGACATTTCTTCACGAAAGCGGAGATTAAACACTTCCTCGATGTTATGGCGGTACACAAGCTCAACGTTTTTCACTGGCATCTGGATGACACTCAGGCCTGGCGCATCGAAATCAAAAAATATCCACGCCTGACTGAGATTGGCGCGTGGCGCGATAAAATTGAGTGGGGTCTCGATCCCGGTTCGAGTCGTGCGTGGAATGCTGCCGGCCAGTATGGTGGGTTTTACACGCAGGACGATGTGCGCGAGATTGTGGCGTACGCCGCCGACCGGCATATCATGGTCGTCCCGGAAATCGAAATGCCGGGCCATTCCCGTGGTGCTTTGATGGCGCACCCGGAGTTTAGTTGCAATGGTACGCCGTATGCCGGGGTTTTCTGTGCCGGTAATGATGTGGCATTTGAGTTTCTTCAGAATATTCTGACCGAGGTGCTGGCCCTATTTCCAAGTCAGTTCATTCACGTGGGTGGTGATGAAGTGTCAAAAGGTTTTTGGAAAAAGTGTCCGCGCTGCCAAACCCGCCTCCGCGCTGAAGGTTTGAAGGACGAAGATGAATTACAAAGTTACTTTATCCGTCGTATCGAGAAATTCATTAACGTCAACGGCCGCCGGCTCATTGGCTGGGACGAAATTCTTGAAGGTGGTCTCGCTCCGAACGCGACGGTGATGAGCTGGCGTGGTGTCGCCGGCGGTGTTGCTGCTGCGCAGGCTGGTCACGATGTGGTAATGACGCCGGCATCGCATTGCTACTTTGATTTATACCAAGCCAAAATCGGTCAGCCAAAGGCTCTTGGCGGATTTGTGCCATTGGAAACAGTGTATGAGTTTGAGCCAATCGCGACAGAAATCCCGGCTGACAAAGCGCATCATGTTCTCGGCGGTGCTGGCAATATATGGACGGAGTTCATGCCAAATTATGACCATGTTCAATTTATGACCTACCCACGCGCCTGTGCGCTGGCGGAGACATTGTGGTCTCCGAAAGAAAACCGTAATTTCGAAGACTTCAAGATTCGGCTTAAATCTCACACAAAACTATTGGACACGTTGGGTGTGAACTACGCGCGAACAATGGAGTGACGGCGATTAGGTCGCGAGACCGGCTTGCTGCCAGAGTGGCCGGAGATCCACAACCTGACCGGAATCGAGCGCTTGGTCGATCCCGAATCCAGTAATCGCGGACTTTAATGCTTCCGCAATCCCCACCTGAGGAGGGGTGCCATGCAGGATGGAGTCAAACAGGCTTTCGCGGAGTATTTCGTCGCCGCCGGCATGACCGCCGGCAGCTTTGGTGTCCGTAATTTCAGGCTGCGCATTAAAACCAATACGGTGCAGCTCGACAATCCCGGTAATGGCATCCGCCCGAATTGCGCCTTCGGTGCCGAGTAGATAGAAGCGGCGCTCGTTCACACCGGCATTGGAATTTGTGTGAAAGGTTGCCCGCACGCCGTTGGCGTATTCGAGGATGACAACCTGATTGTCCACGATGTCCTTATCAGCCGTGAACGGATTGGTGCGGTCGGCGGTCGGCCACATCTGATAGGCGTTGCGGCCCTCAGAATCCTGACCGAGGCGTTGGATGTGGTGCTGGTTTTCCGGTGTGAAGAAATTCAATCCACCAAAACTCGCGACCCGCACCGGTAACGCGCCAACGAACCAGAGGGCAAGGTCAAGATCATGGCAGCATTTTTCGAGCAGGTGCGTGCCGGCGTTGCGGCGGAAGCGGCGCCAGTTGCCCATGATATAGCCGCCATGGTTGAAATCGAGTGTTTCGTTGAACTCAAACGAAATTAGCCGCCCAATGGCACCGGCCCGGAGCAGTTCGGAGACTTTTCGATACAACGCAGAATATCGCAGCACTAAACCAAACGAAAACATCTGCTGTGGCGCAGCCTGCACGGCATCGCGAATCGCGAGACAATCAGCCAAAGTTGTTGCCAGCGGTTTTTCACAGAAAACATGCTTGCCGGCGCGTAAAGCTGCCAACGTATGCGCGCGATGCTGGGAGTTCCATGAACCGATCGCAACCCAGGTGACCGCAGAATCGGCGCAAAGCTCTTCAGCCGTCGCGTACACTTTAAAGTCAGCGCCATACAGCTTGCGGGCGGCGGTCACGGATTCCTGGTCAGGGTCGCAAATAGCGACGACGGGCACGCCGGCGCACGGCTTGAGCAGTGTTTGGATTCGCCCACCACACCCAATAATGCCGATTCCGGGTTTCATAAATTTTCCACCAATCGGTTCATTGCAGATTCTTGATGTTCAATCGATTCGACAAGTTTAAATTGGGTTCGGCATCGGTCCAAATTGTGCTCCGCCCGGTG
Organism: Verrucomicrobiota bacterium; assembly: GCA_037146675.1. GTDB lineage: Bacteria > Verrucomicrobiota > Verrucomicrobiia > Palsa-1439 > Palsa-1439 > CAINDI01. The sequence continues at coordinate 12,135 of JBAWWR010000026.1, read as the reverse complement.
GACTTTGAAATAATGATCGCCTTCGAGAAAGTCGGTTAGGAAACGGATGCCGATTTCGAACGTTATGAGCTTACCGGCGAAGGCGAGATTTGCTTTCTCTGCTGGAGTAAGGAAGTCACCGGCGGTGGCGAGGTAGCCGGTCACCAACGCCTCGTACATTGGCATCTGCATTTTTACTTTTGATAAATCAAGTTCGTCTTCGGCGGCGGGGCTGGTCGCGGTGCGGACCATATCGCCAAAATCGTAAAGCGCCAGTCCCGGCATAACCGTGTCGAGATCGAGCACGCACAAGCCTTCGCCGGTCACATCGTCGAGCATGACGTTGTTGAACTTGGTATCGTTGTGTGTGACGCGTTCCGGTAAACCGGCGGCCAGCAAGTGCCCAGTGATGGACTTGTGACGGAGGGCGAATTCAATTTCCGGTTTGGCCATGGCGGCGCGGTTAACGACGTCGCCGGTAATGGCCAGTTCCAGTGCTGCGAAGCGTTTCGGTGTGTGGTGGAAATCCGGTATTGTCTCCGCCAAGCGCGGGGCCGGTAAATCGGCCAGATTTCTTTGGAAAAGACCAAATTCGCGTGCGGCCTGGTTGACCTGCTGAGGTGTTTCAACGACATCATGGATATGGGCGCCTTCGATGAAAAGGTAGGCGCGCCAGTGGTCGCCGGTCGCGGTAATGTGGTAGTTGCTGCCGGTTCGTGTGGGGACGAGCGTGAGGACGCGCCGGTCAATGTCGGTGGCACCGTTGGCGATAAGTTTCTGGCGGATGTGACCGGTGACGCGCTCGATGTTATTCATCACGGCGGCCGGATTCTTGAAGACGTGGTGGTTGATGCGCTGGAGGACGTACCGGCATGTGCTGCCGTTCTGCCGGTAGGCAACGACGATGGTGTCGTTGATGTGGCCGTGCGTCATCGGTACGGCCTCGATGAATTCGCCGGCAAACTGGAACTGCTGCGCGACTGGGAGGATGTTTTTTACTAAATCCTTCACACTTGATTTGTAACAGAACTCCAACTGTCGGTCACTAAAAACAAGCGGGGCGGTCTTGCGACCGCCCCGACTTGAGTTCACTTAGTGGTTTAATTTACTTCGAAGCGGCTTCCACTTCTTTTTCCATCGCCGCCATTTCGGGGGTGTCTTTCTTCGATTGCACAACCGCCCAGACGATGGCGAGCAAGCCGATGAAGGCAATCACAAAGGCCACGGACTTCGGCGACTGCCCGCTGCCGGCTAAGCCGTCCACGGCGTGGAATTTCAACACGATCGGCAACATCAGGAGGCTGACCATGTTCATCACTTTGATCAACGGATTGATGGCCGGACCGGCTGTGTCTTTGAGTGGATCGCCAACCGTGTCACCGGTGACTGCCGCTTTGTGCTTCTCGCTGCCCTTACCGGTGTCTTTGGTACGCGGTTCATCTTCGATGCTCTTCTTGGCGTTATCCCAAGCGCCACCGGCGTTGGCCATAAACACCGCAATCATTTGACCGACGACGATCATCCCGGCCAGGAAGCCAGCGAGCGCCAACGGGCCGAGCACAAAACCCACACACAACGGCGCGAGAATTGCGAGGATCCCGGGACCGATGAGTTCTTTCTGCGCCGAGGTGGTGCAGATGCTAACGACGCGAGCGTAATCGGGCGTCTTGCGGCCTTCCCAGATTTCTTTGTCGCGGAACTGAATTCGACATTCTTTGACAATCAGGAACGCCGCGCGGCCCACGGCCCGAATCGTCATTGAGCTGAACAGGAACGGCACGGCGCCGCCAATGAGCAAGCCGATGAACAGTAATGGATTTGCGACCGTCAACATCCCGGCGATGTGATTGTACTGCTCGGTGGTCATCTTACTGATTGCCTCTTCACTGCCCATCGCCATGACGGCAATAAAGCTCGCAAACAACGATACCGCGGCGATGACCGCCGAGCCAATGGCAATGCCCTTGGTTTCGGCTTTCGTCGTGTTGCCGACGGAATCGAGGTCGGAGAGAATCTGGCGCGCTTTCGCGTATTTTTCTTCCCCCATCTCCGCCCTGTCGTAACCCATTTCGCCAATGCCGTTCGCGTTGTCGGCGACCGGGCCAAACACGTCCATGGAGATTGTGTTACCGGTCAGAGTGAGCATACCGATACCGCACATCGCCACGCCATACGCGACGAAGATTGGCGAGGTGTTCGAGTAAATCGCCACAGAAGCGCCAATCGCCGCCGCGATGATCACAGTTGCCCACACGGCGGATTCATAACCAACCGCGAGGCCTTGAATGATGTTCGTCGCGTGACCGGTTTGACAGGCTTTCGCGATGGACTTCACCGGTGCGTGGGTTGTATGCGTGAAGTAGCTGGTGCATTTGTTTAACGCGATCGCCAAGACGACGCCAATCAAACAGGTCCACGCCGGCCGCATATCCAAACCTAACTGGCCGAAGTTTGCCCACCACGGCAAAGCATTAATGCCGCCGGGATAACCAGCTTTCGCTTGCTGGTACATGCTGAAGTAGTTGGCATCGAACTTGAGGTAGAGTAATCCCAGTGCAAAAAAACCGATGATGCTGATGACGGAGCCAATCAGGAAACCGCGATGCACCGAGTGCAACGCCGCATCGCCGGAATCTTCCGGTTTGGCACGTACGCTGTACGTGGAAATGATTGAACCAATGACGCCGATGGCGCGGACCAGCAACGGGAAGATCACGCCTTTGTGACCAAAGGACGCATACCCGAGAATCATCGCGGCCACGATCGTGACTTCGTAGCTTTCGAAAATATCGGCCGCCATACCGGCGCAATCGCCAACGTTGTCGCCGACGTTATCGGCAATCGTCGCGGCGTTCCGGGGGTCATCTTCCGGAATACCGGCTTCAATCTTACCAACGAGATCCGCACCGACGTCGGCCGCCTTGGTGTAGATGCCACCACCGACACGCATGAACAATGCAATCAACGTGCCGCCGAAACCGAACCCGAGCAAAACTTCATACGCCTTTTCGCCGTACGCCATGAAAATCAGCGTACCGCCGAGCAAGCCAAGGCCGTCCGTCAACATGCCGGTAATCGTGCCGGTCCGGTACCCAATCTGTAGCGCGCCGCCAAAGGAGGTGCGCGCTGCTGCGGCAACTCGCAAGTTACCGAGCGTGGCGAAGTGCATGCCGACGTAGCCGACGGCGAAGCTAAACAATGACCCCATCAAGAATGCAAACGCCCGGCCAAACGCGACTTCTTGGCCGTTGTCAAGCGCCGTAAAGTACAGGACGAACGTCAAGCCGAGAATTAGCCAGATAATCTTGCTAAACTGTTTTTTGAGGTACGCATTGGCACCATCACGGATGGCAGTGGCGACCTTCTGCATCTTCGCCGTGCCGGTATCCGCTGCCTTCACCTGTTTCACCAACAACAACGCGTAAGCCAAGCCGGCAAACGCCACGCCGAGTACCGCCCACAGCGCGTACCGCTCCATGGGGCTGTAGGCCTTATTACTCGTATCCATGAACGAGAAAAACTTAAATGCTTTCTCGCTAATACCGGCTGCCGCCTCAGCAGCTCGCGCCCATTGCGCTGCGACCAGAGTTCCCACACACAAGGCTGCCGCCATTAACATTTGTCGGCGCGGTTTACCTCTCGTGATGCGTTGCATTACACGATTTAACGATGATGTCATAGACTACTCTTCCTTTCGATTTCGGTTAAAAACGGGGAGAATTTCCGAAAAAGCAACGTCACACTACACAACCGTCCCAATGTTGCAAAGTGAAATCTTCACGATTGCCGGATATAATTCGAAGACCACTGCGGAGGTTGTGCTAATTGTTCACGAGCCTTCAAGGACCGATTCTTTTGCGGTTGCGAGAAGGAACATAACCAAGCTAGAGTGCCGGTATGGAGCAACTCAATGATTTGGTGAAGGCGCGGCTGGAAAAGCGCGCGAAACTTTTGGAGCAGGGGATTGATCCCTACGGCAGCCGGTTTGATGTGTCGGAAACGATTGCCGTCGTCCGCGCGAACCCAACGCCGGAGCGCGACGTACGGATTGCTGGTCGCTTGATGAGCCACCGGGACATGGGCAAGAGCTTGTTCGCCGATGTGAAAGATTCGAGCGGACGCATTCAGATTTACGTTCAGAAAAAGGTGCTGACCGACGAACTGTTTGACCGGTTTAAACATTTCATCGACCTCGGAGATATTGTCGGCATTACCGGTAAGTTATTCACGACGCACGCCGGCGAGTTGACGGTGCGGGTGGAAAGTTTCACACTGCTTAGCAAGGCAATCCAGCCGTTGCCGAAGGAATGGTTCGGCATCAAAGACACCGAGACGCGCGTCCGGCAACGCTATCTCGATCTCACGCTCAATGATAAAGTGCGCGAGACGTTCCGGTTGCGAAGCCGAATCATTTCAGAAGTGCGCAAGTTTCTCGACGGCCGCGGCTTTGTCGAAGTCGAGACACCGATGATGCAACCGATTGCCGGTGGTGCGGCGGCGAAGCCGTTTGTTACGCACCATGAGGCGCTTGGGCTGGATTTGTTTTTACGGGTCGCCCCGGAGTTGTACTTGAAACGCCTACTCGTCGGTGGTTTTGAGAAGGTTTACGAGCTCAATCGCAACTTCCGCAACGAAGGCATCTCGCGCAGGCACAATCCTGAGTTCACGATGCTCGAAGTCTACCAAGCCTACGGCGACTACGAGACGATGATGGAATTGGTGCAGGGGCTGGTCGTGACGATTGCCAAGGATGTCTTTGATTCGTTGGTCATCAAGCGTTATGACGACAAAGAGATTGATCTTACTCCGCCGTGGCGCCGGGTGACTTACCGAGAGATTGTTGAGGAGCGACACGGTAAAGATTGGTTCACGGTCACGCCTGCCGAACGTAAACTTCGCGCCGGCAATCTAGGTGTCGAGTTCCCAGCCGACGCGCCTGATTATGAAGTTACCAATGCCGTTTTCGAGAAAACCATCGAGTCGACGCTGATCAATCCAACCTTTGTTACGCACTTGCCGTCTGAGTTGGTGGTGCTGGCTAAGCCGAACCGGCAAGACCTAAGCGTGGTGGATGTCTTTGAGTTGATCATCAACGGCCAAGAGATCGCGCCGGCTTATACCGAGTTGAACGACCCGGTCATCCAGCGCGCCAGGTTGCTCGAACAGGCGGCCGGTCACGCCGAGAAGTTGGATGAAGATTTTCTGACTGCCCTCGAACACGGTATGCCGCCGGCCGGTGGCATGGGCATCGGCATTGACCGTCTGGTGATGATGCTGACCGGCGCGGAGAGCATCCGGGACGTGATCCTCTTCCCGCAACTGCGGCCACAGGTATGACGCGACTGCCGTTCGAACTGTTCCTTGGTCTTCGGTACCTCAAACCGAAACGCAGCTTCGTCTCGGCGATTACGCTAATCTCGCTGATTGGCGTGACGATTGGTGTTTGGGTCTTGATTGTCGTGATTGCTGTGATGAGTGGATTTGACCGGGAACTCCGCGACAAGCTCATGGGCATGCACGCCCACGTCACCGTCTCCGGCGGCATCATTAAAAACAGCGACGAGCTTCTGCAGACGATCGAGCGGACGCCGCATGTGAAAGCTGCCGCGCCATTTGTGATGGGATTGGTGCTCGTGGAATTCAATCATCACGTTGCCACGCCGTATATGAAGGGCATTGACCCAGTTCGCGAAGTGAATGTCAGCAAGCTCGGTTCGTATTTGAAAGAAGGACGGCTTGATCTTGCCGGCGACAAAGTCGTCATTGGCCGTGAACTGGCTGAACAATACGGAATTTACCTCGGCGACAAAATTACTGTCTATTCGCCGCGCAACATTGAGAAGAAAGGCGATGAAGTTTACCTGCCGCTCGATCTGACCGTGACCGGTATCTTCCAGTCCGGAATGTACGAATACGATGCCGGTTTGATTTTTACCTCGCTAAAAACGGCGCAGGAACTTTACGAATTGCGCGGTGCAATTCACGGCGTCGAACTGACCGCCGACGATCCGTTTGTCGGCGCGAACGCGGTTGCCAGTACGCTTAATCAGAAATTACCGGCGCCACTCCGTGCCTCAACTTGGATGCAGCTTAATGAAAAAATTCTCGGTGCGATCCAGGTTGAAAAGACCGCGATGTTTCTAATTCTGAGCCTTGTCATCGTGGTCGCAGCGTTTTGCGTGATGGGAACGTTAATCACCGTCGCCGCGCAAAAGACGAATGAAATTGGAGTCCTCAAAGCTTGCGGCGCGACATCGTGGCGCATTGCGCGACTGTTTCTGTTTCAAGGTTTTATCGTCGGCATTCTCGGCGTTGGCGCCGGTATGGCGCTCGGTTTGCTGACCATCGGTCACATCGAACAAGTCCGCACGTTTCTTTCCGGCGCGCTTCACATCGAGTTGTTTCCGCGCGAAATTTACAACCTGCAAAAGATTCCGACTTATCTGACCGGCCGCGACCTGTTCACCATCGCGATAGCGGCGCAGATTATTGCGACGCTGGGCGGCGTGTTGCCGGCGTTGTGGGCGGCGCGGCTCGAACCGGTGGAGGCACTTCGCCATGAGTGACGTCATCCTCGCGGCGCAACGGCTCCGCAAGACTTACCAGATCGGCCGCCGGCAAGTTGAAGTTCTGAAAGGTTTAGACCTAAACATCGCGCGCGGCGAAGTTGTGGTGATCGTCGGCGCGTCAGGCGCCGGTAAGAGCACGTTGCTGCATTTGCTCGGCGGACTTGACCGGCCAACGGATGGCACGGTTTTATTTGATGGCACACCGCTTGATAAATTGAATCGGACACGCTGGCGCAACGAGCGGGTGGGGTTTGTGTTTCAGTCGTACAACCTCTTGCCGGAATTGGACGCACTGGAGAACGTTTGCGTGCCGGCGCTGGTAGCCGGTCGGCACGACGCGGCGCGGGGCCGGGAATTGCTCGACGCAGTTGGGTTAGGGGACCGGTGGGAACATCGGCCGGCGGAGTTGAGCGGTGGCGAACAACAGCGCGTGGCGATTGCGCGGGCGTTGATGAACCGTCCGAGTTTGTTGCTTGCCGATGAACCGACCGGCAACCTCGATGACAAGACCAGCGAATCCATTCTCGACTTGCTCTGGCAGATGCGCGCTGAGACGGGCGCGACGTTGGTGATGGTGACGCACGACCAGCACGTTGCCAAGCGCGGCGAGCGGGTGCTGGAGATAGTTGCCGGTCAGATTCGTGCGTAAAACGGCGTTGCGTTTTGTGTTGCCGGCAAGTATGTTGCGCCACACTTGGGAGCTAAAATATGAAAAAGAAACTTAAAAACGATTTCAAAGTCCGTGACCTTTCACTCGCCGAATGGGGCCGCAAGACAATCCACGTCTCTGAACACGAGATGCCAGGCTTGATGTCCTTGCGCAAGAAGCATGGCGTGAAGAAACCGCTCAAGGGTGTCCGCATTACCGGCTCATTGCACATGACGATTGAGACGGCGATTCTGATTGAAACATTGGTCGAACTCGGCGCATCGGTCCGCTGGGCGAGTTGCAATATCTTCTCGACGCAAGACCACGCGGCCGCCGCCATCGCCAAAGCCGGTATTCCTGTTTTCGCGTGGAAAGGCGAGACGCTGGAAGAATACTGGGATTGCACACTCGACGCACTCATCCATCCCGGCAACTTGGGGCCGGAACTCATCGTTGACGACGGTGGCGATGCGACGCTGCTCATCCACAAAGGCTACGAGCTCGAAAACGGCAGCGATTGGGTCAATACTAAGAGCGGGAGCCACGAAGAACAGGTCATCAAGAACTTGCTGAAGCGCGTTCTCAAGCAACGGCCCGGTTTCTGGCACACGGTTGTGAAGGATTGGAAAGGTGTTTCCGAAGAGACCACGACCGGCGTGCATCGGCTCTACCAGATGCTCGAAGCCGGTAAGTTGCTCGTGCCGGCAATCAACGTCAACGATTCCGTTACGAAATCAAAGTTCGACAATCTCTACGGCTGCCGGGAATCACTCGCTGACGGCATCAAACGCGCCACCGACGTCATGGTTGCCGGCAAAGTCGCCTGCGTCTGCGGTTATGGCGATGTCGGCAAAGGCAGCTCGCACTCGTTGCGCGGGTTTGGCGCCCGCGTGATTGTCACCGAAATTGACCCGATCAACGCGCTCCAAGCCGCGATGGAAGGCTTTGAAGTGAAGACCGTCGAGGACACGCTCGGTGAAGCGGATCTCTACGTCACCACAACTGGCAACTGCGACATCATCACGCTTGAACATATGGCGAAGATGAAAGACCAAGCCATCGTCTGCAACATTGGCCATTTCGACAACGAGATTCAGATTGACCGCCTCAACAAAGCAAAAGGCGTCAAGAAGCTCAACATCAAACCACAAGTGGACAAATACACCTTTGCCGGCGGCAACAGCATCTACATGCTCGCCGAAGGCCGGCTGGTGAACCTCGGTTGCGCCACCGGTCATCCGAGTTTTGTCATGTCCAACAGCTTCACCAACCAGTGCCTAGCGCAATTGGATTTGTGGGCGAACAAGGACACGAACAAAGTTGGCGTCTACCGGCTACCCAAGAAACTTGATGAAGAAGTCGCCCGGTTGCACCTCGAGAAAATTGGTGTGAAGCTCACCAAGCTCACGAAGAAGCAATCCGCTTACCTCGGTATCCCGGTTGAAGGTCCTTACAAGCCGGAACACTACCGGTACTAGATCCCATCCTGAGTCCGACTTTCTTTAATGGGTGTGTGATTCGCTGTCGCCTGTGACAGCGGTGGTTATCCGTCGCTTTGGTTGTCTTGTTTAGAGAGATGCGGTTGATAGCGGATTGTGGTTGGAGTCGGTTTTCTGAAGTCGGTGCGAAACACCTCTTCGTCAATCATCCGGCTTAACTCTTCTGCCCCCGTTTCATTTAAGTGATCATCATCCGCGAAATCTTTAAGGTTGAACCGTGGATCGGTGAAATAGTTCCAATAGCTTAGCTGGTATGCACTGCAAAGTTCGCAAATGCACGCCTGCATCCAGCGATACTTGGCGCGATCAATGTGGTCGGTGTAGGTGTGGTAAACAGGCGGCGTCAGTAGAATTGGGGTGATGCCACGGCAGAGGCACCAATCGATGCTGTCGCGCAAAGACTGCACGCTTTCCGGCCGGTAATCTTCGCGCATCAATGCACGGTGGAATTGCACGCGCGCTTTGCCGGTTCGGTCGCTGATAGGAGTTTGGCCGGTGGTTTCCGTGGCCGGCACCCGCTGCCAACCAGTACTGGAAATGGAGCCGGACAAGTCTGTGGGTAAGGATTTCAGATGCTTCACTGATTCGTAGCTGTATAGGGCCAACTTGCTGTAATTGCGAACGTCCCAACGCAGAAGCCAGCGGTTGGCGGGAATTCCGTAATACTGACGGTAGAAGAACGCGCGCCATTTTTCCGGCACGATCCCGGGATTGGCTTCAAACGAGAAGTACGAGATGCTGAAGATCACAAATTTCAAGTTTGGGAGAAACACGCCAAACCTGTCCAAGATTTGAGAATCATGGTAAAATAGTTGACTCATGTTCGCCATGTTAAAGCCCGGGCGACTGAAACAATCGGGGTTGATTCCATCATAGGCATGTGAGGAGCCAAGCACGAGGACCTCAGCAGTGGCGCTGTTGTGCATCAACGCCAACTTGGTCGTGTAGCTGTTCCGGACGCGGGGCAGGCGATATTCTGCACCGATCAACATCACCACAATCGGGATTAGGAAAATTGCGAATTTGAATGCAAAACGTTTCATTCTCGAATTACTTAAAATTGAAAGTAGATGAACTGTCGTTTCTCAAATACTCCGCAGAACACGATCCCCAATAGCAGGGCGTAGTAGACCGGCCATCTGCAGTAGATCGGTTTCTCTGCGAGCAGGTGCCGGAGACTGCGGTGGCGTTGGACGAGATGCAGCGATTCCATGAAACCAATGGACAGCGCCGCCACGCCCAATTCATATTGATCCAGTCCCATTCCGAATACCTGACTGCCGCCGGTGAGCTTCAACCCGTGATGCAATCCTTGAAATAAATGGGTCAGGATATACCACGCATCTGAAATGCTGTTGGCCCGGAAGAATATCCACGCGACACAAACCAATGTGAATGTCACGCCGACACGGAGACACCGGTGCGCGGTCGGAAATTGGTCGAGGCCGATGGCGTGACACAGCGCCTGTCGCAAGTTGCGCGTCCAGAGCGAGCAGATCAGGTAGCCGCCGTTAATCCCGCCCCAAACGATGCATGTCCAGTTGGCGCCGTGCCAGAAACCGCTGACGAGAAATGTGATAAATAGATTGTATTGCCACCGCCAAGGCTGGACGCGATTGCCGCCCATCGGGATATACAGATAATCGCGGAACCACGCCGATAGCGAGATGTGCCAGCGCTTCCAAAACTCGGTGATCGACTTGGCAAAATACTGCCGGTTGAAATTGGTCATCAACTGGAACCCCATGACTTGGGCGGCGCCAATGGCAATGTCGGAATAGCCGGAAAAATCGCAGTAGATCTGAAATGCAAAAAAGACAGTCGCCACAATTAACGACCAGCCGGTGTAGGCGTGCGGGTTCTTGTAGACGTGGTTGACTGCAATGGCGAGCCGGTCGGCGATGACAACTTTTTTTGAACAGCCCCCACAGCATCAACTTCAACCCGTCGGTCACGCGCCGGTATTCAAATGTGAGTTCGGTGTAAAACTGGTGCAAGAGGTTTTGCGGGCGTTCAATCGGACCGGTAACCAATTGCGTGTAGAACATGACATAGAGCGCATAAATGCCGAAGTGGCGCTCGGCTTGCTGATTGCCCCGGTAAACCTCAATGACGTAGCTCAAGCTCTGGAAGGTATGGAACGAGAGCCCGATGGGGAGGATGATTTTTAGAGTGGTGATAGAATAATTCCACCGGCAGAAGTAGGCAATTGCGGCGAAATCGGCGTCGAAGAAATTGTAGTACTTGAACACGACTAAAACCAGACACGTGGACAAGATGCTACCGGTGAGCACCGCCTTTTTCTTCGCCGGTGAAATATCCGGCGTGCTGATCCAGCGCGCCGCGAAGTAATCGATCAGGATTGTCACTCCCAGGATCACGATATACCCGGGGATGAACGCCATGTAGAACAGACAGCTTGCCAGTAACAGTAATTGCCATCGGAACCGGTGTGGCAAAAGAAAAAAAGATCGTCACGGTCGGGAAAAACAGCAGGAACTGGAAAGAATTAAAGAGCATGGCAGCTTGTTTTCCGTTTGGATCTCCGCATAGCAATCGCGAGACCGAGTTGTGCGGGATAAGAATGACCTGCTCCGGAGTTCAACCTGCTCGGTCTCATTAGCAGTTAACATATGGGCGCCGGCACGGACGACAATCGGGCGGTAGGCTGAAACTTTCCTACGACAGAATCCGATGCCGCATCGGTGGTGCACTGGCTCGGCAGGATTGCCAGACTGAATACGGCAGGTGGCGATCGAGTTGTCAGCTACCGGCGCTGAATTCTAACTCATCTCTGCCACAACCCGGTGCGCCGCTACGACTGGGTCCTGGGCGGCGAGAATTGGGCGGCCGACGACGATGTAACTGGCGCCGGCAACCACTGCTTCGCGAGGTGTCATCATCCGTTTCTGATCATCAGCACCGGCCCAAGCTGGGCGAATTCCCGGTGTGACGATTTTAATCTTATCGCCGACAGCTTGGCGGATTAGTTTGATCTCGTGTGGTGACGCAACGACGCCTTCCAGTCCACATTCTGCCGCGAGTTTGGCACGGCGCACAACTTCGTCAGCCACGTCGCCGGCAACGCTGGTGAGCACGGTCACGCCTAGCAAGAGTGGGTGTCCGGGTACGCTTGCCGCCGCACGCAGCATGTCGGCGCCGCCAACGGTATGCACGGTCAACATCGCGACGCGCAACGCCGCTGCGCTTTCGACGGCCTTAGCGACGGTGTTTGGGATGTCATGAAATTTAAGGTCGAGAAAGCAGCGGCGGCCTTGCGCGTGCAGGAACTCCACCATCTTCGGACCGACTCGCGTAAACAGCTGGCTGCCGACTTTATAAGTATCCACGGCGTCACCGAGCCGGTCGACTAACGCGGCGGCTTGCTCGAAACTATCCACGTCTAACGCAACGATAAGCTTTGATTTCATACCGGCGG
>JBAWWR010000025.1:0-24035 GCA_037146675.1 Verrucomicrobiota bacterium | reverse complement strand
AGTAATCCGTGGCACCGGCGTTGCCGGCAATAAAACCGGCCCGCAAGCGTTCCAGTGCTGACCAATCAATCTCGTCCCAGTTCATCCAATCCGTGGTGGGTAATCCCATAAAACTTTTTGAATTGCTCAATCCGCTCCCGCGCCGCCGCATCGGCAAACGGCGGGCGCTCCCGAATCGCGGCGATCATCAGATTTTTCGGCGTGTGTTCACTGGCGACGAACTCGATCACCTTTGTCCGGTAGCCAGCCCATTCCAAAACCAACACGCGCAGCGCATCGGTCGCCCATTCCGACATCCGCTCGGCCAGCAACCCGTGCCGGAGACTTTCCGCCAACGGCTCCGGTCGCCCGAGCTGTGGCCGAACTTGCCGGTGGCAACACGGCGCAACAATGATGAGCTTCGCGCCGGCTTTGACACCGCGCCGAATCGCGTCGTCGGTCGCCGTGTCGCAAGCGTGCAGCGCAATCAGCGCGTCCAACGCCGGTAATTGCACCGACTCAATAGTGCCGGCGACAAACTCCAGTCCGTCGGCGTGAACGCGTCGGGCCAATTCGTTACCGGCTTGCACCAATTCTGCCCGCGCTTCAACGCCGATAACGCGCGCCTTGCCGCGCAACAAATGCCAAACGCCAAAAGTCAGGTAGCCCTTGCCGCAACCCATGTCGGCAATGGTGAGCTTGCCGGCAGCAGGCGGCCAACCGCAATCACGTGCCAAGTGTGTGAAAATCTCGAGGTACCGGTCAATCTGCCGGTATTTATCCGCCATAGTCGGCCGCACCGTTCCGTCGGTGTTGACAACGCCGAGCGCGTGTAGCCAAGCGTGCGCGCCAGTCAGCGCCGTTGGTTTCGCCGCGTCATGCTGGCGGGCCGGTGGAGCGACAGTCGCCGGCGGATGTGCGATTAATCGCTTCGGCGTTAATTGCCAGTCGCCGGTGGTGGTGTTCAGCCGGGCACCGCGGAAATTACCGGCAATTTGCTCGCGGACCCAGCCGTCAACTTCCGGTAGCGGCAGGTTTTTCGTCACGTCGCGTGTCGGATACCGGAAAGTTAGCGATAACTGTGACCGACCCTTGATTTCCACGCACCGACCCAATATTCGTTCCAAGCCGTCCACCGGTTTGACCGGCCGGGTCAACGTTAGACCGACAAACGTCCCGGCCTGCAAACTGTCGGCCAGCGCTTGTAAAAACTGCGTATTGGAATCGTCGTAGCTCATGCGGAGTCACCGACACTAAAGTACAGACAGTCCGAATGCTGAAACACGAGCGCGCTGACGCTGGCCTCGGGCTCCATCATAAAACCTTCGGTGAGGTTAACGCCGATTTCTTCTGGGCGGAGCAACTTAAAGATACCGGCTTGATCCTCCAGCGCTGGGCAGGCTGGGTAGCCGGGACTGTAACGTTTGCCACGGTACCGGGCTTGGAATCGATCAAGCATCGTCATCGTTGCCGGGTCGGGAAAACCCCAGTCTTCCCGGAGGCGGCGGTGCAGCCATTCGGCGGCGGCCTCGGCGGTTTCGAGCGCGAGCGCTTGGAGCGCGTGTGATTTCAGGAACTCGCCCCGGGCCTTGAATTCGTTGGCGTGTTCGATGATGCCGGTACCGGCAGTGACGACGAAGACAGCGAGCGAATCGCCGGTCGGTAAGATGAAGTCAGCGAGGCAGAGACCGTCAGGTTGGCGTTGCCGGTGGAAATGAAAAGTGTGGCCCGGCAGCTTGATGGCGTTGCCTTCGGCGGCGACTTCGAAGAACTGCCAGACGGCTTTGACCTTCATGAACTTTTTGGCTTCGGCTTTGACTTCTTCGATGGCGTGGTGGAGTTCCAACGCTTTCGGGTCGCGGCTGTCGAGCGCGCGCTCGAAGTTGCCTTTAAATCCGAGGTGCCGAACAAAGAGCATTTGCGGGTTGATGTAGCTCCAGACCTCGGTGAGGTTCGGAACGGCGATGACTTTCCGGTCGGCGTAAGGCGCCGGTAACGACGACAGAACGCGGACGCGGGTGGAACGGGTGGTGGATTCAGGTTCAACGGCAATGGCAGACGGACCGGTCGCGACAGGAATATCGCTCCTGCGTGCGAGCTTGGCGCGCTCAGCCGGGTTCATCAGTTTGTTCATCGTGGCGAGGCCGTTCATGGCGTCGCGACAGTAGGTGACGATGTTGTCGTAGGCGGGAGCGATTTTGTTGCGGGTGAATTTGTCACTGAGGGCGGCGCCGCCAACAAGAACAGGGACGGTGATGCCGGCAGCTTTGAGGTCGGCGGCGGTGATGACCATCTGCTGGGCACTTTTGACGAGCAAGCCAGACAAGCCGATGGCGTCCGGTTTTTCCCGGTGACAAGCTTCGATGAGTTGCTCCGGTGGCACTTTAATGCCGAGGTTGATGACCCGGTAGCCGTTGTTCGACAAAATGATTTCGACGAGGTTCTTGCCGATGTCGTGAACGTCACCTTTGACGGTGGCGAGAACGATTTTCCCCTTGGTCGAGCTCTCCGTGTGCTTCATGAACTGCTCGAGGTGCGCGACGGCAGCTTTCATCGCCTCGGCGCTCTGGAGGACTTCGGCAACGATGAGTTCGTTGGCGTTGAACAAGCGACCGACTTCGTTCATGCCGGCCATGAGCGGGCCGTTGATGATGTCGAGCGGGCCGGCTTCCTTGAGTTTCAGGCCGAGGTCAGGAATCAGGCCGTCTTTCGTGCCTTCGATGATGTAATTGGCGAGCCGGCCGTCGAGCGGGAGGTCGGAGGTTTTCTTTTTCACGCGGCTGGTGGCGTCGCGGAAATGGTCGCTGATGGCGGCGATGGCGCGCTGGGAACTTTCCCGGTCGAGCGCATGAAAGAGGACGTCCTCGGCGAGTTTTTTCTCCGCGTCAGGAATGCTCGCGTAACGCTCCAGTTTCTCGGCGTTGACGATAGCGAGGTCGAGCCCGGCCTTCGTGGCGTGGTAGAGCATCACGGAGTTGACGACTTCGCGCGCGGCGGGCGGCAGACCGAAGCTGACATTGCTGACGCCGAGCACGGTTTTGCAACGCGGCAGTTTCTCCTTGATGAGCCGGATCGCTTCGACGGTCTCGACGGCGCTGCCGATGTAGTTTTCGTCGCCGGTGGCGCAGGGGAAAGTGAGCGGATCGAAGATAAGGTCTTCTTCCGGTATGCCTTGCGCGACGCAGTAATCCCTGGCGCGCTGCGCGATGGCGAGCTTGCGGTGCCGGGTGATGGCTTGCGCCTGCTGCTTGTCCTCGTCAATCGAACCAATAATGACCGCCGCGCCGTACTTCTTCACGAGCGGCAGGATGTGGCGGAACTTCTCCTCGCCATCCTCGAAATTGATCGAGTTGATGATGGCTTTGCCTTGGCAAAACGTCAGCGCCCGCTCGACCGCCAGCGGGTTCGTCGAGTCGATCATCAACGGCACTTTGACTTTGTGAATGACCTTCTCGTAGAACCGGTCGATGTCCGTCAACTCATCCCGGTCAGTATTTTCGAGATTGATATCGATGATGTGCGCGCCGTTCTTGACCTGCGCCCGCGCGATCTCACTGGCTTCCTCAAATTTTTCCTCGGTGATCAACCGCTTGAACGCCCGCGAACCAACTTCGTTCGTCCGCTCGCCCACCAGCAATGGCCGGGTATCGTCCGATGCCTCGACTAACTCGATGCCGGAATAATAACTCCGCCGCTGACCCCGGTGCCGGCGCGGCGTCTTACCGGCAACCATCTCGGTAATCGCCTTGATGTGCGCCGGTGTCGTCCCGCAGCAACCGCCAAGAATATTCACCCAGCCGTTCCTCACGAACCGTTCCAGCGCCGACGCCAGTGACGTCGGTGTCTCGCCATACCGGCCCTCCTCGTCCGGCAACCCCGCGTTCGGATAACACGACACCGCCGCCATCGCCATCTCGTGAATCGTCCGGATATGATCGGTCATAAACTCCGGCCCGGTCGCGCAGTTCAGTCCCACCGCCAGCAAGTCCACGTGTTGCAACGACGCCACCAACGCATCCGCCGCCTGCCCGGCCAGCATTGTCCCCATTGGTTCAATCGTCCCAGACACAATCACCGGTATCTTCACCCCGACCTGCTCGATGCCAATCAATGCCGCCTTCACGTTCCGCGTGTCCTGACATGTCTCGACGAGCAACAAATCCGCCCCGGCTTCGATCAGCGCCGCCGCCTGCGCGTGAAAATTCTCAACCAACTGCTGGAACGTCACCCCACCGGTAACCGTGATCGCCTTCGTCGTCGGCCCCATCGAGCCGGCAACGAAACCGTTACCGGCAGCGGCTTCGCGAGCCAACCGGACAGCGGCCATGTTGATCTCGCGGCATTTGTCGGCGAGCCCGTACTCAGCGAGCACGAGCGGCGTCGCGCCGAAAGTGTCGGTCTCGACGATATCCGCCCCGGCCGCGAAGTATTGCCGGTGAATGTCGCGAATCACATCCGGCCGCGTCAGCACGAGATTTTCGTTGCAGCCTTCCAATGCCGGCCCGCCGAAATCGGCGGCGGTGAGGTTGCGTTGCTGAATCATCGTCCCCATCGCGCCATCGAGCACGAGGATCCGGTCATTCAAAGCGTCGCGAAGCTGATTGGTTCTGGCGTTGCCCATGATGCTGGTGAAGCGTAGAATAGCAGCGGATGAAGGCGAACACAAGTTGCGCTGAGGCGCAGGAGGCGACATGAAACTGACAAGTACGGCGTTTGCGGAGAACCAATGGATTCCAACTAAGCATACCGGCGAAGGCGCGGATGTGTCACCGGCGTTGAAATGGACCGGCGCGCCGGCGGGTGTGAAAAGTTTTGCGTTGATCTGCGACGACCCGGACGCGTTGAGCGTGGCCGGCAAGATCTGGGATCACTGGTTGATCTGGAACATCCCGGCCACGGTGACGGAGTTACCGGAGAACGTGGCGAAAACCGAGACGGTCGCGCCGCTGGGCGGTGCCCGGCAGGGACTGAACGGCTGGCCGCGGCTGGGTTATAACGGCCCGATGCCACCGCCGGGCCACGGCGTCCACCATTACCATTTCAAACTCTACGCGCTCGATACCGTGTTGCCGCTACCGGCACAGGCGACCAAGCCACAACTGGAAACGGCGATGCAGAGCCATGTGCTCGCGCAGACGGAATTGATTGGCACCTACGAACGGAAGTAATCAGGCCAGGCTGGGCTGCACATTCGGCACGCTCGGGCCGGTGGCTTGGGCGAAGTTCACCTGAGAGCGCAGTACCAGCGTGCCCAACACGGCGTCTGCTAGCGGGAAAACGACATTGAAGTTCTTGCCCATGTACCGGTGATGTAGAAGGTGGTGGCCGTTGAGGCGAAAGAAAATCCCGGACCGCTCGATGTTGCGCGCGCGCGGAATGTGCATGCACCAATGGATGTATTCGTAGACTGCGTAGTACACCGCCATCCCGCTCAATGCGCCAATGACAATCGGCTGACCGACCAACCGGCCCACGAGCCAGGCCAGCGGCGCGTGGATCGCGATTAGAAATGGCCCATTCCACCACGCCATCGGCACGGTGCGCTTATCGCTGGCTTGTTGGAGGTGGTAGGAGGCGTCGGCACGGAAGGTTTGATGGTGGACCACGGCGTGGGCGCGGAAGGGATAGTCAAATCTTCCGACCGGCCGGTGCATGACATACCGGTGCAGCGTCCATTCAAAGAAACTGCTGTAAATTATTATGCCTAGAAACCCGTAGCACTCAGGAAGAAGAAAAGACATCGGCCACCATACGTCATATCTTGCAGAATTCAACTGACGATTCTAAACTGACCGCACTTCATTATGACTGCCACCACCCAGGCGCAATTAGTTGGCCCGCTTTTGAAAGCGGTCTCGCGGTCGTTTTACCTGACGTTGCGGGTTTTGTCGGCGCCAATCCGGCCACAAATCTCGCTGGCTTACCTGCTGGCGCGGGCGACGGACACGATTGCCGACACGAACGCTGTGCCGCGTGCCAAGCGCATCGTCCTGCTCCGGGAACTCCAGAACTTGACGCGGGTGCCAGACCTCGGTGTCCTCGCTGAGAATCAGGCATTGCCAGCGGAACGGGTACTGTTGGAACGCCTAGACGAATGTCTCGCCATGCTCGACACTTTCACTGAAGTGGACCGGCGGCTGGTCCAGCAGTTACTGAACACGATCATTACCGGCCAGATTTTTGACCTCGAAACTTTCCCCGGCAACCTCGTGGCACTGGCGGATGATGCAGCGTTGGACCGGTATACCTACCTCGTGGCCGGCTGCGTTGGCGAGTTTTGGACCAAGATGTGTCAGGCGCACTTGCCGGGATTAGAACAGCTGAACGTCGCCGACGGTGTGCGATTCGGCCAAGGCCTGCAGCTCGTCAACATTCTCCGCGACATGCCGCGCGATTACGCCATCGGCCGCTGTTACTTGCCGGTGCGCAATCCGCTTGATCGCGCCGAAGTCCTACCGATTTACGCCAAGTGGCTCGATGTGGCCGTGGCGCATTTGGACGCCGGTTGGCAGTATACATTGACGATTCCAGCCAGCCAGAAGCGCCTGCGCTTGGCGTGCGTATGGCCGTTGTGGATCGGCGTGAAAACCATCGGGCGACTCCGGACGGCGGATCCGTTGGACGCGACACAACGCGTGAAAGTGTCGCGCGCAGAAGTATACGGAATCATGGCTCGCTCAATACTGCAGGCCGGTAATGCTGTGGCATTGGATAAAACTTACCGGCAGTTGCGGCAGGCAGCCGGTTAGAACGCCTGCGTCAAGGCAATCGAGCTGTAGGCGTCGTACCCGGCTTGCGTTTTGAATTCCTGACTGACGTAATTGTAGGTGTAGCTGATTTGCGTGCTCCCCAGCACGACAACCAATCCGCCGTGAATTTCCAGCACCGCCGGCTCTTTGGTGACGCTGCGACTACTTCGGAAAGCGTTCCCGTCGAGGAATTCGTTGTACCCGACAAACCGGCCATCCACGCCGCCAAAAATATACCAACCGCGTTTGGGCTCCGGTATTTTGGCAAATTCGTCCGGGATGTTATGGCCGAGGCGGAATTCAGTACCGAGGCGCACCGAAGTCTGGATGTTGCCGAGATTGAAGCCGGCGTGCGGCAGAAATTGCGCTTGGAGAAACTGATTAGTGCCGGTGTCCCAGATTTTTAGCTGCCGGTCGCCGCTGATTAGGAAGCCGGGTTCATTTTTGATCTGGTAATCCCATCCCTGTGGCAAACCAGCGTTAGTGACTTCGTGCCACCAAATCTGCGCGTCGCGCGCGAAGGACGCCGGGCCGACTACGCCGAGATCCACTTCAAAATAATCGCGTGCCGGGATGTCATTGGCCACGGTTCCACGGGAGTCGCGAATGAATCCCAGAAATAACCAACCACCATACGGCCGGTCTGCCTGATCCGGTGGATTGTTAGTTTTGTTGACCGGCGTATACATATCTTGCCCGACCCGCAGACCGTATTTATGTGTCGCACCGGCAATCCCGAAGTCTGGCAACCAAGTCAGCGGTTGAGTCGGCAACGGCGCCGTTTCGTCAGGCCAGAGCAAGCCGATGTGGATTCCTTGCGTGTAATGCCGGTCGGTCCCCGGAAAATCATTTTCTTCCGCAAAACTGAATACGAATCCGTGGTTGTGGTTGGTTTCGTCAGCCAGGCCCAGCCCCGCCGCACCGAGCGCAAACCAAAGGACTACCAGCAAATTGCGTAACTGCACTGCGCGGGTCATTTTTTCTTTTCGTCCTTGAAAAGTTTGTACTCGACGGCGTCCACAAGCGCCTCCCAGCTGGCCTCGATAATATTGTCGTCCACGCCGACCGTTCCCCACGTGTCCGTGCCATCGGTGCTTTCGATGATGACGCGCGTCTTGGCGGCAGTGCCGGTTCCACTGTCGAGAATGCGGACCTTGTAATCCACCAACCGGACTTGAGAGATGGCCGGGTAAAATTCACTCAACGCCGCGCGAAACGCTTTATCGAGCGCGTTGACCGGGCCATCGCCCTCGGCCACGGTGTGGATGACCTTGCCGTCGACTTCGAGTTTGACGCTGGCCTCAACGACGCCATCCCCGGCGCCGTGCCGGTCCATGATGACCCGGTAGGCGAGCAAATTGAAAAACGGCTTGTGTTTCTTGAGTAACTTCTGCGCCAGAATGTGAAAGCTCGCATCGGCGGCTTCGTACTCGTAGCCGGCGTGCTCCATCTGCTTGAGCTGTTGCAAAATTTCGCGCACTTCCGGCGTGTCCTTGCCGAGATCGATCCCCAGCTCGTGCGCCTTCATTAAAATATTGCTGCGGCCGCTGAGATCGCTGACGAGCACCCGCCGGCGGTTGCCGACCAGCTCGGGCGTGATGTGCTCGTAGCTGTGCGCGATTTTTTCCACCGCGTTGACGTGGATGCCGCCCTTATGCGCGAACGCCGTCGCGCCGACAAACGGCTGCCGGATGTCAGGCCGGACATTCGCCAGATCGTCAATGAAGCTCGACAACTCGCGGAGGTGGAGGAGGTTTTCCTGCCGAATGCAGTCGTAGCCCAGCTTCAACACCAGACACGGTATGACTGTCGTGAGATTGCAGTTGCCGGTGCGCTCGCCGTAGCCGTTCATTGTCCCCTGCACCTGCGTCGCGCCGGCCTCGACTGCCGCGAGCGCGTTGGCCACGCCCACGCCGCTGTCGTTGTGCGTGTGAACGCCGACCGGGCACTTCAACACCTGCCGCACCGCGCCGGCAATGCGGCTGACTTCCGCCGGCATCGTCCCACCGTTAGTATCGCAGAGCACCACCATGTCCGCGCCGGCAGCTTGCGCCGCTGTCAAAGTTGCCAGCGCATACTTCGCATCAGCCTTGTAACCGTCAAAAAAATGCTCGGCGTCGTAAATCACTTCCTTGCCAGCCTGTTTGAAATACCGAACCGAATCGGCAATCATCGCCAGATTCTCCTCGAGCGTCGTCCGTAACACCTCCGTCACGTGCAACGCCCAAGTCTTGCCAAACATCGTCACCACCGGCGTGCCGGCTTTCTCGAGCATCTGGATTTGTGCATCCGCCGCGCAGGTCGTGTTGGCCCGGCGCGTGCTGCCGAAGGCCGCGATCTTGGCGTGCTGGAACTTCCGCTTACCGGCTAGTTCAAAAAACTCCATGTCCTTCGGGTTCGATCCCGGCCAGCCACCTTCGATATAGTCCACGCCAAAGGCATCCAAGCGCTCGGCGATCCGGATTTTGTCCGCGCTCGAAAACGAAATCCCTTCGCCCTGCGTGCCATCGCGCAAGGTGGTGTCGTAAATGGTGACGTGTTTAGTCATTCGAGTGCAGAAACTACGGCCAAATCAGCCCATCGTCAACTGCACTTTTGCAACTTTGAACAAACCCCGGTGTTGAATCGTCTAAGCCAGTATGAAAACCAAATCTTTCTTCGCCGCTTGTCTCATCGCCGCCGCCGGCATTTCCCTGGCCCGCGCTGAAACTGTTTCTGTCGCCGATGTCAAAATGCTAGCCAAGGCCGGCATGAGCGATGAAATCATCCTCAGCCACATCCGCAATGCGCACGCCACCTTCCGCCTCAGTACGGCGGAAATTATTGAGCTGAAAGATACCGGCGTCAGCCAGCCGGTAATTGATTTCATGATCAACACCGCTGCCACCGCCACGCCGGCGCCGGTCCAAGAAGTTTCCACCATCGCATCCATGCCGACAGTGATCGTTGAAACCATTCCAGTCGCCCCCGATCCCGAGTACCTCTGGGTCAACGGCTACTGGACATGGCGGTACACCCGTTTTGGTTCCGGCCACCGGGAATGGATGCCGGGAATGTGGACCCGGCCGCCGCATCGTGATGCCGTGTGGGCCGGTGGCTGCTGGGAGCCTCATCGTGGCAGGAATGTTTGGGTGGACGGTCATTGGCGCTGATTGCACACCCTCAGCCACGGCGGCAAACTCGACAAGTGGGTCGTGACTAGTTATGTTTCGGCAACACTTGATTGAGAGCATAATTTATGGAAACACCTAGCTCGCCCCTGCATCCTCACAATCCGGCTGCCGAAAACTGGTGGCGGGTTCTCGCGCAAATTATCGTTCTGGTGGTGGTGCCGGTCGGCCTCATCGTTTTGACGATGGCGGTCAAATTCCAAGGCCTACAATCGCCGGCGGCCTGGGAGTCGGCGCAATTGGCGCGGAATATCGCGGACGGCCACGGCTTTGCGACCAGCGCGGTCCGGCCGTTGACGTTATCGGTTCAGTCGACCCTGCGTAATGTGCCGGATTTCTGGAGCGCACCCGCCCAGCCGGTGCTGCAGGCGCTGGTCTTTAATTTGACTACCCCATCGGACCGGGTGGCGGCCTTTACCGGACTGGCGTTTTGGCTCATTTCGGTTTGGCTGACATTTGCAATCGCGCGCCGGTGGTTTGGCCCGCGTGTGGCGATGTTGGCGGTGGTTTTTTATGCCTCTAACCCGGTGATTATCACACTGGCAATGACCGGCCTGCCGTATGCATTAGCAACGGTCTTTATCTTGCTGGCGTGCGGATTGGCGGTGCCCCGCTTGTCGACCACTGCCGGCGCAACGCCGCAACCGGTGGCGTGGTGGCATTTATTTCTGGCCGGCCTGTGCTGCGCGCTGGCCATGCTCACGCACTGGGCGCTGGGCATCGTCATACTCGCGCTGGCGTGGTACGTTGCGGCCACTGCGCCACAATCCCGGGCGCGCGCAGTTTTGTGGCTGGTCGCCGGTTTCGGGCTGGTGGCGTTTCCGTGGCTTGTGCGCAATTGGTTTACATCGCAGGGCGCGACTTGGGGCTTGACCGGGTATGCGCTTCTGGCCGACACGCATAGCTTCCCCGGCGAATCCATCTGGCGCACGCTTAATCCGCCGTCGGCAGTCAGCTTCTTGGTGAAACATCCGCGCGAATTCTTGACCAAGTTGCCGGCTGGTATTTTTCAATTTGTGCGCACAGCGCCGGTCACATTGCATCTCGTTGTGGGGATATTTTTCATGGCGGCGTTACCGGCGGCAATGCGCCATACCTACCGGCGCGGTCTGGCGATGCTGCTATTGATCGGCTGCATGTTGAGCGCGGCGGTCTCCTGCCTGCTCCAACCGGACAGTCAATTACTCGCGGTCTGGACGCCGTTGGTGGCGATGCTGGCGGCGGCACGCCTGACGGACTGGATCACACAACGGGTTGGTCCCTTGTCGTTGCGGTGGCTGAAATTCAAACCGGAACCATTACCGTCACAAGATAAACAGAGTGAACATAAAAGCAATCTGGACCGTCTGTTTCAATCACGCAAGCCGGGCCAAGCCCTCGCCTATCTGTTAGTGATTGGCGTGGTGTGTTTGCCGATGGCGGCCTTTTTCCTCTTCATCCGCACCGAGCTGAGCCCGAATCGCCAGAATCTGTTCGCGTTCTTCAAAACCAATGTGCCAACCAATGCCGTGGTCCTGACAGATCAGCCGGCGCTCGTCGCGTGGTACGCCGAACGGCAAGCCGTTTGGCTCCCGCAACAAGAATCCAACCTAGACATGATCGAAAAGTTGGCGGTCACATCGGTAGTGTATTACGTCACAGCAGCCACACCGACGGACGCGGGCGCGTGGTGGCCGTGGGTGACCTCGCCACAGGGCATTTTCCGAGGACTGATCCCGGCCGGTGGCTTACCGGGCGATGCCGTCTTGCGCTGGCATCCACCGGGAATAACACCGGCCCGGCTGCCGGCAGATTTAGAACACCTGAAAACCGAGGCGAGCAAGACCAACGAACCGGCCGACGTGCATTACCGGCTGGCAGCGGAGTATTACCGGCTGGATCGGTTACGCGAGGCCGACGCCGAATTTCACGCCGCCACCCGCCTCGACCCGCAAAACACCCAAGCCTTGCTGGGTTCCTGGCAAACACTGTCGCGCCTCAACGACACCACCGGGATTCACGATTTGGCGGACCGCGTGGCGGAGATGGATGCGAATCTGCCCGGTGCCGTGCCGGCGCTGGAAGAGGCGGCGCGATTTTTTGAACGGGCGGCGGTTCGCTCGCACGATCCGTGGTTGCTCATGAACGCCGCGCTTTGCCACGCCAAATTGAAACACTGGGACCGCGCCGAAGCCTGTTACCGGCGCGTGGCCACCGTGGCGCCAAAGGAATTACCACTGCGGCTCCTGCTCGGTAATTTGTACCTGCAAAAAGGCCTGCTCGATCAAGCGCTGACCGAGTTTCGCCAGCTCGTCGAAGAGCAACCAATCAACGCCGTCGCCCGCGAAGCGTTGGGGCTGGCGTTGCGCGAGGCCGGCCAGCTACCGGCAGCCCGAGACGCCTTTGAGAAAGCTATACGGCTGCGCGAAGATTGGCCGATGCCGTATTTCATGGCCGGGAACACGTGTCTGCAATTAAAGGATTACGCGGCTGCCGCCGGGCATTTTGAGACCGCCGTCAAATTGTCGCCGCACACGCCGCGCTTCAGCTTCGCGCTGGCCTCTGCATACACGATGCTCAACAACCAGGCGCGCGCCGCCAAGATTTACGACGCCCTCCTCGCGGAATATCCCAACGATCCGGTCGTCGTCAACAATCTCGCTGTCGCCTACGCCAAGAGCGGCCAGAAACTGGATCAGGCGCTCACATTGATTCGGCGCGCGGCGACGGCGTTCCCGAACAATCCTGACATCCAAGACAGTCTCGGGTTGATTTGCATCATCGCCGGCCTGCCGCAGGAAGCCATCCCGGCGCTGCAAAAAGTCATCCGCAATGTCCCGCAACACGGCCCGGCGCATTACCATCTCGCCAAAGCCCTGCTGGCAACCGGCCGACGGGCGGAAGCGGTGGCCGAACTGCGCGCGGCACTTGCGTTGGAATTACCGGCGCTGGAGAAAGCGGACGCCGCGGCCTTACTCGCAAAACCGTAAACCGGTTCTCCCGGCCAACATCGCGCCGGCTCGGCGCAGTGCTCAGCAACTCAGCTGGACTGCGCGCTGGCTTGCGACTTATGGAATTTAACGGCCCGCATGTAAAGCGCACGCGCATTGGCCAGGTTAAGCTTTTCACGGATGTGGGCGCGGTGCACTTCGAAAGTCTTAACGCTGATCTGCAGTTGCTTCGCAATGGCAGTGCGGGAGCACTCCTGCCCAATCAATCGAAAAATCTCCATCTCCCGGTTGCTCAGCTTAGCGAGGCCGGATGGAGCTTGCGGAACGGTCTGGCCGGTCGCGCGCCGCAACAGCCGCGCGGTAATCTCTTTTCCAACCACAATCTCGCCCGCCATAATACGTCGAATCGCCGTCAACAAATTCAACGGGGATTCACACTTCATGACATAGCCCTGAGCACCAGCCGCCAACACGCGTTCCGCGTACAGCACTTCATCATTGCCCGAGTACGCAACCATGTGGCACTGCGGTTGGAGGCGCTTGATTTGTTTAATCAGCCCGATGCCATCCATTCCCGGCAGGGAAATATCCACAACCACCACATCGGGGTTGGCCAGTGGCAGTTTTTCCAAAGTTTCAATGGCCGCCTCCGCCTCGCCACAGACACACAAATCCGGCGCCCCGTTAATCAGTATGGCAATCCCGGCGCGCAAGACCGGGTGGTCATCAACTAAAAAGATTTTTGTCCGCGTCGGTTTCTTGGGTGATCGAGCGTGCGCGGTCATAAAGAATATCTACCGGAAGCTCTGCCACTCCGGTTCGTTGTCGAAGATCCACCGGTAATATTCCGTGCCCTTGAGCTTACCGGCGGCGGCTTCGTCCACCACCACTGTGCAATGCGGATGCAGCTGCAAACCGCTAGCGCTGACCATTGAGGTGATTGGGCCTTCGACGGCTTTGGCGACGATGTCGGCTTTTTCCACACCGGTCGCCAACACGATGATCCGGTGCGCTTCGAGAATTGTGCCGACGCCCATCGTAATCGCCCGGCGCGGAACCTTGCTCGCATCGCCGCCAAACATTGAGGCGTTTTGCTCTGCCGTCATCGGCGTCAGCGCCTTTTCGCGCGTGCGCGACTGGAGCGCGGAAAGTGGCTCGTTGAATCCAATGTGGCCACTGCGCCCGATGCCGAGCACTTGGAGATCAATGCCACCACAGTCGTGGATTTCACTTTCGTAGTGGGCGCATTCCGCCTTGAGGTCGGCCGCCATGCCGTTCGGCAAATGGGTATTCCGCAGATCGATATCCACGCGGTCAAACAACTGCGCGTTCATGTAGTGCCGGTAGGAATGCGGATCCGTTGCCGGCAAGCCGATGTATTCGTCGAGATTGAAAGTCCGGCAGAGCGAGAAATCCAGACTGGCCTCGCGATGCTCGCGGACAAGTGCGTCGTAGACCTTTTCCATCGTTCGCCCGGTCGCCAGCCCGAGCACCAATTGCGGCCGGGCCAGCAATTCACGCGCAATCACGCGGGCGACCAGTGTCGCGGCAACGGTTTCGGTTGGCCGAATGATGACTTCCATTTATGCAGTCGGGTATTCTTTTGCGCTCTCAGGAATAGTGAACAAAACTTTCCGGGTCGGCACCTTGTCTTTCAGCAGGGCAATCTCATCCAGACCGCCCGTCAACGGCAACGCAATCTGACCGCCTTCAGCCGCGGATCGGTACAGCGCCGCCATGATTTCAAAACCTTGGTAGGCGTTCGCAAATGCGCACGGGTGGACTTGCCGGTCATTGTCCAACCAATCGGCCATTTGCTGGATGTACGGCGGCATATCTTCTACATAATCCATCGCGCCGGGACCGCTCTGATAACCGCCACTCTTCGTCACCGCGCGCCAGCCACCATTGGTAATGACTTCAGCAAAACCTTCTGACCCTTGCGCGCCCATCCGGCATTTGCGCCACCAGAGTTTCTGCTCCTTGGCGGCATCAATCTCCGGCACATCCGGCGCGCCGGCACCGCAATCATAAATCCCGCGCACGCCATTCTGGAAATGCACCACGCCGGCCACATAATCCGGTGACGTGTGCAAATCCGCGAGCTTGCCACGGCCAGCCGCTTGCGCCATCGCCCATTCCGCCGGCGCGTAGTCGTTGAACCAGCAGGTGTAGTCAATCAGATGGCTCAACATATGCGCCGCCCAGCCGGTCGCCGTGC
The DNA here is from genome assembly GCA_037146675.1 of Verrucomicrobiota bacterium. Lineage (GTDB taxonomy): Bacteria > Verrucomicrobiota > Verrucomicrobiia > Palsa-1439 > Palsa-1439 > CAINDI01. Next base: position 8,986 of record JBAWWR010000025.1, on the reverse strand, counting down.
CGTACACAGTGTGCACGTGGCCGAGCGCGCCGCTGGCGACAATCTCTTTCACCTTCTTGTAATGGTCGCCGTACCGGTGTTGATGGCTGACGACAGCTTTCACGCCGGCCGCGTCGAGCGCCTTTTTAATCTCAATGCCTTCGGTGCTGCTCATCGCGACCGGTTTTTCAAACGCGATTAACTTCGCGCCGGTCTCGATGCCGAGCTTGATGAGTGGCAACCGCAGGTTTGGCAGGGTGCAAAAACAGAAGACATCCGCCTTCAATTCCTTCGCCAACCTTGCGGCGTCGGTCCCGGTCTTCGGATTGCCAAGCTTCGGCGCCGCCGCTGCGAGTCGGGCTTCGTCGATATCGCAGATGCCGACAAGCTCAAATTGTTTGTTGGTGAAAAAGGTTTGGGCGTGGTGCATTCCGCGTTTGCCCATGCCGACGACAATAACTCGATAGGTCTTGCTCATCTCGTTGTTTTGCCAATTCTGCATGCAAAACGCGAGTCCTAATTGTCTTTGTGCGTAAAGCATGCGCTTGCGGTCAGTATGGAAACCGGTCAAGCTCAGCCCCAACTTACGGAGGTATGGAATTTAATGAATAGCTCAATTAGTCGGATGATTGGAATGATAGTCGTGGCGATGGTCTGGGTTGACGGCGAGGCCAGTGGCGCGGTGAAACTGCCGAGTGTTTTTAGCGATCACATGGTTTTGCAGCGCGATATGGTGGTACCGATTTGGGGCACAGCCGCGCCGGGCGAGAAAGTAACAGTCAAATTTCGTGATCAAGAACAAACCACTACCGCCGGCACGAACGGCCAGTGGCAGGTCAAACTCAAACCCCTGAAGGCCGGTGGACCGGACCAGCTAGTCGCGAACACTGTGACCAACGAGGACGTGCTGGTTGGCGAAGTCTGGATCGGGTCCGGCCAGTCGAATATGGCGATGGGCTCGTCCAGTTACACGAATAACGATCATGTCTTGGCGGCGGCGGTAGCAGCGGCACCATATCCAAAGATTCGGCTCGTGCTGGCCAACAAAAAATGGCAGCCGGCGACATCTCAAGATTTAGCCGGATTCTCGGCCTTGTTGTTTTCGTTTGGGCTGCGGTTACAGAACCAGCTCGATGTGCCGGTCGGATTGATGCTCGGCGCGGTTGGTGGGACACCGTCGGGTCGCTGGCTTAGTCGGGAGGCATTGAACAGCGATGCCGTCTGTCAGGAGTTGATTAATAAATATGCGGCGACCTTTGATGCGGCCATGCAGCAGTACACCGCCGATTTGCAGAAATGGGAAACAGCCGATGCCCAAGCCCAGCGAGAGAACACGAAGCGTCCAGCCCGCCCAGCCGCACCAGCGAAACCCGGTAAAACTCGCGCCGGCGGCCCCGTCGGTGACTTATACGCTGCGCACATCAAGCCATTTCAGCCATACGGCATCCGCGGCGTACTCTGGGATCAAGGTGAAACCGGCACGGCGCTTGCCGGCATCGATCAGTTTTCGTTGATGGGAGCGCTCATCAATGGTTGGCGCAAGGACTGGGACGAAGGCGACTTCCCGTTCATCTACATTGAAAAACCAAGTGGCGGCGGTTGCGTGTGGGACAAAGAAAATCCCGTGACTAAACATGGTGAAGCTTTTGGACCATTACCACCGCAAGTGCCTAATGACGGTCAATTCGTCGAGACGCACATTAAGATTATGACCTACCCCAACACCGCTATGGCCACCAGCAGTGATCTCGGATCTGGCCTGCACCCGACTAATAAATCCGGTTACGGCCACCGCGCTGCCGACGTAGCGCTTGGTTTTGTTTACGGCAAGAAGATTGAATATTACGGCCCGTTGTACACCGCCCACAAAATCGACGGAGCCAAGGTGCGAATCAACTTCACGCACACCGACCAAGGACTTGCGTTTCAGCACGGCGACAAGCTCCAAGGTTTCGCCATCGCCGGTGCCGATCAACAGTTCCACTGGGCTGATGCGGTGATTGATGGCGATACAGTCGTCGCATCCTGCGCTGCCGTGCCGAAGCCGGTTTTTGTCCGGTACGCGTGGTCGAACAATCGGCGCTGGGCAAATCTTTTCAACAAGGCTGGCCTGCCGGCAATTCCGTTCCGCACTGATTTTTAAACAGTCACTACGGGCGAGGTTTTGGATGTCGCAGGCAATTTTTCGAGCGGAATCTTTGGATTAATTTCGCTGAAGTAATTCACCGACCATTCATTGGCGAACAACACCACGGGATTATCATCAGCATCGAAGGCCAGGCGCGCGCCGGTGGGCAAGCCGCGGCCCCAGTCGGCGTCCGAGACATCCTTCGGTAACCAGCGAATTGTCTGCCACGGTGCCGGCTCCAGTTGCGACTCAGCGCCATACTCACTTTGGAGCCGGTATTGCACCACTTCAAATTGTAGCGGGCCAACAGCGGCGAGTAGCGGAACGTTGGCTGCCGCGTCTTTGAGCCGGAGCAGCTGGACGACGCCTTCCTGTAAAAGCTGATCGAGCCCTTTGCGGAACTGTTTGTATTTCGCGGTGCTCGGGTTACGGAGATAAGAAAAACTCTCAGGAGGAAACCGCGGAATCTCCCGGTAAACAATCGCCGGATCGGTGCTCAACGTGTCACCGATACCGAACTCTGAGTGACCAACTAAGCCGATGATGTCGCCGGGGAATGCTTCGTTCACGGTCTCGCGCTCATTGGCAAAGAGTTTGTGCGAACTGGAGAGCCGGACTTTCTTACCGGTCCGCGAATGTGTCGCAATCATGTCGCGCTCGAACTTGCCGGAGACAACTCGCAAAAACGCGATGCGGTCCCGGTGGCGCGGATCCATGTTTGCTTGAATCTTGAAGATGAACCCGGAAAAGTCTGGATGCTCTGGTGCGATTACGCGGTCGCCAACTTTGCGAGCTTGCGGCGCGGCGGAGTGTTTGAGAAATCCGTCGAGCAGAAGCTGGACGCCGAAGTTGTTCATCGCGCTGCCGAAGAACACCGGCGTGGTGTAACCGGCCAGCACGGCGGCGGAGTCGAATGTCTCGCCGGCGTGTTCGAGCATCGCGAGTTCTTCAGTGATTCGATGGAACGTCGCGTCGTCGATATGTTCACGAATCACCGGATCAGATAAGTCGCCAATCTCAACCGGCGCACGGTAAACGCCGCCGTCAGTCCGTTCGAACAAATGGACTTGCCGGGTGAGCCGATCGAAGATGCCTTTGAATTCCACGCCGGTACCAATCGGCCAGTTGACCGGGAAGGCTCCAAGCTGGAGCACGTTCTCCAGCTCATCAATCAACGCCAGCGGATCGCGCGTTGGCCGGTCACACTTGTTCATGAAGGTAAAAATCGGCACGCCGCGCTGGTGGCAGACTTCGAACAGTTTGCGCGTCTGACTTTCGATACCTTTGGCGGCATCGATAATCATGATGACCGCGTCCACGGCGGTCAGCACCCGGTAGGTGTCTTCGGAGAAATCTTTGTGACCCGGCGTGTCGAGCAGGTTGATCTTGAATCCGTCATACTCAAACTGGAGCGCGGTCGAGCTAATCGAAATGCCGCGCTGGCGTTCAAGCTCCATCCAGTCCGACGTGGAGGCACGCTGATTCTTCCGGGCGGTTACTGAGCCGGCAAGTTGAACTGCGCCGCCATAAAGCAAGAGCTTCTCCGTCATCGTCGTCTTCCCGGCATCGGGATGCGAGATGATGGCGAAAGTCCGTCGCTTGGCGATTTCGTTGGTGATCACCACAAGAGCTGTGACTGTAACAGTTTTCCAGCCACGTGCAACGGCAGATGCTTGCCGGTTCGCAAAACGTCGCGAATCGTAAACATTACTGCAACCACGCTCTATGGAGTGATTTGGCCCTTAGTTGGCCTTATCCCACTCGAGGCACTTGGTAATCACGTAGTCAATTTCTTCCGTCGTAAGCTCGGGGAACATCGGCAAGCTGACGCAGGTCGCGGCGTTGTGTTCCGCGTTCGCCAACGAGCCGGCAATGCGGGCGCCTTTGCCCCACGGATAACCCACTTGCTTGTGAATCGCGATTGAGTAATGCGTCTTCGCATCAATGCCGTTCTTCACGAGGAAATCCACAAACGCATCGCGCTTGGCGGCGTCTTTGACTTCGACGGCGTAGAGGTGCCACACGTGCCGGTAGCCGGGATTCTGGTATGGCAACTTGAAGCTCTGCACCGTTTTCAAACCCGCAGTGTAACGCGCCGCCCACTTGATGCGGAGGTCGTTCCACTCGTGGATGTGCTTGAGTTTCGCGCTCAAGATACCGGCATGAATGTCATCCAGCCGACTGTTGAAGCCAAAACTGTGGACGTTCCGCGCCGGCGAACCGTGAGCGCGGAGCAACCGAGTCACCTTGTTGACCTGCTCGTTGTTGGTGAGAATCGCGCCACTGTCACCGAACGTCCCGAGGTTCTTCTGAATGATGAAGCTGGTCGTCATTGCATCGCTGAGTTCGCCGATCTTGAATGTGTCGCCGGCGGCGTCAATGGCCTGCGCGTTATCCTCGATGATGAAGAGCTTATGTTTGTCGGCAATCTTCTTGATAGCCGGCATATCGGCGCATTGGCCGTTGAGGTGGACGGGGATGATGCACTTCGTTTTCGGCGTGATAGCCGCCTCGATCTTGGTCGGATCAATGCACTTCGTTAGCGGATCGCAATCAATCAGGACGGTGGTCGCGCCGGCAATCCAGATCGCTTCCGCCGTCGCAAAAAACGTATTCGCATTCGTAATCACTTCGTCGCCGGGCCCAATCCCGAGCGCCATGAGCGCGAGCCAGATCGCGTCCGTGCCGTTGCCGGTGCCGATGGCGTGTTTCATCCCGTGAAATGCCGCCAGTTCCTTCTCGAACTGCTTGTTCATCGGCCCGTGGACGTACTCGCCGCTCTCCAGCACTTGGGCGATGTTGACGTCGATTTCTTTCTTAATATTGTGGTACTGCCGAACGTGTCCGTAGAATCCAACCTTCATGATCAGTCTCCTTTTATGGTGTTAGTCGCTTTTTTAATTTACTGCTGACATCTTCCCGAAATCTCTCAATGAACCCGGTCACATACTCAACAATGTCCCGCGTCGGGTCCGTGACCAGCGGCGTCAGGTCCATTCCAAAAATTAAACTCGTTGCCGTGTCCGTCGCGTGCGATTCCAAAAACGTCGCGTTCGCGCGCCGGCGACCGTGCGTGGCCAAATCGTAGCGTTTGCCGCCGGCAATCTGCGAATCAAACACGCCATTCACCGCCGCCGCCAAATTCTCATGCGCGCTGACATCCATCAAGACTTTCTCCGCATCCGGCAACCAATCAAGGTCCCGCCAGATTTCGCAACCGTACACTTTCGCCGGCCGGTTTGCCGCCGGTAACGCACGGAGCGCCTGCACCGTCGCCACCGCCACGCCAATATGCGTGTCGTGTTTGTCGGCGAGGTTGTGCGTGTACACGACTTGCGGATTGGTCGCCGCCAAAATCTGCTCCAAATCATTTTCCAGCGCCTGGTCGCTGGCGCTCTTCACCGCGCTACTCGGATAATCCAGTTGAATCATCGCGCCATACCGGCCCACTTCAGCGGCCGTATTCTGTTCCCGGCACCGAACGGCCCGCATCTGGTCGTCGCTGAATTTACCGTACGGGCCGATGCGGGCACTGCCGGCACCGTTGGTGCAAGTCACGCCGCCAAACCATTGGTCATCGCGGTGGTAACACGCGAGAATGCCGTGAAACGCCATGAACTCCAAATCGTCCTGATGCGCGCCGATGCCGAGATGGGTGACGCGTTTCAACGCCGCCGCTACCGGTTGGTTGTCCGGAACGAAAATTTCTGCGGTAGAGTTGTGGAGTTTCATTTGGCAAGCGCCGGCAAGCTGGCAGCTGCAACGGCTTGGCCGACGCGCCGACTTTTTTCGTCGGGCACGTGCAGCTTGATTTTGCCGGCAACCTCTGGAAATTCTTTGCGCAACACTTCCCGCGCTTTGGCAATCACAATGTCGCCGCCTTTGCCGGTCGTGACCCGGCCGAGAATCAGCATGTGACTGAAATCGTAGAAGTCGGCGTAATGCGGAATGGCATAACCGAGATAGACGCCAATCGTTTCATAGATCTTCACTGCTCGCGGATCGTCGTGCGCCATCAAATCCTGCACCGCTTTCAGCCGTTCCGGCAGGCCCAGCGCTGCCGGTAATTCAATCCCGGCCGCCGGTAAGAGTTTGTTCACCGCTTGCTGCGAAAAATATAACGCGCCAACACCCCGGTCGCCGCTCCACTCCTCAACGGTAGCTTCAGGATTATAATCGACCGGCGTAAACGCGAGTTCGTTGAGCCAGCCGAGGATGCGCCCGTTTTTGTCCATGAACCCGCCGGCTTCGCTTGAGCCCATCGCGACGCCGAGCATCCCGGTCTCGTTGAGGGACAATGCGCCGGCCAGCGCCGTCACATCGCCATCGTTGATCACCACGAGCGGCACGCGCCATTCCTTGGCAATGCGCTTGAAAATGCCGGCCGCTTGCCGGTGGAGTTTCTGTGGAATCGCGCGCAGCAACGACGCCAAGCGAATCTCGTTGTTGACGATGATCCCGGCCGAACTGCCGCCGATAGCGTCCACGCGGTGCAAATGCGCCGCCGCGCGATGCAGCGCCGACGAAATGTGGTGGTAATGATATTCGGGATTCGCCTGCGTCTTCGGATCCCACGGCATTTCCTCGGTGAAAACCGCTTGGCCGTCAATCACTGCCGACACTTTATAATCGCTAGCGCCAAGATCAAAACCAATCCGGCAACCACTAAGGTGACCGCCGACCGCCGTCTGAATTTCTTTGGCCGCCGGCACCTTCGCCGGCGTAGTCACTACGACCTGAAATTTTTTACCGTAAGACTGCGTCATCATCCCGACGTCAAACTTCCGGTGCCCATGCACCGAATACGTTTGCTGGATGAACTTCCCAATCGCCGCCGGTCCACCGACGAACAATTTCCAGCCGCCGCGCGCCCAGAGGAGAAATTTCACCGTGCGCTCGACGTATTGCAAGGTCGCCGCATCAGCCTCCGCTTGAACGGAGGTTTCAAATCGCGTCACCCGGCCGTTCTCACCTTCCAACGCGAGCACCAACGGCACCGGCGTGCGCAGCGCCTGTAAATACTGGCGATTGGCCAGCACTGCCGGCTGGAAGCCGGGATCGAGCGGCGCGGGAACTTTTAAAATGGCGTTATTCATCACTTGTCTGAATCATTAGGAATAAGTCACCGGCCGTTCCGCCGTCAATTGCCAATTATGCCGCTGAACAGCAGCGTCACGATTTGGTGCGGCGGCACGGTGAACTTCACGCTGCGCTTACCGGCAGATTTGATGGCCGTTTGCCGGGTTTCATTCAAGTCGGTGAAAAACGCTTTCTTGAAGCCGACACCCAGCTTGAGCTGGCCGGTCTGCGGTGTCGCGAGCGGATTCCACAAGCGCACCACGAGACTGTTTTCGCGTTGGGCTTTCTTAATACACGCAATTTCGAGAGTCGACGGAGATAATTCGAGCAAGCCGGCACGCGGTGCCGCCGGTGGTTCGCCGATCATTTCGGACAGAATCAACGGACACGCGAACTGCCGGTATTCTTGCAGGACTTCGCCATCGGCCCAACTGCCGGCGTGCGGATAGATGGCGTACTGGACGGTTTGCGACCCAAGCATTTGCGCGCCGACCGACAGCGCATCGCCGACGCCGGTTGGCCAGCGCCGGAGTTGGGTCGCGCGCAGCAGCGTCAAGGTCAACACGTCGCATTGCGAGCCAGTAATGAAGTATTCCGGTAAACCAATGTTCAAAATCGCGAGACCGGCCTTGCCGTCAGTCAACCCGGCAAAACCGAAATTCGGATAACCATCAATCTTCTCGGTCCAGCCGGTCATGTCCGGCAAATGGGTGGCGCGTTCGTCCACATTGAACTGGCCGCCGGCGTAAGTTTTATCGGTGATAATGCCGGTCGGGAAACAAACACGCAGCCGGTGATCCCGGCATTTGTTTTCAATGGTCGAACTGACTTCGAGAGACCGGCCGGTGCGTGTCAGCGAAAATTGCGAGGTGACTTTAGTGTCCCACTGCAATTCGACTTGGATGACGGCGCGCCACGGCGTGTTTTCGATAAGTGTGATCTTCGCCGGGCCGGTTGGCGTGTTTGGCTTGCCGGTCGGATTGAACTTCCACGGATCGCCGGCATCGCCGACGTCTTCGAAAAAGTGCAAGCCGACGTAGTTTTTGCCGGTAAGTTTATGCACCAAATCCACGCGCCCATCTTCGCGAAAGGTGGCTTTGAGGAATTCGTTTTCGAGAATGTTGGGCGCGGTTGCCAACCCAGACTCGGTTGCCGGTGCCGTGGCGGTAACCACTTTTAGCCTTGTCCACGCCAGTCCGGGAATTGCCGGCACCTCGAACTGCACCCGGTAACGCTGGGACGGCATCGGCCGCGTGACGAGCGCTTGAATGTAAGCTGACCACTTGGAGTGATGTTCAATGTGCGGGACGATTTCGCGACCGTCTTCCGTAACCAGCCGCAAGCTTTCCGCTGGCGTTTCGCCGGGGATGTCCACTTCGAGATCGCAGAATCCACCGCGCCGATAGGGCAACGGATTAAAAATGACGAGCCACGGATCGGGTTGCCGGCTCGCGCTCTTGCCGGAATGCATGAGATGTTTCGTCGCGTCCTGAATCACGCCTTCACAAATCGCTTGGCAGTCGCTGAAGCGCCCCATGATGTCGCCGACCACTTTGTTGAGACTGCAGCCGTCAATCGAGTCGTGCGCGTGGTTGGCCAGTAGCAGTTTCCAGGCATCGGTGAGGAAGGCGGTCGGATATTCAGCGCCACGGAGCCACGCCCACGTCGCAACCGGCTCGGCAGTGTCGATGAGCATGTGTTCGGTTTTGCGGTTCTCCGTCTTGATGTCGAGGTGCGCGGAAAGCGTGGGCCAGTACAACGCCCGGCAGAGCGCGCCGCCGCCGCGGTTGGCATCGCGCA
>JBAWWR010000024.1:0-25101 GCA_037146675.1 Verrucomicrobiota bacterium | reverse complement strand
CCCATAAACGTGGTTCAACATCACCACATAGAACCAGCCAGCTGTTCCTGTCCCCCAACTTTGGCCAGGTGTGCCGTAGAGGCTGCTGTCTGGATCCGCAAAATAGCTATTGCTGAACACATAAGGTTCGCCAGTTTTTTGGAAATATGTGCTATCAAACGGCAGCATTTTATGGAGCGCCATCGCCACCCGGTCGTGGCGTTTGAGCAGGCAATCCGCCATCAGTTTGAAGGCGCAGGCATGCAGATACACACCGCCGTTCTCGTGGGTACCGGGCGCCTTGAGTGAAGCACTCCCAATCTTCGGATTCCAGCGGCTAAACGGGTTCAGGATTTTCGTCGTGCCGAGTTCCGTTTCCAAGTACCGGTCGACAGCCAGCAGGCCCCGCAAGCCGCGGTCGCCTTCCGCAATCCCGGTAATTACCGACCACGCTTGGGGCATTAAAAAGAGCGTGCCTTCCTTGTTTTGGCGCGAACCCAGCATCTCCCCGCGATCATTGTACGCCCGCAGGTACCAGTCGCCATCCCAGCCGTGGCGATTGACCAGCCGCTTCATTTGCTGGCCACGTTGGCTGGCCTGCCGGTAATCGGACTCGCGGCCAATCAAGCGGGCAAGTTCGGCGAACTGCTGGTTGGCCAGGTACCAAGCCATTGACAGCCAGATACTGACGCCCCGGCCTTTTGGCCCCACCAGTTGTAGGCAATCATTCCAGTCGCCGCTGCGGATCTTCAGCAGCCCGAACCGGGCGCGGTCCTGCCAATAGAGGTTCACCGCGCGTTTCACGTGTTCGTACAACGGCGCAACGCTGCCGTCGTTAAAGGGAATTTTCCAGTCAAGAATGCGCAGGTTGCCGGTCTCCAGCACAAGCTGGTGCACGGCGTAAGTGATCCAGACATGGTTGTCGGAAAAATCTTTGTCGAGGATTTTACCATCGAGCCAGGTGCGTGGCGCATAGCCGGTCGAGTACTGATAAGCGAGCACGCGACGCAGTTGTTTGCCGGCGGCGGCAGGATTCATGAGGGCCAGTGCCCCAATATCCTGCACCTGATCACGAAACCCATTATGACGGACCCGCGCCCACTGTGTGCCAAGCGAGGCTTGCCGTTTCAGCCACGGATGAAAGAAGGCGTTCAGCTTTGGATCGGGCGTCTCAATTTGGTTGGCACCGAGCAGCGAGTTTATGTCCGCACAAACTCGTCGCAATTCAGTCTCAACCTTGCCCGGGTGGAAGAATTTCTGCCGTATGCGCGGGATGTCCGCTGTCGTCTTGCCGGCACCAACAATAGCTTGGAGGATCACTTCCTTGCCGGCGGGAACTGTCAGCGCGAACTCGAGTGCAAAACAGCTCTTTTGCATATCCGTGTCGGTGCCCCGGCAATGCCCTTGCACGACTGCATCCGGCCGCTGATCGGTGCCGTGCCCGACAAATCCATTGAGCGAACCATCGAAGCCAACGGGTTGCCGGTCCGTGGTCATGAACGCGTTCACTTCCTCAGCGCCATCGAACGAATGATGTTTGCGTCGCACCACCGCATTCCACCGTCGCTCATACCGGCAACTGCCTTGGAAGTAAGCCTGGGGTTTGGGCACGCCGTCAAAATTGGTGCTGGCAAATAGGAACACGCTCAGCCGCCGCAAACGGGGAGAAGTGTTTTGGAGTTTGATAGTCCAAATCTCACAGATTTCATTCTGCGGCACAAACATCCGAAACCGCGACGCGATGCCGGCCTGTTGCGACTCAATGACGGAGTAGCCGAGTCCGTGCGCACAACGGTAACCGGTTCGCTGCGCATCGACCGGCAGGCCGTTGATGTTCCAGAACTTGCCGGTCGCTTGATCGCGAACGAAAATCATGCGGCCCGAGACAATCTCGATGCGTCGCCCGAGCGCATCCTGAGTCAACGATTCGCCTTGGGCCGTCTGTGCGAACAGCGCGACATACCGGTCGTTCCAGAGGTAATTATACCAAGGTCGCGGCGTCGCTGGGTTCGTGATCTCGAACTCGGTTCCGTCGTGGCTGAATTGTCCGTAGGTCGTTTTGATTGGGGAAGTCATCGATGCGTGCTTCGATATTATCAGTAACACGGATTGTTAATCAAGACTCCCACACTCCAGAAAGAAGTGGTTTTCCTTACTGATTTATTCTACTTGCGCATTGAACAGGTCAATCAAGGCGTCATAGGCGAGGGCGGCGTTCTTCTCCGCGCTGCGCGGGGTTTCACGGTGCTTCAAGTAAGCCGCATATTCGTGTTTGTGCTGCGTCAGGAGCGCCGGCAACGCGGGGTCGGTCTCGCCGGTAAAGATCCGTTGGACAATCAGCGCGGTGGCGAGTTGGTAGCGGGCGCCGGTCAGCCAGCCGGCAAGGATGTCGAACCCCGCCTTCGCTTCGGCAAACATCTCCGTCAAAAGCTTGATGCCTTCCGGAATGTCGGCCACGGCTTGCCGGAATAAGTTTTGCTGGTAGGTGGGTGTGGACGGGTATTTTTGGGTGAGGTCGGCGAGGTATTGTTGCAGGTAACCGGCCGGAGCCGGGAGCGAGTCTTTCATGCTGTTCCACTGAACACTGCTGCTTCCCGATTGCATGAACGGCAGGGCTACGCCGAGGAGGTGGATGGCTTTGATGAACTTGGCCGGGTCCGTCCCGAACAATTCCCGGCAGTAGTCGGCCAGGAGCGCGTCGCTCGCTTGCCCGGCCTGGGCTTTGGCGGCGAGGCCGATGTAGGGAATCTGGGTGGTGTAGTCATTGAACCGGATCGCCCAACTTGTGACGCAATGCCCGAGGAGGTTTTCGGCGGCCACTGTTTGGGCCGCGCCGACGATGTTCTTCGCGTGCACAGGCAGGGGGCAATAGAAGGTGTCGCCGTATGACCGCGACGAACTGCACAGGATTACTTCAAACCCATATTTCTTCAACACCTGCACCGAGCCGAACGGGCGCAGCTGGCCGGCGTCATCCACGAGGTTCGGAAAGTCTTTCAAGATGCCACTGGCCGCGATGTTTGCCTGTGTGAATCGCCCCAGCGCATGCAGGTTGACTTGGGGCGGGGTTTGCTCGGTGTCCCAGTAATTCCAGTCCCAGATCACGAAGTCGTGCGGGCTCAGGCCCGTGGCCCCCGGGTCGGCCATGATCATGTCGTTCCAGATGCCGGGGCGGATGCGGTTCTTTAGGAGCGGTTCCGCCACGGCCCGGATGTGGCTGCCGAAAAGTTTGTTCCGACCCTGCGGCGTGGTGTCCGCCGAACATTGCGGGCATTTGCCAAAAACATAGGCTTCATCGCCGCCCAGATGGAAATAGCGGATGTCGCCGAACAGTTCCAGGTATTCCGCAATCCAAGTTTTGAGGAACGTTTTGACTTCGGCGTTGGAGGTGCAATAGCAGTCGTGCCTTGCTGGGAGCTCGCGGAAGGCGTGATAAGGTTGGTGTTGGAGAACGTACTCGGCATGGCCGACAGTCTGGAGCAGGGGAATCGGTTCCAGCCCAAGCGCACGGGTCTCGGCGAGGACCTCTCTGAATTCCGTCTTGGACATGGCTTCGGGCCAGACGCATTCCGGGCAGGTCTCCCACTGCACTTTGTCTTCCAGCTCCCAGAGAACCGCATTAAACCCCATCGCCGGCAACCGGCGCAGCCACGACCGGAGATAATCCTGTCGCAGTGAGACGAAATTGAAATCCATGTGAAAGATGTTCAATTGCTTCCCCGTATTTGGCCGCGAAATTGCAGTGGTCATTCGCGTAGCCTAGAATTCCACTGCCGTGTTGTCAATCCCACCTGCCTGTCGCAACCGTGACCTCTAGTTGCGCAGACCGGCATCTGGTGGTTTAATGCCCCCATGACGAATGTCGCTCTTTTGGTTTGCGCTGCGCTCGCCGGCTGGCCGATGTTTCGCGGCAACCCGGCCCTGACCGGTACTGCGCCCGGCAAGCTGCCGAATCAACTCGAACTCCGCTGGAGTTACAACACCGGCGCGCCAATCAAATCTTCGCCAGCCATCGCTGACGGCAAGGTTTTCCTCGGTAACGATGCCGGTAACTTATTTGCGCTCGATATCAAGACCGGCCAGCCCGTCTGGACGTTTAAAGCTGGTGACAGCATCGAAGCCACTCCGCTGTTACTCTCAAACGCCGTCTATGTCGGCAGCGCCGACGGCAATCTCTACGCGCTCGACATCAATACCGGTAAGTCCAACTGGACTTACAAAACCGAAGACAAAATCCTCGGCAGCGCCAACTGGTTTGGCGACCCGTGTCGGATTATCTTCGGCAGCTACGATTTCAAAATGCACTGTGTGGACGCCGCCAGCGGTAAACCCGTCTGGACGTTCGCCACCGGTAACTACATCAACGGCGCGCCCGCCGTTGCCGATAGCAAGCTGGTGTTTGGTGGCTGCGATGGCAAGCTCCACATCCTCGATACTGCTGCCGGCAGCGAACTGCTCACCGTTGACGCCGGTGCGTATATTCCCGGTTCGCCAGCGCTCGCCGGCGAGCACGCTTACGTCGGCCACTTCGGTAATGAAGTCATCTGCGTTGACCTCGCCACCGGTAAGATTGTCTGGCGCGCCAAAGAAAAAAACGCGCCGTTCTTCTCGTCGCCAGCTGTCACCACCAATTGCGTCATCATTGCCGCGCGCGACAAACGCCTACATTGTTATGACCGCGCCACTGGCCAGTCGCGTTGGACTTTTACCGCGCAAGGCGACGTGGATAGTTCGCCGGTAGTCTGCGGCGATAAAGTTGTTTTCGGATCCGACGATGGCCGATTGTATCTCGTCAACCTCGACACCGGCAAACTGATCTGGTCCTACGAAATCGGCAAACCGCTGAGCGCGTCACCGGCTATTGCCAACGGGTTGGTCGTCATTGCCGGCGACGACGGCACTGTGTACGCGTTCGGCGAAAAGGCGCGCCGCTGATGAGGATTCTCCAGCTCACCCCCGGCACCGGTAATTTTCATTGTGGCAGTTGCCTCCGCGACAACGCACTCGTGCGCGGCTTGCGAGCGCGCGGTCACGATGTCTTGATGGTCCCGCTCTACTTGCCGCTGGTTACCGATGAACCATCAGCGGCCGGTACCACGCCGATCTTTCTGAGCGGTCTCAGTGTTTTTCTCGGCCGGCAATTCCCGGTGCCGGGCTGGCTGGATCGCGCCTTGAGTTCGCCGGTGTTGCTCCGGCAAGCTGCGCGCCTGATTGGTTTGACTCGCGCCAATGACCTCGGCGTTGCTGCCGTAGAAATGTTGCGCGGTGAATCTCGCGAAATCGACCGACTGCTTGCGTGGCTGCGCACACAGCCCGAATTCGATGTGGTTTGTCTGTCGAACTCACTCCTCAGCGGACTGGCCCGGCACTTTCGCGCGCCGGTCGTCTGCACGTTGCAAGGCGAGGATGCTTTTCTCGACGGCTTACCGGAACCGTACCGGCAGCAAGCGTGGAAGTTGCTCGCCCAACGTTGCGCCGGGATCAAACATTTCATCGCCGTCAGTCAATATTTCGGCGAGCGGATGCGCGACCGGCTCCGCTTGCCGGCCGAACGCGTGTCGGTGGCGCATCCCGGTATCGCCGTGGCGGACTTCGCGCCGGCAACTGCGGCAATGCCGGTCGTTGGTTATCTCGCACGAATGCACCACGCCAAAGGACTCGATCTGCTGGCGGAGGCATTTCTGCAATTGAAAGTGCCCGGTGCGCGGTTGCGGATTGCCGGTGCGATGACCGGCAGCGATAAACCGTTGGTGAAATCGTTGCGGCGCAAACTTGGCGATCGCGTTGAATTTCTACCGAATCTGAACCGCGCCGCCAAACAGGATTTCCTGCGCAGTCTCAGTGTTTTTTCGGTGCCGGCAACCGATGAAGCGTTTGGGATGTACGTGTTGGAAGCGCTGGCGAGCGGTGTGCCGGTTGTGCAGCCGCGCGCTGGCGCGTTCCCGGAATTGATCGCCGCCACCGGTGGTGGCATTCTGTGTGAACCAGGCAATCCTGCCGCGCTCGCCGCCGGATTGGAAGAATTGTTGCGCGATTCGGTGCGCGCCCGGCAACTCGGCACCGCCGGCCGTCAAGCCGTTGCGGAAAATTTTAGCGTCGAAGCCATGAGTCGGAAAGTCGAAGATATCCTGGGGAAGGTGATCCATGCTGGTTGAATTCATACGCGTCGCAAAAAGTTATGGAGCGGTGGAGGTGCTCACGAACGTCAACTTCCAGCTTGCCGCCGGTGCCGCGGTGGCGATTGTCGGGCCATCGGGTTCCGGTAAGAGCACATTGCTAAATCTGCTCGGCGCTCTCGATCAACCGACGCGCGGCGCAGTGCGTTTTGCCGGCCGCGACCTCAGCCACTTGGCGGAGAACGAACTCGCCGGTATCCGCAACCGGCAGATCGGGTTCGTTTTTCAGCTCCATCATCTTTTGCCGCAATGCAGCGTGCTGGAGAACGTGTTGGTGCCGACGCTGACGATGCCAGCCAATTCCACCAACCGGGACCGGGCGGTACATTTGCTGGAACGGGTCGGGTTGCAGCACCGGTTGGAGCATCGCCCCGGCCAGCTTTCGGGCGGTGAATGTCAGCGCGTGGCGGTGGCCCGGGCATTGATCAACCGGCCGCAGTTGCTACTCGCTGATGAACCAACTGGCTCGCTCGACCACGGCAATGCCAACAGCCTCGGCCGGTTGTTGCTGGACTTGAACCGGGAAGAAGGCGTCGCGCTCGTGGTCGTCACGCACTCGCTCGAACTGGCTCGGCAGATGCCGCGCGTGCTGGAGCTACGCGATGGCGAGCTCAACTGACATGACAGCGGGCGTGTTTATCCGCCGCAGTTTGCGGTTTTACTGGCGAACGCACCTGAGTGTGCTGGCCGGCGTTGCGCTTACCAGCGCGATCCTGACCGGTGCGCTGGCGGTCGGCGATTCGGTGCGGCACACTCTCCGGCAACTGGCGTTGCTCCGATTAGGGCGCATCGCGCACGCATTACCAGCGGGTGACAGACTGTTTCGTGCGGCGTTGGCGGATGAAACCGGCACCGTGCCGGTTTTGCTGTTGCCGGGAATAGTTACGTTGCCTGATGCCCGCGCCCGCGCCAATAACGTGCAGGTGGCTGGCGTGGACGAACGGTTTTGGAAACTCGGCGCGGCAACGAACTTTACCGGTGTGGTTGTGAACGAGCGTCTGGCGGCGCAACTCGGTGTGCGGGGCGGCGACACATTCGTGGTGCGTGTCGAACAGCCGGCACTTATCTCGCGTGACGCGCCTTTGTCCGGACGGAGCGATGCGACGGTGGCGTTGCGAGTCCGCGTGGCGGCGATTGCCGGCGACAATGAGTTCGGTCGGTTCAGCCTGCGCGCTGAACAAGTGCCGCCGCTGACAGTCTTTGTGCCGCTGACGTTGTTGCAGGCGGAACTCAACCGGCCCGGTAAAGCGAACACATTGCTGACAGCCGGCGACTTGCCAGATTTGCGCAACCATTGGACGTTGGAGGATGCCGGGCTGGAAATTCACAGTAACCAACTCCGGTCGTCGCAGGTATTCATCGAGCCAACCGTCGCGGCCACGGCACTCGGTTTGGCGTCAAACGCGGTCGGTGTGTTGACGTATTTCGTGAACGAAATCCGGCTCGGCGATAAGGCGACGCCGTACTCGTTCGTCACCGCAGTCGGAGCAGAAGAGGGGATTGCGATCAATTCGTGGCTTGCCGACGATCTCGGTGCGAAGGTTGGCGATGAGCTGGCGCTGCGCTATTACGTCATCGGCGACCGGCGCGAACTGCACGAAGAAACCGCCCGGTTCCGCGTCCGCCGAATCTTGCCGGTAGAGAAGGATGACTCGTGGATGCCGGTCTTTCCCGGACTGGCGGACTCGGACAGTTGCCGGGACTGGGAACCGGGGGTTCCGATTGCGCTGGACCGGATCAGACTGAAGGACGAGGCGTACTGGAAACAATACCGAGGAACGCCGAAGGCGTTTGTGTCGCTGGCGGCGGGACAGAAGTTGTGGTCAAATCGGTTCGGAAATCTGACGACGATTAGATTTCCGGAATCAGTGAACGTGCCGGCGCAGTTAAAACCTGAGCCGCCGGCATTTGTGCCGGTTCGCGCGCAAGCATTGCTGGCTAGCAAGGAGTCGCAGGATTTTGGGCAGTTATTCGTCGGATTTAGTTTGTTCCTGATTGTGGCGGCGTTGTTGCTGACTGGTTTGCTGCTGGCCTTTAATCTCGAACAACGCCGCGCGGAAATCGGTTTACTGCGAGCAGTTGGCTTTTCGTCGTGGCAAGTCTGGCGCCTAGTATTGTGTGAAGGTTTTCTCATCGCGCTGGCCGGGACGACGCTGGGCCTGATTGGTGGCGTGATCTATACGAAACTGACGTTGCTCGGGCTAGCCACGGTGTGGCGCGGAGCCGTCGGCGCGACGCAATTCCGATATCACGTGGAGCCGGTAACATTGGTGGCCGGCGCGTTCGCGAGTTTACTAGTGGCAGGCGTGGCGATGATGTTCGTACAGCACCGTCAAGCGCGCTGTGCGCCGGTCGAATTGCTTAGCGGAACGCCGAAAACAATAGTGAGCGCCACTGGTGCACATCGTCGCGCTGGCTTGTTGGTAGCGGTGCTTGGATGTGCTGGCGCGGTGGCGTTGCTGCCGGTGGGGAAGGCGGGAGCATTTTTTGGAGCGGGCGCGTGTTTGTTGGTTGCCGGGATTGGGTTCAGTCATTGGTTGCTGCGCCGGCTGGAGACTGGCGCAAGCCTCGGCCTGCGCAACGCGACGCGGCGTCGTGGGCGAAGCTTGACGACAATCGGGGTGTTGGCCAGTGGTGTGTTTTTACTGGTGGGTGTGAGCGCGTTTCACCAAGAGGCACAGCGGGCGGCGCAGGACCGACGGTCGGGTACGGGTGGATTCGCGTTCTACGCGCAGTCGGCATTACCGGTATACGAAAAGCTGACGGGAGCGGATGCGGTAGCGTTGCGCCTACGCGAGGGCGATGACGCCAGTTGCCGGAACTTGAATCGAGCCCAGCAACCGCGCTTACTCGGCGTGACGCCGGCGGAGTTAGCGAAGCGCGGAGCGTTTGGTGGTAACTGGGAATTGTTAAATCAACCGGCAACGAACGGTGCGGTACCGGCCATCGGCGATGAGGCGACAGTGACGTGGGCGCTCGGTAAAAAAGTCGGCGACACGCTCACGTATACCGACGAACGCGGTGTGGCGTTCCAGATTTGTATCGTTGGCGTAATGCCAAATTCGATTTTGCAAGGGGGCTTGGTCATCCCGGAAAAAAGTTTCGTCGGAAAATTTCCGAGCTGCGGCGGTCACCGGGTGTTTTTGATTGATGCAATGCCAGATGGATTGGCACGGACGCTAGAGGATAAAGGCTTTGAGGTGGTGACGGCTTGGCGGCGACTGGCGGAGTTTTTGGAAGTCGAGAATACATATCTGGCAATTTTTCAAGCGCTCGGTGGGCTTGGGTTGCTGCTCGGCAGCGTTGGCTTGGCGATTGTCGTGTTGCGGAACACGCTAGAGCGCCGCAGCGAGTTGGCATTGCTGCAAGCTGTTGGGTTTCGCAAGAGCGCGTTGCGCTGGCTCGTTGTCAGCGAACATTGGTTGGTGGTCACGCTGGGTGTATCTGTGGGATTACTGGCGGCATTGGTTGCGGTTTGGCCAGCGCACGGTGGGCGCGTGCCGGCAATGACGTTGGTTGCACTGGCGGTGGGTGGGCTGGCGTGGAGTTGGTTGTCGGCGTGGTTGGCGTTGCGCGGGCCGCTGCTTCCAGCCTTGCGCACAGAGTAGTGATTGTGTAGGAATCGCGAACCCATATGAAAGTTACGTTCACAGTCTTGTCATTATTGATCACGGTTTTGCTCGGCTTGACGCTAGCGCAGCAACCAACTAACGAACCGCCGGTGCGGTTACCGGCGGTCACGGTGATCGCGGAGAAGGAACCCGCCGCAGCGCAATCGTTGCCGGTCAGCGTGACGGCGGTGACCGCCGAGACGATTCACGATGCTGATGTGCGCAGCGTGAAAGCGGCAGCGGTGTACGCGCCGAACGTGTTCATGAATGAGTTTACGGCACGCAAGGTCAGTAATCCGTTTTTTCGTGGCATCGGCGCCAGCCCCAATAATCCCGGCGTCACCACCTACATTGATGGTGTGCCGCAATTAAATGCCAACTCGTCGAGTATTGAGTTAATCGACATAGACCAGATCGAATTCGTCCGCGGCCCACAAGGCGCGTTGTACGGCCGTAACACTGTCGGCGGACTGATCAATCTCACGTCGCGGCGACCGACGCTGGATGCGTGGCGTGCAACTACCGAAGGCGGGTATGGGAATTATAATTTCCGCGATGGGCGGCTGACATATTCCGGTCCGGTTGTCACAAATCAACTCGGCCTAAGCGTGGCGGGCGGTTACTCGGCGCGCGATGGTTTTACCCGCAACGATGTCACTGGGCACTACCTCGACAGCCGCGAGGCGTTCTTTGGCAAGGGACAATTGCTATGGGTGCCGGTAACAGACTGGGAAGTGCGGTTGATCCTGTCTGGTGAGCGCGCCCAAGATGGTGACTATGCGCTCGGAGATTTGGCAGCGATTCGTGCCCGACCGCACCATGTCGCGCACGACTTCGAAGGTTTCACCGACCGCGATGTCATCGCGTCGACGTTGGCCGTAAACCACACCGGCGCGATGGTTGATTTTACGATGCTGACTGGTCTCGTTCACTGGAAAACACTGGATGCGACCGATCTCGATTACAGTCCGATTCCCGCCGCCACGCGGATCAATGATGAAAAAGAATGGCAGTTCACCGAGGAACTTCGTCTCGCGTCGGCGAAAGATGCGCCGGTGGAGCTGACGGATGCACTCAAGCTGAAGTGGCAGACCGGTGTGTTCATCTTTACCCAACAATACGAACAGGACGCCGTCAACAACTTCGCGCCGTTCGTCCTCTCACCGTTCATTGACTTTCCGGTTAGCGAGCATGCGCCGAAATCCAAGCTCGATGACGTCGGCATCGGCACATATGCGCAGACGACCTTGACGGCGTGGGACAAGCTCGATTTGATCCTTGGCGTACGCGGCGATTACGAAGACAAGACGGCAAATCTCAATACATCTTTCGTACCGGCGATTGCGCCGGCAACGGCCTTGAATCAGCGCGCGGATTTTTCATCGATCTCGCCGCAGTTCGGGCTCGATTATCGCCTCACGTCAAACCAGATGGTGTACGCGACCGTCACCCGCGGCTATAAGACCGGTGGATTCAATCCAATCGCCCCTGCGGGTGTCGAAGCCTATGGACAGGAAACGAGTTGGAATTACGAACTCGGCGCCAAGACCACGTGGTTTGATAACCGGCTCGCGTTGAACCTCGACTTTTTTTACATCCGCTGGAACGACCTGCAGCTCAATCTTCCGACCGGCTCACCCGGCCAGTTCTACATCGCCAACGCCGGCAACGCCGACAGTAAAGGTATCGAGTTGGAGCTTAACGCCCGCCCTATTGCCGGTTGGGACATCTTCACCGGTGTCGGCACTGCCGACGCGCTCTTCCGCACTGGCGCAACTGCCGGTCACACCGACGCCGCCGGTGTGGACTCAACTGTCAACGTTACGGGGCGGCATCTGATTTACACTCCCGACATTACGGCTCACGGCGGCACACAGTTCGCGTGGGCCGTGTGCAAAGCGGCAACGCTATATGCCCGCTCAGAGGTTGTGGTGTATGGCCATTATTATTACAACCCAGTCAACACGGCTGGGCAAGACACATACAGCCTAGCCAAATTCCGCGCCGGTGTGCGCGGCGCGCACTGGTTCGCTGAAGGCTGGATCGACAATGCGTTCGACACGCACTACATCCCAATTGCATTTGAATTCCCCAACGGCCAATCCGGTTTCGTCGGCGAAAACGGTGCGCCGGTAACGTTTGGCATGCGTGCCGGGCTGAGTTTTTAGTGGTTACTGCAGGTGTGATCGCGGCCGGCGCGTGAGGCAACGCCAAACTTCTTTGCCAGCGCCTCGGCAATCCCGAGAAACTTTTCGTGCGTGCCGGCGCCAATTTCCTCAGCTTCGACTTTTTCAAATTTCTCCAGCAATGCCGCTTGATCTGCCGCCGTGAACGCCCCGTCGGCCATCGAGAATAAACAGTGGTCTTCCTTCTGAATGTGCTGACGCAACAATTCGCTAAAGCGCCGGCCAGCTTCGGCAAATGCCGGTATCGTGTCGGTGGTTATGGCCTCGCGCATTTGCCGGACGCAGGCCCGGCCTTGCTCATGTTCGGCGAGCATTACACCGGTCGGACCTGACTCGCGGGGGAAACCTTTTGCTTCCATTGCCGGGAATAGATGTGCCTCTTCCTTGGCGTGGTGGCATTGATCGGCAAATGTGCGGAAGAAGTTAATCGCATCCATGGCTGATGCCGTGTCGAGCTTGCCGGTGCGTTCCGCGCCGGCGATGATTTGGTCGAGGCAATCGAGGACTTGCTCAATCACCTGGTGTTCGCTGCTGAGAATTTCAGTTGGTTTCATACCGGCAACCTAGCACACGCCGGTCAGTTATGAATTGACGCAGATCAACAACTGGGTTCAAAAGTAAAATAGCGGCGTTTGAAGTAAAGCGCGACATTTACCAGCCCGATCAATGCCGGCACTTCCACCAGCGGGCCGACGACTGCGGCAAAAGCCACGCCAGATTTGATACCGAACACGGCAATCGCAACAGCAATGGCCAGCTCGAAATTGTTGCCGGCGGCCGTGAACGCCAGCGTCGCCGAGCGGCTGTAGTCCGCGCCGAGTTTCTTAGCCATGAAAAAGCTGACGAGAAACATGATGGCAAAATAGATTACCAACGGCAGCGCGATCCGACCGACATCGAGTGGGATTCTGACGATTGTTTCGCCTTTGAAACTGAACACCGCCACGATGGTGAACAGCAGTGCGATCAATGTCACCGGCGCGATTCGTGGGATGAACTTCTTCTCGTACCAGTCGCGTCCCTTTGCCGGTAACAGAATCGCTCGCGTTAACAGCCCGCCGAAAAACGGGACGCCAAGATACACCAGCACACTTTTGAAAATCTGGCTAATCGTCACGTGCACGACGTTACCGGCGAACCCGAACAGTGGCGGCAACACGGTGATGAACAGCCAGGCATACAAGCCGAAGAATAAAATCTGAAACACGCTATTCAGCGCCACCAACCCGGCCGCGTATTCGCTGTTACCTTTGGCAAGTTCGTTCCAGACCAGCACCATCGCAATGCACCGCGCAATGCCGACCAGAATTAACCCGGTCATGTACTCGGGGTGGCTCGGTAGAAATAGAAGCGCCAACGCGAACATCAACACCGGCCCGATGATCCAGTTTTGCACGAGCGACAGGCCGAGAATCTTCCAATTACGAAACACCTTGCCCATCTCCTCGTACTTCACCTTCGCCAGTGGCGGGTACATCATCAGGATCAACCCGACGGCGATGGGGATGTTGGTCGTGCCGACATCGAAGCGGCTAATGAAGTCCGGTGTGCCCGGCACAAAATGCCCCAACGCTACGCCCGCACCCATCGCGAGGAAAATCCACAGCGTCAGATACCGGTCAAGAAACGAAAGCTTGCGAGAGATATGTTCATTCATAATTCACAGCACCAAGTTGAATAGATAACCGACCGCCAAGATACCGGCGGCGACCACGCCAAAGAACGTTGCAATCAGCCGAGGTTTCAGCACCTTCCGTAGGATAATCGCCTCCGGCAGCGACAACGCAATCACTGACATCATGAACGCCAGCACCGTGCCGAGCGCTGCGCCTTTGCCAAGCAACGCCTGCACAATCGGAATGATGCCGGCCGCATTGGAATACATCGGTACGCCGATCAGCACTGCCACCGGCACACTCCACCACACGCCTTTGCCCATGATCGACGCCATGAAATTCTCCGGCACGTACCCGTGAATGCCTGCGCCGACGCCGATTCCAACCAACACGTACCACCAGACGCGCCCCACGATGTCCTTCACCGCGTCTACGCCATACCGGACACGTGCCGGCCAGTTCAGATGCACGTCAGCGACACCGGCACTGGTCGGCGTCTGGAATACCCAGTCCTCGACGTATTTCTCCATCCGTAACCGGCCAATTGCCCAGCCGGCAATCATCGCGATCAGCAACCCGGTCACCAGATACAACCCGGCCACTTTCCAGCCAAACAATCCGAACAGCAGCACCAGCGCGACTTCGTTCACCATCGGCGCCGAGACCAGAAACGAAACGTCACGCCCAACGGCACACCGGTCGTCACGAACCCGATGAATAACGGCACCGCCGAGCACGAGCAGAACGGCGTCACGATGCCGAGCAGCGCCGCCAACACGTTGCCGAACGACTCGCGTTTACCGGCCAGAATCCGTCGCGTCCGTTCCGGTGTGAAGAATGACCGGATAATGCCGACGCCAAACACCACCAGCGTCAGCAGCAGTAACACCTTCGGGGCTTCGTAAACGAAGAACTCCACCGCCGCGCCGAGCCGCGAACCGCGCGGCAACGCCATCGCCGAGTACGTGAACCACCGGCTCAGCGGTTCGAGGTTCCGGTAGACGAGCCACCACGCCATGAACGCCAAACTGCCTAGTATGGTTTGCCGTTTCATAACGCCGAGTACACCAACCATGCGCCACCGGCGATTACCAGCACACCGCAGGCGGACTTCAAAATTCTGATGCCGTTCGACTGTTCGTTCCAATTCAGAAACCGCTGGACGACTTCCGTGAACGTCCCGGCAAGTACAATGACGGCGCAATGCCCGACACCGTACGCCAGTAACAGCGATGCGCCGTAGAGCGGATTGGTCTTCGCGAGTTTGAACGCCACGCCGAGCATTGGTGCCATGTACGCGAATGTGCATGGTCCGAGCGCGATGCCGAAGACGAGTCCAAGGATGAACGCCGCCAGAAACCCGCGCCGTTTCAGGTTCACCTGACCAGGTCCGGACCACGGCATCGGGATTACACCGAGCAAGTGCAGCCCGACCAGAAATAAGACGCCGGCCACGAAATAATTCCCGTACCGGCCCACGTCGCCCAGCATCCGGCCAGCCGCCGCCGTGAGCGCGCCGATGCCGGCAATGGTGATGAGGATGCCGACTGCGAATAGTGTGGCCGTCCAAAACGCGCGGCACACGGTGACTTTGCTCTGTTCGCTTATGAAGCCGACGATGAGCGGAATACTAGCCAGATGACACGGGCTAAGCACGATACTCAACACGCCCCACACAATGGCCGCGCCCAGCGCAATCGCCGGCGCACCCTCAACGGCGTGACTCAAGCTGGTGAAGAGTTGTTCCATAACTATTCCTCTGGAGCAGTAGGCAGCAGTGACAGGCGGCACGCGCCGCTGGTGCATGGTGAGCGCCGTTTTTCGCGAGCGCTCCACCCTCCCGCGCTGGCGACAACGGCGAGGGCGATGAGCAAGATTCGGCGGTTGGGTTTCATATCACTTGCACTCACCGAGTTTGCACGCCTTGGTGATTTGTTCTGGCGAGAGCTTCATCTTGTCGGCCAGCGCTTGCGCGATGGTGATCTCACGACCGGTCATGGTGGGTCGGGCGTCGAGCCACTTCTTCAGGTTCTCCTGGTTTACGAAGAAGCCCTGTTTGAAACAGCCGGCGGAGGCCCATTTGCAATCTGCGGTCTTCTTCTGGCCGAACCACGCCACAGCGGTTGGCGGCGTGAGCGCGGCGATCTGGCCGTCGAGGGTCTGCACCCGGATCAGTTCGTCTGTGAAGTCGTCTTTGGCCTCGACCTCGATGTCCTGTTTCAGCCGCGAAGCCACGCCCATTGCGCAGTGCGTGCAACAACCGTAGCCGTGGGTCGTCCCGAATTTTACACCGCAGGCATCTTCAGGATACACCGCGCGATCGCAAAAG
The DNA here is from genome assembly GCA_037146675.1 of Verrucomicrobiota bacterium. Lineage (GTDB taxonomy): Bacteria > Verrucomicrobiota > Verrucomicrobiia > Palsa-1439 > Palsa-1439 > CAINDI01. Next base: position 9,204 of record JBAWWR010000024.1, on the reverse strand, counting down.
GCGCACCGGGTGACCAGTTCCTTGGAACGCAACATGTCCCACATCACAAGGTTGCCGGGGTTGTTCTGCTGTTCCTTGATTGCAGAATCTTTGTCAGCGAACGCCTTGATCGTGGGTCGGCCTTTGGTGTCCAGCCCGCACAGGTAGGTGGCGGTCGTGGCCGGCACGAGGTTGCCTGTCGCCCCATCGGTGACGCTGACTTTCGCGGCTTCGGCGGCGGCGTCCGCGCTGACCAAGCTGGAGAAGTAGATGAAATAGCAGTGCGCCGAACAGAGAATGCGCTGTTCGCTCTGGCCTTTTACCACCGTTTTCGTTTGCGGATTCACGTCGCTGTCGCACATAAAGCAGACCGTTTCGCGCGGACGCGTGTCAGCCACGAGCGGTTCTTCTCGCACAATGCCGGCGCTCGGTTTGCCACTCAAGTCCGCGCCTAGTTCCTTCAACTTGCTGAGAATGTCTTCTCTACCGAAGAAGCCTTCGTGGCGAAACAGTTCCTTGCCCGTGGCATCGTAAAAGATCTGCGTGGGAATCAGTCGGATGCCGTATTTGTTGCCGGCGTCAGGATTCTTCCACACATCAATGAACTCGACCTCCAACTTGCCGGCATATTCTTTTTTCAACTCCTCCAAAATCGGCGCCATCTTTTTGCACGGCATACAATAACTGGCACCTAAATCGAGTAGCTTAGGTAGCTTATTCGCTGCCGGTGCCGGGCCAGCCATCACAATCAACGTGGTGGCAATCAGGCCCAATTGAAAAAACTTCATACGAGCAGTGCCTTGATTGCCTTCGGCGAAAGAACCTTGCCGGAAACCTTCACGACGCCGTCCACAACCAGCGCGGGTGTCATCATCACTCCGAACGCCATGATCTGTTTCAAGTCCGAGATCTTTTCGAGTTGGTGCGCAATGCCGAGTTCCTTAGCCGCCGCCTCCACGTTGGCGGTCAGCGTAGCGCACTTAGCGCAGCCGGTGCCGAGAATTTGTAGTTTTTTCATTTTACCTCATACGCAGCGCGGCGACTTGATCTTGCCACGCCGTGCCAAATCCTTCTTCAGCACTGCAACTTCACGGAAACAGCTGCCCAAGCATTTCAAAACCGACCGGTGCACCGCACCGCGTGCCGGGGCCAGCGCGTAGATTACCCACTTGCCATGTTTGCGCTCCACCACCAGCCCCATCCGCCGTAGGTACGCCAAGTGACGCGAGATTGCCGGCTGCGGCAGCCGCAGCGTTCCGTGCAACTCGCACACGCATTGTTCGCCGTGCGTCAGTAGGCTCAAAATCCGCACCCGCGTCTCATCTGCGAATGCCTTGAACAAATCCGTGTGCTCCTTCATTGCTCCTCCTTCAAGAATAGCTCAATCCGCCGGCGGATCTCGTCCCGCACCCGGCGGAACACCGCCAACTGTTCGGGTTTTGTTCCGGTCGCGTGCGCCGGGTCGTCGAACCCCCAGTGGACCTGCTGTTTCGCTCCCGCATACATCGGACACGACTCGCGGGCGTTGCCGCAGACCGTCACCAGTAGGTCGAGCGACTGCCCGGCGAACTCATCAATGGACTTCGACCGGTGTTGCGAGATGTCCACGCCGACTTCCGCCATTACCTCGATGGTCAGCGGATGAACGTAGCCGGCAGGCTTGGCCCCGGCACTGAGCGCCTCGAAGCGATCGCCGCCAAGATGGCGCAGCCAGCCTTCGGCCATGTGACTGCGGCAGGAATTACCGGTGCAAAGAAAGAGGATGCGCGTTTTCACGGTGCCGAATATATCTGCTAAAGCGAATATGTCAAGATTCGCGTTCGAACGCCAGCGCGCCAGTCGGACAGTGTTTGACGCAATCGGCGCCGACTTTCTGCAGGCCGTCGGTGAGCGTGCCGTTGAGCGGGACGCCGACTTTCACGTCGAATCCGCGCCCGATGAACGCCAGGCCGAGCGGTTCGCGCGCTTGAGTGGCGATGGCGACGCAGATGCCGCACGAAATGCACTTACCGGGTTCAAAGATCACGCCGCCGGGTTGCCGAATCACCTCAAACTCGCGCCGGTGTTCGCCGGTAAAAGCCTTCGGGTTGACGTTGTAATTCTCGGCCACTACGCGCAGCTTGCAATCGTTTGCCGCCCGGCAATCGCAATGACAGCAACGGCCCGCTGCTGTTTCCGCCGCGCTGACCAACTCGCGCACAGTGAGCGCCGAGTTCGCGCCGTGGAGCAACTGCCGGTATTCAGCGGCAGTTAGTTTCGGAATCGTCGAGGTGAATTCCTTAACACCAATGTGGACTGACCGGCCGGCAAGATGGCCAGCCACGCACTCGGCTAATAGTTTGCCGTCGCCGACCGACCGGGCCGGATCGTAACTGGCGCGAATGCACGTGCCGCCGGCAAACACGCCGGGTACGTTCGTCTCGAAGTTGGCTGGATTGACGCGGATTGTGCGTTCGGTTGCCGCGACGCCGAGTTGCCGGTAATCCGTGAGCGCCAAACTGCCGACTGTGAGGAGGACGGCATCGTGTTGCCGGCAGAGATCGGCAAGGGTCAGGTCGCGCCCGAGTCGCTGCTCACCGCAAAACTCCAAGCCGATCTGGCGAATCGTCTCAATGTCGGCGTCAAGCACACCGGCCGGTAACTCCGCCGTGCGCATCTGCCCGCCGGGTGCGGCGTGATCATCGAACACGACAACCCGGTGGCCGAGTTTTAAGAGGAAAAATGCCGCGCTCAAGCCGGTCGCGCCCGCGCCGACGATGGCCACACGTTTGGCAGTTGAGGGCGCGCAGACCGGCACGTAGTGCTTGCCGGCCCGAGTGGCGACTTCGCGTTCGATTAATTGAATCGCGACTGGCCCATCGTGCTGTCGCCGTCGGCAACCTTGTTCACATGGCGCCCGGCAAATCCGGCCGAGCACGCCGGGGAATACGACATTCTCTTTCACCAGCGCGATGGCTTCATCCATCTTACCGGCCGCGACGAGGCGGATGGTTTCAGGGATTTGCAGATACGCCGGGCAGGCGCGTTGGCAGACGGAGATGCAATCGCCGAGGTGATCGCTGAACAATAATTCTAACGCCGCCCGGCGCGCGGCTTTCACGTCGGGCGTTTCGCTGGCGACAACCATGCCGGCGGTCACGTGCGTCGAGCAGGCTGGCACGAGGCGCGAGACGCCGTTGACGCGCACGACGCACGCCATGCACGACGGCCGGTTCTCTTTCACGCCAGCGAGAAAGCAGAGTGTTGGAATTTCGATGCCGAGTTGCCGGGCAGCGTCGAGAATCGTGCTTCCGTCGGGCACGGTGACCGGGCGGTTGTCGATGGTAAGTGTGAGGTTCATGGCGTCATCGGTTGGCTGGCGTTTTCGATGGCGATGGCATTCTCTGGGCAATCGGTCCGGCAAGCGTCACAGCGGGTACACAGTGCGGCGTTGATCTGATGCCGCCGGTAAGGCGTGAGCGGAATGGCGTTGGTGGGGCAACGTTGAGCGCAGATGGTGCAGCCGATGCAATTGTCCTGCACGACGTATCGAATGAGTGCCTTGCAGTGGCCGGCCGGACAGTGACCGGCGATATGGGCTTCGTATTCCTCGCGGAAATACCGGAGTGTTGTCAGCACCGGGTTTGGCGCGGTGCGTCCAAGCCCGCATAAACTACCGGCGGTTGTCAGACCGGCGAGTTGCTCCAACTCAACGAGGTCGCTGTGGCGTCCTTTGCCGGTGCACAGCCGGTCGAGAATCTCAAACATTCGCTGGGTGCCGATCCGGCAAAAAGTGCATTCGCCGCACGATTCCGTTTTCAGGAACGACATGAAAAACCGGGCCATGTCGACCATGCACGCGTCCTCGTCGAGCACGATCAATCCGCCCGAACCCATGATTGCGCCCACTTTCGCGAGCGCCTCGTAATCCACAGGCGTGTCCGCAAGCGCCGCCGGCAGGCAACCACCCGACGGCCCACCGATTTGGATGGCCTTGAATTTCTTACCGCTAGGAACTCCGCCGCCGATTTCTTCGACGATTTCACGGATGGTGATGCCCATCGGTACTTCGATCAGACCGGCCCGCGCAACTTCACCGGCCAACGCGAATACCTTCGTGCCTTTGCTGCTTTCTGTGCCGAATGCCGCAAACGCCGCCGCGCCTTTGCGGATAATCCACGGCACGAGCGCGAAGGTTTCGACGTTATTCACCAACGTCGGCCGGCCCCACAACCCGCGCTCGGAAGGAAAGGGTGGTCGCACGCGCGGGATGCCGCGTCGGCCTTCGATGGATTCCAGTAAGGCCGTCTCCTCGCCGCACACAAACGCGCCGGCACCTTCAAACAATTTCAGCCGAAAATCTTTGCCGAGAAACCCGCGTTCTTCCAATTCACAAATCGCCGCGCGTAATCGGATCACCGCGCGCGGATATTCGGCGCGGACGTAAATGTAGCCTTCCGTCGCACCAACGGCACGCGCCGCGATGAGCACGCCTTCGATGATCCGGTAGGGAAATGATTCCATCAACATCCGGTCCATGAATGCGCCGGGATCGCCTTCGTCGCCGTTGACGACGATGTATTTCAAGTCGCCAGTCGCGCTGCGCACGCGTGACCACTTTGTGCCGGTCGGAAAGCCGCTGCCGCCGCGACCGCGCAAGCCGCTGCCGGTGATTTCGTCGATAATTTCTTCGGGTTTAACGGTGAGCGCTTTTGTTAGTCCCTTGAGTCCGCCGCCAGCCAGATACTCGTCGAGGTCGAGTGGGTCCAGTTCGCCGAAACCGTCCGTGGCGATGCGAATTTGCCGGCGCATAAACGCCTCGACCGGTTGACTGTGGACGTCGAGCGCTGGTGCGGTGTCGGTTTTGTTTGTGACCAGTTCTTCCAGCCGCCGGTCCGCCCAGCGGAGCAACCGGCGCCCGAGGTTGACCGGTTTAAAATGTCGGCGCACGATGTCTTCGGCATCGGTTGGCGTGACCTTCGCGTAAAATGCCGTCGGCCCGCCCGGTAACCGCACTTCGACCATCGGCGTTTGGTGGCACATGCCGACGCAGCCAACACGTTTCACAGTTACAGCGAGGCCGAAATCGTTCACCGTGGCTCGCAGCCGGTGAAACAACTCATCGCTGCCTTTCGCCATGCAACACGAGCCGAGCCCGACACGGATTTCGGCGCGGGGGCCGTTACGAGTGCTTAACACTGTGTCCACGTCTCTGATTTCCTCATGCCGAGTCGCGCGGAAATCATCCAGTAGCGCGCCAATGGTATCGGCAGCCAGATGGCCGTAGGTCAGATGTTCAATTGCCACGACCGGTGCGAGCGTGCAACAGCCGAGACAAGCAACGCGTTCGATGGTGAACTCATTGTCGGGTGTCGTGTCGCGCCCGGGCGGAATGCGCAGTGCGCGATTGATTGCGTCGTGGATGTTTTCCGAACCTTTGACGTGACAGGCGGTGCCGTGGCAAACCCGCAGTGTGTGCCGCCCGACCGGCTGCAACCGAAACTGATGATAAAACGTCGCCACGCCAACCAGATCGGCGAGACGGATGCCGGTCACTTCGCTGACGTGCCGCAACGCCGCTTCCGGTAGATGCCGGTACTTGCGTTGAATTCCCTGTAAAATCGGAATCGTCGCTGCCGGCGCGCGTCCGGTTTGTGCCAGCAGCTGCTCGACAAACTCCGCGTAAGGCGACGGGGTCATTGCGGCTGGCCTTCGATGCAAAACAGATGTTGGTGGCCGCGCACGAACAGCCGTTGCCCGCGCGGGACCGGACTGGCGTTGCATCTCTCGCCGAGTTCAAAGCGGCCGAGTTCCCGGTAATTGTCGCCCGTTGCGACGAGATACGCGACACCTTTGCGGCTCAATAAAATCAATGTCCCACCGGCCAACGACGGCGAGGCGTAAAAATGATCATCGAAGTCATGTGTCCAAACTACCGTGCCGGTATCCTGCCGCAGGCAACTCAGAGTTCCGTTCGGATCTATTAAATAAATGCGCTGGCCATCGCTGACCGGACTCGGCGCGTCCGGCACGCCATCGGTGGTGCGCCACAACACGTTTGTCGTGCCGGGTTGCACACCAAGTACGGCGTTGTTCGGCGCGACGGCCACAACAACATTGCCGGCAAGAATCGGCGATGGCGCGCAATCGTCTTGCAATCCTGGTGTGCGCCACAGCTCCGTGCCGTCGAGCGGATTGTACGCGATGACAAACGGTGTGGCGCAGGTGAGCAACTGTGGTTGGCCATTCCATTCAACCACGACCGGCGATGTCCACGAGCTCGCCACGGGGCGGTTGACCTGCCAGAGTTGCCGTCCTGTGCGCGTGTCGAGCGCCAGCAAACGTGATTGGTTATCGGACGGATCGCCGTTATCAATTTGGATCAGCAACCGGTCGCGGTATAACGCCGGTGATGCGGCGTAGCCATAGGAATTTTCCAACGCGCCTAGATTGCGCGTCCAGACCGGCTTGCCGGTAAAGTCGAACGCCGCCACCAACCCGTCGGGAAAGATCGCGTAGATTCGCTGCCCATCGGTGACGGGCGTCGGCGCGGCGAGGCCGGTATCTTCAGTGGTTTTCGGTGCCTGCGCTTTCGGGCCGGTCACAGTCACCGACCATGCGAGCGCACCGGTCTCGGCATCAAACCGGAACACGCGGTTTTCCTTGTCGGTCGCGCCGGTCAGGAACACGCTGTTGCTCCAGACAATCGGCGAACTCATGCCGGGTAGCGGGACCGGCGTTTTCCAACGGACGCGCCACGGCAACGCGATGTTTGCATCCGGCGCACTGCCGGCGCCGGTCGGTCCGCGAAAGGCCGGCCACTGCTGGCGATATTCTTCGTCGGCAACCGGCGGTTCAACTGCCGCCGCGCGGTCCGGTAACCGTACCGGTGCCAGCGATACCAGCACTGCCGCGAACGCCACGAGTGCAAATACGCCCGCCACGCCATAGCGGGCGAGCCGGTGCTGCTCCGGTCGGCGCGCGCCCCACGCCAGTGGATTTGGTGCTGATGGCCGGCGCATCCGGTGCGCGCACAATAAAAACACCACCAGTCCGCCGACCAGCGCGCGAGCAGCGTGGTGCGAGCGGTGGAGCCGGTCAAACGTTTCTTGCCGGAGTTGAAGGTCGAGGCGCCGGATCTGCTGCTTCAACGCTTCGTCTTTCGGCCGGGCCCGCAATTCTTCGTGGAGGCGCACGACTTGTTTCGAATTTACCAGGGTGGCGACTTTGCCGCGCACGGTGGTGAATGCGAGCAGGCCAGCCAGCAGCACGACAAACAAACCTGCCGTCAGCAGGCCGGCGCGCGCGAGTTGGTCGAGGAGGTTTTTCATTCGGGCACCGGTAACTCGGGGCGCTTTAATTCTTCCGGACAGTACCGGTAGCACCGCGCGCAGGCGATGCACCGCGTCTGGTCGGCTTCGTAGTCGGGCCGGTGCCGGTGCACGGCGAGCGTGAGCAGTTTCAGGCCGATCACTAGTCCAATCCAGAGACCAGCTAATCGACCGGCGCGGACGTACCGGCGTTGGAGTTGGCGCGCGGCGTTGAAAAGTTCTTCCGGCGCTGTGCCGGTGGCGCGAAAGACGGTCGCGGCATCAGTGGTGCCGGTCACAGCACCGGTTGCTTCGAGGTGAATTCGTTCGGCGAGGTTGACCAGCCGGTGATGGCGCGCGAGTGCGGTACCAGAAATTCCACCGAGCCAGAAACCGAGTGCGATCAGTACCGGCAAGAGTGCGATTAACCACGCCAGCCGGCGTTTGTCGGCGGCGACGTTTCGGGCGGGAGTGGCGAGGGTGGCGGAATTGAGCGCATTGAATGGGCAGGATTGTTCGCAGAGTCGGCATTGCGTACAGGTAGTTGGTGTAACGCGAACGCGCCATTGCGAGACGCGCGCTACCAAGCCGAGTAGCACGCCGTACGGGCAGAGAAATCGGCAATAGGGCCGGCCAATGAAAATGCCCGCCACGAGAAATACCGCGCCGGTCACGACCATTGCCGTATTTCCGCTGAGCCGAAAGATCGACACGAATGGATCATATTGGCAGATGATGAATCCGCCACCGGTCGCCGCGAAGATAATCGCCAAGCCGAGGTAAATGTACGCCAGCATTCGTAAACCGTGTTCGAGCCAGACCGGTACCGTGACTGGTTTGAGCAGAACTACGTCTTGCAATGCACCATGCGGACAGACCGCCGCGCAAAAAACGCGGCCAAAGAATAATGCGACCACCAGCGGCAGCAGTCCGAACGCGACAACGGTGACCGGAATGGCGTACGCCGAATCGCTCAGCGCCAGCGCGATGTTTTGGATGCTGCCGATCGAACAGACGCAGCCTTTTCGCCAGAAGCCAAAGTACAACACTGAGAAAATCCCCAGCCAAACGAGACCGCGCCGCGACCGTTGCCGGAATACGAACCACGTCGCTACCGCCAGTGCTATGGCCAGCACTATTACGTCAAGCCGCTCAAAGGAAAGCGCGCGGGCCGCCGGCGCGAGAAAGCCCGGTAATTGATGGCCCGTCTCGGAAAATTCCGGCGGTGGAAATCGTTGGGCTGCGAGCATCATTAGCCCGGCGCTCCTTCCCGACTCTTGAACCGGTAGGGCTGCGCCGCCGGGACGCGGTGGATGGCGTCGGCAGGGCAGGCGCGGGCAATCGAACACTCGTTGCAATTAACGCACCGGTCATGGCGGATCTGGAGATGCAGCGAGCCGTTGCCAAACATCGTGCAGCCTTTGACGCATTTGCCGCAGCCGACGCAGAGCGGCTCGTCAATCGTATACTCGTAATACGGGTCTTCGATGAATTGCCGTTTGATGGCGCCGGTCGGACAAAGTTGGTTTTCAGCGGCAGTGTTGAGTTTGTTCGGTTGCGGTTCGAAGTAACCGGTGCAGAGTTGGCAATAGCCGCACATGTCGAAACTATGGATGCATTTCACGGCGGACAGTTCGAGTACGCATTCGGTCGCACACCGTCCGCAAGCAGTGCATTTCCATGGGTCAATTTGCCAGACCGCGCCGGTGGCGTGGGTGCGCCGAATAACGCTGGCGAGAACTCCGCCGAGGCCGATCAGAGCGGCACCGCGAAACACGCCGCGCATGAAATCACGACGGTTCAAGGTTGGCGCACCTTCCACGGTAACGCGCAGCCGTCAAATCGAGCACAGCCGCCGCACACGCCGTTACCGGCGCACGAACGCCGCAGCAATACCACCGCCACCGCACCAAGCGCGGCCAGCCAGAGTGCGCGC